>CAXTMS010000128.1:0-9976 GCA_964245345.1 uncultured Acetobacteraceae bacterium | reverse complement strand
CTCGTCGATCACGTCGATCGCCTTGTCGGGCAGCTTGCGGTCGTGGATGTACTTCACCGCCAGCTCCACCGCGCCGCGGATCGCGTCGTCGGTGTAGGAGACCTTGTGGTGCTTCTCGTAGTTGGTCTTGAGCCCGCGCAGGATCTTCACCGCGTCCTCGACCGACGGCTCGTTGACGTCGATCTTCTGGAACCGGCGCACCAGGGCGCGGTCCTTCTCGAAGTGCTGGCGGAACTCCTTGTAGGTGGTGGAGCCGATGCAGCGCAGCGTGCCCTGGGCCAGCGCCGGCTTGAGCAGGTTGGACGCGTCCATCGCCCCGCCCGAGGTGGCGCCGGCGCCGATCACGGTGTGGATCTCGTCGATGAACAGGATGCCGCCCGGGTTGGCTTCCAGCTCGGTCACCACCGCCTTGAGCCGCTCCTCGAAGTCGCCGCGGTAGCGGGTGCCGGCCAGCAGCGCGCCCATGTCCAGCGCGTAGATGGTGGATTTGGCCAGCACCTCCGGCACGTCACCCTCGACGATGCGCTTGGCCAGGCCCTCGGCGATCGCGGTCTTGCCGACGCCGGGATCGCCCACGTAGAGCGGGTTGTTCTTGGTGCGTCGGCACAGGATCTGGATGGTGCGCTCGATCTCGGTGTCGCGGCCGATCAGCGGGTCGATCTTGCCGCTCTGCGCCTTCTTGTTGAGGTTGACGCAGTAGGCCGACAGCCCGTCCTGCTGCTTGGCCGGGCCGGTGCGGCCGCGCTCCTCGCGCTCGCCGTCCGGCGTGTCTCCGCCGCCGGCGGCCCCGGTGGCGGGGCGCTGCGCGGTGCGGCCCGGCGCCTTGGCGATGCCGTGGCTGATGAAGTTGACGGCATCGAGCCGGGTCATGTCCTGCAGCTGCAGGAAGTACACCGCATGGCTTTCACGCTCGGAGAACAGCGCCACCAGGGTGTTGGCGCCGGTGACCTCGTCGCGGCCGGACGACTGCACGTGGATTGCCGCACGCTGCACCACCCGCTGGAACGCCGCGGTCGGCTTCGGCTCGGAGGAGCGGTCGGAAGCGAGTCCGGCCAGGTCCTTGTCCAGGAACTCGGTGAGGTCGGTGCGCAGCTTGTCCAGGTCGACGCCGCAGGCGCGCAGCACGGTCGCCGCGTCGCCGTCGTCGACCAGGCCGAGCAGCAGGTGCTCCAGGGTGGCGTATTCGTGGCGACGGTCGCCCGCGAGCGACAGGGCCCGGTGCAGCGTCTGCTCGAGGTTGCGTGACAGCATGGGAACGCTCCTTCGCCATCTAAGGCCAGGCCGGTGCAGCCAACCCCTTGATCATCGGGACCGCACGACCCTGTCGCGACCCGCCAGCATCTTGGAGCTTTATCTGCAGAAGGCCAGTAAAAATCGTCGTCGACCGTGCGGGGAAGCCGGGCCGGAACCGGCCTCGCCGCACCGCAACAGATGGGAGCCTGCGGACCCGGATTCCATCCCCGCCCGCGCCCCGGAGCGGTGGTTCACCCGCCCGGGCGTTCCCGGCCGTTCAGTCCTTCTCGATCGTGCACTGCAACGGGTGCTGGTTCTGCCGTGCCAGGTCCATCACCTGGGTCACCTTGGTTTCCGCGACCTCATAGGTATAGACGCCGCACACGCCCACGCCGCGCTTGTGCACGTGGAGCATGATGCGCGTCGCCTCGTCGCGAGACTTCTGGAAGAACCGCTCCAGCACGTGGACGACGAACTCCATCGGCGTGTAGTCGTCGTTCAGCATCAGCACCTTGTACATGGCCGGCTTGCGCGTCTTCGGACGCGCCTTCACCACCACGCCGACGTTGGGCGAATCCGGGTTGTCGGTCTTGTCGTCCTCGCCTGCGGCCCTCGGTTCGGCGCTCAACCGCCCGGCACGACGATTCGTCCCACGGCGAACGGGAGGAAACCTTGCGGAAAAGGCCGGCTGGCTGTGGTCGGAGCGCATGGAGCGAGCATATTGGAAGTCAAACACGGCTTGAAAGCCCCTAGCGCGCGGGCATGACGTCCCGGGCGGCGGTTTGAAACCTGGCGCTGCGGTCGCGCACGCATGCTCGCCGGCAACCCGTTGCAAAACTGTGAATTTGCCTGGACGGAACCGCCGTGCCTTCATAGTATCGGCTTCGTGAGTGAGGGGGTGCGCATGGCGCCAGAGTCCAAGGGTCGTGCCGCATCCGTTCATGCGGAGGCGGGAAGCCGGCCCTTCCGCCGGGCGCTGCTCGCCTGCGTCGGCCTGTGCGGCGCGCTGCTGGCGCCCGGCCTCGCCCGCGCCCAGTACGTGGGTCAGCTCAGCACCTTCGTGATGGACGCCAACTCCGGCGCGGTGCTGCAGCAGGCCAACCCGGACCTGCAGCGCTATCCGGCCAGCCTGACCAAGCTGATGACGCTTTACCTGGCGTTCGACGCGCTGCGCCAGAACCACATCTCGCTGGACCAGGCGGTGCCGGTATCCAGCCATGCCGCCTCCATGGAGCCGTCCAAGCTCGACCTGGTGCCGGGCTCCTACCTCACGGTGGAGCAGGCGATCCTGGGCCTGGTCACCAAGTCGGCCAACGACGCCGCCTGCGCGCTGGGCGAGCTGCTGGCGCAGGGCGACGAGCAGCAGTTCGCGCAGATGATGACGCAGAAGGCGCGCTCGCTCGGCATGAGCAACACCACCTTCCGCAACGCGTCCGGCCTGCCGGACCAGGAGCAGGTCTCCACCGCGCGCGACTTCGCCACCCTGACCCGCCACCTGATCCAGGACTTCCCGGAGCAGTACCACTACTTCGCGGTGCCGGCGTTCGTGTTCCACGGCCGCGAGGTGATGAACCACGACCCGATGCTGCAGATCTATCCCGGCGCCGACGGGCTCAAGACCGGCTACACGGTGGATGCCGGCCACAACCTGGTCACCTCGGCGGTGCGCGGCAACGTCCGGCTGATCGGCGTGGTGCTGGGCGCGAGCAGCAACCCGCAGCGCTCGGCGGTGATGACCGCCCTGCTCGACCAGGGCTTCCAGCAGGAAGGCGTGCCGGTGATGGCGCGGCCGATGTTGCGCAGCCGCCGCCCGGCGCTGATGCTCGCGTCCGACACGATGAGCGAGGAGCAGGCGATGCCGGTGCGACGCCGCCTGGTGCGCATGCGCGGCGGCCGGCTGGTGGTGCGCCTGGTGGCGGCGCGGGCGACGGCGCCGGTGGAGATGGGCAGCTGGCGCGGCGTCCACGCGCGCGGCCACGGCCCGCGCGTCCACCTCACCGGCGCGCGCATGCACTTCGCCACCGCCGAGCTGGTGTCGCCGCACCGGCACGGCCACGTGCGGGGCCACTGGCAGCGGAGCTGACCCCCGCGCGGCGTCCGTCCTTGCAGCGTCCCGTCGGGCCGCGCATCTTCCCGACGCGTCCTTGAGGCCGATCCCGACGCCGGTTCCGGCGTTGTCCGGCCCGCCACCAGGCAACGGCGCAGAAAGGAGGCGGTGATGGACGGGGAAACGGACAGGCGTCGGATCATCATCCACCCCGAGGCCGACTTCGCCGGCATGCGCGCGGCCGGACGCCTGGCCGCGCAAACGCTCGACATGGTCACCCCGCACGTGCAGGCCGGCGTCACCACCGGCGAGCTCGACCGCCTCATCCACGACTACACCCTGTCGCAGGGCGCGGTGCCGGCGACGCTGAACTACCGCGGCTACCCGAAATCCTGCTGCATCTCGCTCAACCACGTGGTCTGCCACGGCATCCCGGGCGAGCGCCGGCTGCAGGAGGGCGACGTGCTCAACATCGACGTCACCTCCATCCTGGACGGCTGGTACGGCGACACCAGCCGCATGTTCACGGTGGGGACGGTGCCGCGTCGCGCCGCCATGCTGATCGACGTGACCTACGAGTCGCTGATGCGCGGGCTGGCGGCGATCCGGCCGGGCAACACGCTGGGCGACATCGGCCACGCGATCCAGAGCTTCGTCGAAGGGCAGCGCATGTCGGTGGTGCGCGACTTCTGCGGCCACGGCATCGGCCGCAACTTCCACGACTCGCCCAACATCCTGCACTACGGCCGTCCCAAGGAGGGCGCCGTGCTCCGGCCCGGCATGTTCTTCACCGTGGAGCCGATGGTGAATGCCGGGCGTCCGGAGGTGAAGATCCTCGACGACGGTTGGACCGCGGTGACGCGCGACCGCAGCCTGTCGGCGCAGTTCGAGCACATGGTGGGGGTCACGGAGGACGGATGCGAGATCTTCACCCTGTCGCCCGACGGGCTCGACAAGCCGCCTTACCCGGCGGTGGCATGAACACTGTTCATGTGAACGCCGTTCACCGTCTGGCCAGGATCGCGCTGTCGGCGGCGCTGGCGATCTGCCCGGGGCTGCCCGCGCTGGCCCAGCCGCAGCCCCCGACGCCGCCCGTCGCGCCGATGGTGCAGGCTCCCGTCGCCCAGGTTCCGGTGGCCCCGGCGCGTCCCGGCGGCTGGGAAGGCGCCGACCCGCTGGCGTTCGGCCCGTCCGCGTCGGTGGCGGTGGCGCCGACCCCGGTGCACGGCGCGCACGGCATGGTGGTGACGGCGCACCTGCTGGCGTCGGAGGTGGGCGCGCAGATCCTGCGGCAGGGCGGCAACGCGGTGGATGCCGCGGTGGCGGTGGCCTACGCGCTGGCGGTGGTGTATCCGGCCGCCGGCAACATCGGCGGCGGCGGCTTCCTCACCCTGCGGCAGCCGGACGGCAGCGCCGTGTTTCTCGACTTCCGCGAACACGCGCCGCTCGCCGCCACGCCGACCATGTTCCAGGACGCGGCCGGCAACGTGGTGCCGGGCCTGTCCCAAACCGGCTGGAAGGCGGTGGCGGTGCCCGGCACCGTGGCCGGGATGGACGAGGCGCTGCAGCGCTGGGGCCACCTGTCGCGCGCCGTGGTGATGGCGCCGGCGATCCGGCTGGCCCGCGACGGCTTTGTGCTGAAGCCTGGCGACGTGATGCTGCTGCACACGGCCACCGCCGGCTTCGCCAAGGACCCCGACGCGGCGCGCATCTTCCTCCACCCGGACCACACGCCCTACACGGTGGGCGAGCGGCTGGTGCAGGCCGAGCTGGCCGACACCTTGTCGCAGATCGCGGCGCACGGGCCGTCGGCGTTCTATTCAGGACCGATCGCAGCCGCGATGGTGTCCGCCAGCGCCCGGGGCAACGGCGTGCTGTCGATGGACGACTTCGCGCGCTACCGCACCCGCGTGCTGCCGCCGGTGACCTGCCACTACCGCGGCTACACGGTGGACACGGCACCGCCGCCAAGCGGCGGCGGCGTGGCGCTGTGCGAGATCCTGAACATCCTGGACGGCGACGACCTGCACGGGCTCGGGCTGCGCACGGTGGCCGGGGTGCAGCGCCAGGTCGAGGCGATGCGGCACGCCTATGCCGACCGGCAGAACCTGGGCGACCCGGCCTTCGTGCACGATCCGGTGGCGGAGTTGGTCAGTCCGGCCTACGCCGCCGCGATCCGCGCCCACACCCCCACCGACCGCGCGCTGGCGTCCAGCACCCTGAGCCCGCTCGACCCGGCGCCGCACGAGAACACCGAGACCACGCACTTCTCGATCATCGACAAGGACGGCCGGGCGGTGTCGATGACCTACACCCTGAACGGCTGGTTCGGCGCCAAGGTGGTGGCGGGGCACACCGGCATCGTCATGAACGACGAGATGGACGACTTCTCGGCCAAGGCGGGCGCGCCCAACATGTACGGCCTGGTCGGCTCGGCCGCCAACGCGGTGGCGCCGGGCAAGACGCCGCTGTCCTCCATGTCGCCCACCATCCTGTCGCGGAACAACAAGGTGGTGATGGTGATCGGCAGCCCGGGCGGCTCGCGCATCCCGACCATCACCCTGGAAGCGATCCTGGCGGTGGTGGATGGCGGCATGGACATCGCGCAAGCGGTGAACATGGCCCGGATCCACGAGCAATGGATGCCCCAGCCGGTGGAAGCGGAAGCGGGCGCGCTGTCGCCGGAGGTGACGGCGAAGCTGACGGCGATGGGCTACCAGATCACCGTGCACGAGAACTGGGGCTCGGCCGAGGGCATCCTGGTCGGCGGCCCGTCGCTGGCCCATCGCAGCCCGGGGGTGTGGGGCGGGCTCGACCTGCGCCATCCCGGCGGCGGCGCGATCGGGGAGTAGCGGCCGGGCGAAAGGGCGTCAGAACCCGAGCCGGGAAACCAGGCCGGTCTGCCGCACCACCTGGTGACCACCCTGGACGATCAGCTCGATCGCCACTACCAGGACGATCAGGATGCCGAGCCAGGCGATCCAGCGGTAGCGCTCCAGCAGGCGCGCCACCAGCGACGCGGCGATGCCCATCAGCGCGATCGACACCACCAGGCCGGTGATCAGCACCCAAAGGTGCTGGCCGGCGGCCCCGGCGACCGCCAGCACGTTGTCCAGGCTCATGGACAGGTCTGCCAGCACGATCCGCCCGATCGCGCGGCGCAGCGCGCCGGGCCTGGTGCGGCCGGACAGGTCGGGATCGTTCGCGCCGGCCGGGCGGTGCCGCAGCTCGCGCACCATGCGCCAGCACACCCAAAGCAGGAGCAAGCCGCCGGCCAGGGTCAGCCCGACGATCGCCAGCAGGCGCAGCGCCACGGTGGCCAGGCCGATCCGGATCAGCGTCGCGGCGGCGATGCCGAACAGGATCGCCAGCCGCCGTTCCCGCGCCGGCAGGCCCAGCACCGCCAGGCCTACCACCACCGCGTTGTCGCCGGCGAGCGTCAGGTCGATGAGCAGGACCTGGGCCAGTGCCACCCCTTCGGACAACAGGTGATGCGGGATCAGCATGGGCGCTCCGTTCCTTCGGCCCTGCACAGCAGGACCGGACCGGCCTAAAGCGATCCGGTTGTTGGGGAAAGGCAGGCGGCCGGTCGGGTGCTGCGTGCCGGGGGAAGGGGATCCGATGGTTCCACGCTACACACGGCCGGCGATGGCGGCGATCTGGGCGCCGGCCAACCGCTACCGGATCTGGTTCGAGATCGAGGCGCTGGCGGTGGAGGCGATGGCCGGGCTCGGCGACGTGCCGGCGGAGTCGGCGGCGGCGATCCGAGAGCGTGGAAACGCGGCGATGGCGGCGTTCACCGACGCCGACCTCGCCCGGATCGATGCGATCGAGGCCGAGACGCGACACGACGTGATCGCGTTCCTGACCTGGCTGGCGGAGAAGATCGGGCCGGACAGCCGGTTCGTGCATCTCGGCATGACCTCGTCCGACGTGCTCGACACCTGCCTGGCGGTGCAGCTGGCGCAGGCCTCGGACCTGCTGATCGAGGACCTGGACGCGGTGCTGGCGGCGCTCAGGCGCCGGGCGTTCGAGCACAAGCACACCCTGACGGTAGGGCGCAGCCACGCCATCCATGCCGAGCCGACCTCGTTCGGGCTCAAGCTGGCCGGGCACTACGCCGAGTTCGCGCGCAACCGGAAGCGGCTGGTGCAGGCGCGGGAGGAGATCGCCACCTGCGCCATCTCGGGCGCGGTCGGCACCTTCGCGCACGTCGATCCGCGGGTGGAAGAATACGTGGCGGAGCGGCTCGGGCTCCAGCCGGAGCCGGTGTCCACCCAGGTGATCCCGCGCGACCGGCACGCGGCGTTCTTCTGCACGCTCGCGGTGATCGCGTCGGGGATCGAGCGGCTGGCGACGGAGGTGCGTCACCTGCAGCGCTCCGAGGTGCGGGAAGCGGAGGAGTTCTTCCATCCGGGGCAGAAGGGCTCCTCGGCGATGCCGCACAAGCGCAACCCGGTGCTGTCGGAGAACCTGACCGGGCTGGCGCGGCTGGTGCGCTCCCACGCGGTGCCGGCGCTGGAGAACGTGGCGCTGTGGCACGAGCGCGACATCAGCCACTCGTCGGTGGAGCGCAACATCGGCCCGGACGCCACGGTCGGGCTCGACTTCGCCCTTCACCGGCTGGCGGGGATGGTGGAGCGCCTGGTGGTGTATCCGGAGCGGATGCTGGCCAACCTCGACAGCCTGGGCGGGGTGGTGCATTCGGGCGAGGTGCTGCTGGAGCTGGCGCGCGCGGGGATCTCGCGCGAGGACGCGTACCGGATCGTGCAGCGCAACGCCATGGCGACCTGGACCGCGCTCGGCACCCCGGGCGGGCGCAGCTTCCGCGACAACCTCGACGCCGATCCGGAGGTGGCCGGGCGGGTGGCGGCGGAGCTGCTGGACCGCGCCACCGACCCGGGCCGGCACCTCGCAGCACTCGACGGGAGCTTCCGGCGCGTGTTCGGCGAGCCGGGCCCTGCGGCCTAGTCAGTCCTGTCCTGCCATGCCGGCCGCTGCCATTGACACCGGCCGGTGCAATGTCGCATTGCGGCATATTGCCACCCATGTTCCATCCCGGTTGCCAGAAACAGGTTCCAGTCATCGTGTGCACCGTCATCATATCGACCACGCCGGGGGAAGCCTGGCCGCTTCTGATCGCCGCCAACCGCGACGAGCGGCTGGACCGGCCCTGGGACCCGCCGGGACGCTACTGGCCCGAGCAGCCGGACGTGCTGGGGCCGCGCGACGTTCCGGGCGGCGGCACCTGGCTCGCGCTGAACGATCGCGGCGTGGTGGCGGCGGTGCTGAACCGGGTCGGCAGCCTGGGCCCGGCGCCGGGCAAGCGCTCGCGCGGCGAGCTGCCGCTGATCGCGGCGCGGGAAGCCACCGCGGAAGCGGCGGTCGCGGCGCTGGCGGCGACGGATGCCGGGCGCTACCGCTCCTACAACATGATCGTCGGCGACCGGCACGGGGCGTACTACCTGTGCGGGCTCGGCTACGGCCATCCGGAGGTGTCGGCGCTGGAGCCGGGCGTGCACATGATCGCCACCGGCGGGCCGGACGACATGCAGATCCCGCGCATCGCCCGGCACCTGCCGCGCTTCCAGGCGGCACCGATGCCGATGCCGCCGGACTGGGGCACCTGGACCGGGCTGCTGTCGGACCGCACCCTGCCCGCCGGCAGCGAGCTCAACATCCCGCCGCGCTCGGGCTTCGGTACCACCAACGCGTCGCTGGTGGGGATCCCGCAGGACCCCGAGCGGGTGCCGAACTGGATGTTCGCCGCCGGCGCCCCGGACCGCACCCCGTTCATCCCGGTCGCCATGGCGACCGCCGCCTGAGCGGGCGTTGCCGCCGGGTCCCGTGCGGTAGGCGGTGACACCGGAGGCTGCTATACCGCGCCCGCGTCGCCGAGGCGGCGCCACGTGCAGCACAAGGACGGTTTATGGCCCGCCGCCGACAGCTCTACGAGGGTAAGGCGAAGATCCTGTTCGAGGGGCCGGAGCCGGGTACGCTCGTCCAGTACTTCAAGGACGACGCCACCGCCGGCAACGGCGCCAAGAAGGGCGTCATCACCGGCAAGGGCGTGCTGAACAACCGGATCAGCGAGCACCTGATGCTCAGGCTGCACGACATCGGCGTGCCGACCCACTTCGTGCGCCGGCTCAACATGCGCGAGCAGCTGATCCGCGAGGTCGAGATTGTTCCGCTGGAGGTGGTGGTGCGCAACGTCGCCGCCGGCTCGCTGAGCAAGCGGCTGGGCATCCCGGAGGGCACCCGGCTGCCGCGCTCGATCCTGGAGTACTACTACAAGAACGACAGCCTGAACGACCCGATGGTGGCGGAGGAGCACATCACCGCGTTCGGCTGGGCGTCCACCGCCGACATGGACGACATCGTGGCGCTGGCGCTCCGCATCAACGACTTCCTGAGCGGGCTGTTCCTGGGCGTCGGCATCACGCTGGTGGACTTCAAGCTGGAGTTCGGCCGGCTGTGGGAGAACGAGGACATGCGTCTGGTGCTGGCCGACGAGATCAGCCCGGACAATTGCCGGCTGTGGGACGCCAAGACCTCGGAGAAGATGGACAAGGACCGGTTCCGGCGCGACATGGGCCGGGTCGAGGAGGCCTACCAGGAGGTGGCCCGCCGCCTCGGCATCCTGCCGGAAGCCGGGAACAACGACATGAAGGGCCCGGAGGTCATGCAATGACC
>CAXTMS010000127.1:0-10040 GCA_964245345.1 uncultured Acetobacteraceae bacterium | reverse complement strand
GGCATCAAGGGCAGGATCCGATGTATGCGCGGCTTCAAGAGCCACGACGCGGCCCACTGCTTCTGCCGCGAGCACGGCGAACTCCTCTGCCCCTGACGCCGTCACAACCAGCTCGTCTGCGCCTCCCTACGCCGCTTCCGGTTCGCAGGAGGCGCTCAAGTTGCGCTCGGGATCATGCAGAACGCGTGATTTAGCAAGCTTCTATGAAGAGGCTTGGGTGATCTGGCGCGAGAGCTGACAGAACCAACCTCGTCAGCCATCGTCAAGCTTTGTCCACGAGCGCTAGCGGGGGGCCATACGGATCGCGCCGTCGAGGCGGATCACCTCACCGTTCAACATCGGGTTGGCGACGATGTCGTGCACCAGACGCGCGAACTCCTCCGGGCGTCCCAGCCGGCTGGGAAAGGGCACCTGCCGGCCGAGGGACTCCTGCGCCTCGGGTGGCAGCGCGGCCAGCAGCGGCGTGTGGAACAGGCCGGGCGCCACCGCCATCACCCGGATGGCGTGACGGGCGAACTCGCGCGCGATCGGCAGGGTCATGCTGACGACGCCGCCCTTGGATGCCGCATAGGCGGCCTGGCCAATCTGGCCCTCGTAGGCCGCAACCGAGGCGGTGTTGACGATCACGCCGCGCTCCTCGCCGATCGGCTCGGCGTGCTGGAGGCGCTCGGCCACCTTGGACAGCACGTTGAAGGTGCCGATGAGGTTGACCCCAATCAGCTTGGCGAACCCGGCGAGCGACGTGGCGCGCTCGTCGCGGCCGATCACCTTGGCCGGGGGGGCCAGACCGGCGCAGTTCACCAGCACCCGGGCGATCCCATGGCGCTGTTCCGCGTCGGCGATCGCGGCACGCACGGCGTCCTCGTCGGTCACGTCCACGTACAGGGAGCGACAGTTGATCCGTCGGGCGTGGGCCTCGGCTTCGGCGGCGTTCAGGTCGAAGATCGTGACCCTGGCGCCGGCCCGTGCTAGGTGCTCGGCGGTAGCGGCGCCGAGACCGGACGCGCCGCCCGTGACGATGGCCGCGATCCCGTCGACGTTCATTTCATCCTCCAGTGAGCGGGCGACCGATCGGTCGACGTGGGAACAGTGTCCAGGCGGGACCATCGGGGACGACCGTCGCGACGCTGAACGCGTCCAGCGCGTCGTAGTCGTGCAGGCGGATAAGGCCGTAGGGCTCGGCGCGGGTCTGCATCCCCTCGATCATGTCGCCTGCGCCCGTTTCGCCACCCGCAGCGAGGACACAGGCCAGATCACCATGCGGTAGCCCCTGGCCTGGAACTTGTCGGCGGTGAAGAATGGCGTGCGTCCGAACTCGGTCATGTTGGCGAGCAGGGGCAGGCCGGGCAGGATAGCGGCGAAGCGCTCGAACATCTCGCGGAGGGTGAGCGCCTCGGGAAGATCGCGTCCGCCCCAGCCTCGACGTACAACCTGGCACGGTCGACCGCTGCGCCGCCGCGACCTTGGCCGCCATGTCGCCCTTGGCGTCTGCATCACCGTCTCGGTGCGCTCCACAACGAGAGACTGGCGCAGCGCGCCGGCCTGTTCGGCCAGCCGGTTCGCGAAGCGCTTGATGACGACGCTGCGCGGGTCGGACACGGTGTAGGCCAGCTGGCCGAAGCCGATGATGATCGACCGGGAACGGATCGGTCGTGGGCGCCACCAGCTTCCAGGCAAGCCGGTCCTCGCGCGCGAGTGGTTCGGAGGATCCAAAGGTGCGGACGCCGCGGGTTGTCATCGGAGCTTTTGGTCGGGCGTCAAAGGGAGCGGGCGATGACCAGCTTCTGAATGTCGGAAGTGCCCTCGTAGATCTGGCACACGCGCACGTCGCGGTAGATCTTGGCGAGGCCGAACTCTTCCAGATAGCCATAGCCGCCGAGGGTCTGGATCGCGCCGGACACCACCGTCTCGGCGATCTCGCTGGCGAACAGCTTGGCCATGGCGGACTGGGCCAGAGCCGGCAAACCCGCATCCTTCAAGGCGGCGGCGGAGAGCACGAGCTGGCGTGCCGCTTCCAGGCGGGTGGCGAGCTCTGCTAGCCGAAAGGCCACCGCCTGGTGCTCGATGATCGGCTTGTCGAAGCTCCTGCGTTCTTTGGCATAGCTGACCGCGATCTCGAGCGCCGCCTGGGCCATGCCGACGCTCTGCGCGGCGATGCCGATGCGGCCGGCTTCCAGGTTGGCGAGCGCGATGCCGTAGCCGGCACCGTCGGCGCCGAGCCGCAGCTCGTCCTCGATGAACAGGTCGTCGAAGCGGATCGCGCAGGTGTCGGAGGCGGTCTGGCCAAGCTTGTGCTCGACCTTGTCGACAATGTAGCCGGACCGGTCGGTCGGCACCAGGAAGGCGGTGATGCCGCGCCGGCCGGCCGCGGGGTCGGTGACGGCATAAACGATCGCGAGCGACGCGATCCGGCCCGAAGTGATGAACTGCTTGGCGCCGTTGAGGCGGTAACCGCCGTCCCGCCGCTCGGCGCGGGTGCGCAGCGCGCTGGCGTCCGAGCCGGCTTCCGCTTCCGTGAGCGCGAAGGCGCCGATCGCGCGGCCGGACAGCAGGTCCGGCAGGAAGCGGGCCTGCTGCGCCGCGTCGCCGCGTCGCAACAAGGCAGACACGATCAGACTGTTCTGGATGCTGACGATCGTCGAGATGGCGCCGTCCGCCGCGGCCAGCTCGATCAAGGCCAGGGTATAGCTCACCATGTCGGTGCCGGCGCCCCCGTGTTCCTCCGGCGCGCACATGCCCATCAGGCCAAGCTCGGCGAGCTCGGTGAACAGCGCGGGCGGATACCCCCCAGCGGCCTCGTAGGCCGCCGCGTTGGGCCGGATCCGCTCCTGCGCGAAGGCGCGCACCGTGTCGCGGATCGCCTGCTGGGTGTCGGTGAGGGTCATCGGGGGGCTATCCTCGGCGGGTCAGGCGGCGGTGTTCAAGGCCGGGGGCGCGGAAAGGAAGCGCGCCGACAACTCCTGCCGGTGCTGCTCGGCCTGCGCCATGGCGGCCGCCTTCACCGGGCCATAGCCGCGGATCTCGCCCGGATAGGCCGCGAGCGCGGCCGCGAGGTCGAGGTTGCCAGGGTGGAGCCGGCGGCCGATGTCGTCGACGATCGCGAGGTAGCGCTCGACCAGAGCGCGTTCCTCCCGTCGTTCCCGGGTATGGCCGAACGGATCCAGCCAGCTGCCGCGCAGCCGCTTGCCGCGGGCCAGCAGCGCGAAGGCGTGGAAGATCCAGGGACCGAACTTGCGCTTGGCGGGGCGCCCGGTGCGGGCATCGATACGTGACAGCAAGGGTGGCGCGAGGTGCACGGACAAGCGCTCGACCTCGGAGAACTGCTCGTTCAGCGCAGTCCGGAACGCCGGATCGGTGTAGAGCCGGGCGACCTCGTACTCGTCCTTGTAGGCCATCACCTTGTAGGCGTTGCGCGCCACGGCTTCGGCCAGCGCCTCGCCGGCGCGGCCATGGGGACGAGCGGCCTGGCGCACGGCCTCCACCACCGCCCGGTAGCGCTCGGCGTAGCGAGGGTCCTGGTAGGCGACGAGATCGGCAGCGCGTCGCTCAATGAGGTTGTCCAGCGTGTCAGGGGCCTCGGGAGTCGCGGCGAGACCCGCCGCACGCTCCACCGCCGCTAGGTCCACCGCCGCGAGGCGGCCCCACTCGAACGCCCGCAGGTTGAGCGCCACGGCGGCGCCGTTGGCGGTGATCGCGGCGCGAAGCGCCTCCACCGACAGCGGCAGCAGTCCCATTTGCCAAGCATAGCCGAGCAGCAGCGTGTTGGCGGCGACGTTGCTGCCGAACAAGCCTTCCGCCAGTCCCGTCGCGCGGAACGCGAAGCCGCGCTCTCCGGCCAAACCCATCAGCATCGCCTCGACGCGATCGGTGGATAGCCCCGCGTCGCGGTCGGTGACGATGTCGGCGGTGGGCGCCTCGTCGGTGTTGAGGACGACCGCGGAGCGTCCCGGCGCCAGCTTGCTCTGCGCGTCCGCGCCGGCGGCCACGAGGCTGTCCATGCCGAGCAGAAGGTCGATCTCGCCGCAGCCGATGCGAACGGCGTGGATCGGCCGGCCGGCCGGGGCCAGGCGCACCTGGCTCGTCACCGCGCCGTTCTTCTGAGCCAGGCCGGTGAAGTCCAGCACGGTGGCGGCGAGGCCGTCCAGGTGCGCGGCGGTCCCGAGCAGGGCGCCGACCGTCAGCACGCCCAGGCCGCCGATGCCGGCGACGTGGATGTTGTAGATGTCTGTCGGCGGTCGTTGTTCGGGCAGCGGGAGCGTCGCGAACCGCTCTGCCTCGACGCGCCGCAGCCGGTTGCCATCGGGCTTGCGCAGCACCGGGCGGTCGATCTCGACGAAGCTCGGGCAGAAGCCCTTGATGCAGGAGAGATCCTTGTTGCAGGCGGACTGGTTGATGCGCCGCTTGGTGCCGAACGGCGTCGGCAGCGGCTCGACCGCGATGCAGTTCGATTGCACCGAGCAGTCGCCGCAGCCCTCGCACACGCGCGGGTTGATAAACAGGCGGCGGTCGGCTTCGGGAAGCTCGCCGCGCTTGCGGCGGCGGCGCTTCTCGGCGGCGCAGGTCTGCTCGTAGACGATGGCGGTGACGCCGGGGATCGCCCGCATCTCACGCTGCACCTCGTCCAGCGCGTCGCGGCCGTGGACGGAAACGCCGTCGGCCAGGGCGGCGGAACCGGTCCACCGGTCCGGGTCGTCGCTGACGAGGCGGACGTCGCGCACGCCTTCCGCGACCAGCTGGCGGGTGATCCGCGCCGGATCGGGCGTGCCTTCCGCCGGCTGGCCGCCGGTCATGGCGACGGCGTCGTTGTAGAGGATCTTGAAGGTGATGTTGGTTCCCGCGGCGATCGCGGCGCGGATGGCGAGCAGCCCGGAGTGCTGGTAGGTGCCGTCGCCCAGGTTCTGGAAGATGTGGCCGGTCGCGGAGAACGGCGCCGCCCCTACCCATTGCAGGCCTTCGCCGCCCATCTGGCTGAACGTCGTGGTCTTCAGCTTCGGCAGCGACAGAGCCATGACGTGGCAGCCGATGCCGCCCCCTGCGATCGAACCTTCCGGGGTGGCGGTAGAACTGTTGTGCGGGCAGCCCGAGCAGAAGAACGGCTTGCGGGACGGGAACGGCACCACCGTGCCGGTGCCGGCGGTTTCGAGCGCGCGGAGGCGATCGATCAGCACCGAGCTTGCGGGAAGCCCGGCACACCGATCGGAGATGACGCGCGCGACCTGCAGGGCGGAAAACTCCAACGTCGCCGGCAACAGCGGCGCGCCGAGCTCGTCCGTCTTGCCGGTCACCCGAGGACGGCGGGTCGCGCGGTTGAACAGCGCCGCCTTGATCTGGAACTCGACGTTCGGCTGCTTCTCCTCGACGACGAGGATCTCCTCGTGGTCGCCAGCGAAGTCGAGCAGGCTGGCGGCATCGAGTGGCCAGCTCATCGCCACCTTGTAGACCGAAAGGCCGAGCGCCTCGGCCATCCCGGCATCGATCCGGAGCAGGTCCAGGGCCTGCATCACGTCCTGATGGGCCTTGCCGACGGAAACGACGCATAGCCACTTGCGGACGGAACCGATCACGGGGCGGTCGAGTCGGTTGACCCGGGCCCAGGCGACTGCGGCGGGCAGACGCTCCTCGATCATGCGTCGTTCGAGCTCGACGCGTTGGGCGGGCCATGCGATCGAGGGATCCCAGTTCAGGCCGTGGGGCGGCACGACTTCCGCTGGGCTGAGGAAGGCCGGAGCGGGGTCGGGCAAGGTGAACGACGCGGCGCTTTCCACCACTTCCGCGATCGTCTTCATCGCCACCCAGAGACCCGAGAAGCGCGACAGGGCGAAACCCGCGAGGCCGAGCGACAGGATTTCGGACACGTTCGCCGGCTGGATCACCGGCATCAGCACCGACTGGAAGATGCCGTCGGTCTGGTGTGGGAACATGGACGACTGGGCGGCATGATCGTCGCCGCCGATCGCGAGCACGCCGCCCAGCGCCGAGGTGCCGATCATGTTGGCGTTGCGGAAGGCATCGGCGCTACGGTCGACGCCGTTGCCCTTGCCGTACCAGATGCCGAACACGCCGTCGGTCCGGGTCTCGCCGAATGCGCGGTGCATCTGCGCGCCCCACAGCGCGGTCGCGGCGAGGTCCTCGTTCAGCCCAGGCTGGAACACCACGTCGTGCGCCGCGAGCTGTTCCGACGCCTTCCACAGCTGCTGGTCATACGCACCGAGCGGAGAACCACGGTAACCGGTGACGAGGCCGGCCGTCCGCAGGCCCATCGCCCGGTCCAGCCGGCGCTGCATCAGCGGCAGCCGGACGAGTGCCTGAGTCCCGGTCATGAACGCGTCGCCGCGTTCCGAAGCGTAGATCGAGCCCAAGCTGACGACACGGTTCGTTTGCATGACGACCCTCTTCTCCTCCTGTTCTAGCGCGAAAGCGGGAGAAGGAATGGCTAAACTGCGATGGCATGCGACGCCGTTGTGAAGGATCAAGCTATGATTAACCCATCCCGTAGCAGATAATCCTCCACGACGGCGGACGGGATGGATCGGGACCATGACAGCAACCGACTTGGATGCGACGGGGCTGGACAGGATCGACCTGAAGATACTGCGCGAACTCGTGAAGGATGGGCGCATGACGTGGAGCGACCTCGCCGAGCGGGTCGGGCTGACGCTGACGCCGACGCTGAAGCGCGTACGCCGGCTGGAAGCGGCAGGCTTCATCCAGGGCTACGCGGCGATGCTGGACGAGAGCCGGCTCGGCGGCACCATGATCGTCTTTATCTCGGTGACGCTTGAGCGCCAGGTGCGCGAGGCGCTGGCGGTGTTCGAGGACCGGATAACGGCCCTGCCGGAGATCATGAGCGGCTTTCTCATGTCGGGGGACGCCGACTATCTGCTCCGCGCGGTAGTGCGTGATCTCACCCATTATCGCGAGCTGCTCGAGGCGATTACCCAGATTGGGGTCGTGGCACGGATCCAAAGCAGCTTCGCGCTGAAGGCCTTCGTGACCCGGTCCGCGCCGTTGCTGGATGAGCGGAACTAGGCCGATCGACACTCAGGACTCCCGAGCGGCATGACCGCTGGCTCATAGGCTTCCGTGATGAGCATGGAGCGGGTTGGTGGGGATCAAGCGCTACGAGCTGAGCGAGGCGCAGTGGCGTCGGGTTGCTGTGCTGGCCGCTTGGCAAGTCGCACTGGTGCGGCTGGCCGGACCGCTACGGCAAGTGGAAGACCGTGCACCGCCGCTTCAGCCGCTGGTGCCACGTCGGCGTCTGGAAGCGGGTGCTCGATGCCCTGACCGCCGACCGCGACAACCAGTACCTCATGATCGACAGCACCGTTGTTCGCGCCCATCGGCAGGCGGCGAGCGGAGAAGGGGGCAGGAACCAGGCGCCGGGGCGTTCCCGAGGTGGTCTGACGACCAAGATCCACATGCTCGCCGACACCCTGGGCCGCCCGTTGCGGCTTCGCATCACGTCGGGGCAGGCCAGCGACTTCCCATCTGCTTCCGACCTTCTCGAGGGCCAGCGTGCCGATGTCGTGCTGGCCGACAAGGCCTACGACAGCAACGACGTGCGCGACCAGATCGCAGCCATGAGAGCCAAGGCGGTGATCCCGTCAAAGCGCAACCGCAGGGTCTGCAGTCCCCGAAACGATCGAGTGGAAATCCGGACGAGTGGCCGCTTCGTCAAAGCTACCGGATGGGTGAGCCACGGTCGGTGCCAGGCAGGATCATCAGGTGGTCGTCGTTCTGTCGGCGGCGGGACAGGTCGACCAGCCGCTCAAGCTCCGCCATGTTGTCCGGAACCGCCGCTGCCGTTTCGCAATCGATCTCGTAGTATTCCTCGTAGTCGACGAGCCGGTTCGATACCGGGAACGACAGGTAGAAGCGTCCGCTCGTTTCCTCAACGCCGACGCTGAAGCGCTTTTCCTTGAACACGTGAAGGTCCCGGAACTTCATCAGGCGCCTGCTCCTCCCTGCGGAACACGTGGTGGCGCACGGGATCCTCCGACGGGATGCGATCGGCTTCAAGAGGATCGTGAAACCGAACGAGTCTGGAGCGGCTGGACGGCATGACTACGCAGGTTCCATCTTGCTGCACCGCAAAAGCTGGGCGGCGCGCCGGAGCGGCGCCGGTTGCGCCCGGGCGTCGTCCGGCGCACGATGTCTGACAATTAAGAAGCTTTCGGGGACGCGATGACGGACGGGCAGGGGCGGGGTCCGCTGGCCCTGCAGATGCAGGGCATCTCGAAGACGTTTCCCGGGGTGCGGGCGCTGTCCGGCGTGTGGCTCGACGCGTGGAGCGGCGAGGTGCTGGCGCTGATGGGCGAGAACGGGGCCGGCAAGTCCACCCTGATGAAGGTGCTGTCCGGCGCGCACCGGGCCGATCCGGGCGGCACGATCCGGGTGTTCGGCGAGATCGTCGAGATCGACGGGCCTCAGGCGGCCAGGCAAGCCGGGATCGCCATCATCTACCAGGAGCTGGCGCTGGCGCCGAATCTCTCCGTGTCGGAGAACATCCACCTCGGCAACGAGATGCGACGCCGCGGCGGGCGGCTCGACCGCCGGGCGATGGCGGAGGCCTGCCGGCCGATCCTGCAGCGGCTCGGCACGCCGTTCGGGCCGGACACGCCGGTCTCCACCTTGTCGATCGCCGAGCAGCAGCTGGTGGAGATCGCGCGCGCGCTGTATCGCCGGTCGCGCATCCTGGTGCTGGACGAGCCGACCACGGCGCTGTCGGCGCGGGAAACCGATCGGCTGTTCGCGCTGATCCGGCAGCTCCGCGACGAGGGCATCGCGCTGATCTACATCTCGCACCGGATGGCCGAGGTGTACGAGCTGGCCGACCGGGTCACGGTGCTGCGCGACGGCAGCAGCGCCGGCACGCTGGAGCGCGACCAGATGTCGGCCGACGCCATCGTGCAGATGATGGTCGGGCGCTCGCTGTCCTCGTTCTACACCAAGACGCACGACGCGGCCGCAGTGCGCGGGCCGGTGGTGATGCAGGTGGACGGGCTCACCGACGGCGCCCAGGTGCGGCCGTGCTCGTTCGCGCTGCACCGCGGCGAGGTGCTGGGCATGGCCGGGCTGGTCGGCGCCGGGCGCACCGAGCTCGCCCGGCTGATCTTCGGCGCCGACCGGCGCGCCGGCGGCACGGTGACGCTGGACGGCGTGCGCGTGACGCCTTCCCATCCGAAGCAGGCGCTCGACGCCGGGATCGCCTACCTGACCGAGGACCGCAAGGGGCTCGGGCTGTTCCTGGACATGTCGTGCGGCTCCAACATCAACATCGGCGTGATCAGCCCGGACAGCGGCGTCGGCGGGCGGCTGAACCTCGGGCGGGCGCGGGAACGGGCGATGCGGGCGTTCGGGTCGTTCCGGGTGCGCGCGTCGAGCCCGCTGGTACAGGTGGGCTCGCTGTCCGGCGGCAACCAGCAGAAGGTGCTGCTGGCGCGGCTGCTGGAAACCGGCCCCAAGGTGCTGATCCTGGACGAGCCGACCCGCGGCGTGGACGTGGGGGCGAAGTCGGAGATCTACCGCATCATCGACGAGCTGGCCCAGGGCGGCATCGGCGTGCTGCTGATCTCGTCCGACCTGCCGGAGATCGTGGGGATCTGCGACCGGGTGCTGGTGATGCGCGAAGGCCGCATCGCCGGCGAGGTCGGCGGCGACACCGGCGTGCCGATCAGCCAGGAATCGGTCATGGTGCACGCCGCCGGCCTGGCGCCGGACGCCCAGGCGGCCTGAGGAGCGCGCGCACGATGTCAGACATCCGGTCCCCGGCTCCCCCGTCCTCGGAAGCGGGCACGCCGCCGCCCGCCGTGGCGGCACGGCCCAGCAACCGGGCGCAGTTCCGCGCCACGCTGCAGTCGCTCGGCATGCTGCCGGTGCTGATCGTGCTGGCGATCGGCTTCCAGTTCGCCGGCGGCCACCGCTTCCTGACGGTGCAGAACCTGTCGATCGTGGCGCAGCAGGCCTCGATCAACTGCGTGCTCGGCGCCGGCATGACCTTCGTGATCCTGACCGGCGGCATCGACCTGTCGGTGGGCTCG
>CAXTMS010000126.1:0-10089 GCA_964245345.1 uncultured Acetobacteraceae bacterium | reverse complement strand
GCCGGGGTCACGAACACCGGGGCCGGCGGCTGCTGGATGTAGTTGCCGGACGCCACCGTGCACTGCGCATAGGCGCGGTCGTAGTTCGCCTGGAAGGCGGCGCCGGAGCGCTCGGCGTTGCCGGCGCCGATTGCCGAGCCCGCCAGCAGGCCGCCGCCGGCGCCGACCGCGGCGCCGAACCCGGCATGACGACCGCCGCCGCTGAGCAGCGCGCCCGCCGCGGCGCCGATCAGGGTGCCGGCGATCGCGCTGCCGATGCCGCTTCGGTTGGCGGCCTCCCCCGGCGTCACCCCGCCATTGGCCTGCGCGGCGTAGTTCCGGCACTTCCCGTCCTCGACCTGGAACTGCTGGAAGCTTTTTCCCCGGCCCGGCTGGGCCAGGATGCTCGGGCCGGGCGGAGGCGCCACCGTGCAGGCGGACAGGGCGACGAGCCCGGCAAGGGTCGAGGAGGCGAGGGGAAGGGCGCGCATCGTGCTGTGCCTGAGGTCCTGGAGGAAGGTGCCGCAATGGCTATACATCTAGCGATGCCGGACGGTTGCGTGCAGGGGTGGCCCTGTAACGGAGAGTGGCGGGCGCGCCGGCTGCGCACCTCCGGCAGCGCAGGGTTGCGACGGAACAACGGATCCGCGTCTGGCAATGACCGGACGCTGCGGTAGGATGCGCACCATGGCTTCCGATGCGATCCGTCCGGACTGCGCCGCACCCGTTGGCAGGCTCCGACTTCCCCGCCCCTGAGCGGGGAAGCCGCGGTCCGGCCGTGGCGTCGTTCAGGGGTTGAAGCAGCTTCGAGCCTCTTCCACCAGGGTCCACGGCGCCCCCCCGACCGGCCGGCGGATCGTTCCACGGAGCCAGCATGAGCATCGACCACCCGAGCTTCGGCCGCGTCGCCGACGACCAGGTCATCCTCTTCGACACCACCCTGCGCGACGGCGAGCAGTCGCCCGGCTTTTCCATGAACATCGCCGAGAAGCTGCGCATGGCGCACGCCCTGGCCGAGCTCGGCGTGGACGTGATCGAGGCCGGCTTCCCGGTGGCGAGTGCCGGCGACTTCGACAGCGTGCACGCCATCGCCACCCATGTGCGCGGGCCGGTGGTCTGCGGCCTGGCCCGCACCGGCGGCCGCGACGACATCGCCCGCGCCGCGGAAGCGGTGCGTCCGGCGGCGCGGCCGCGCATCCACCACTTCATCTCCACCTCGCCGCTGCACATGAAGTACAAGCTGCGCATGGAGCCGGACACGGTGCTGGAGCTGATCACCGCCGGCAACCAGGCGGCGCGGCGCTACACCGACGACGTGGAATGGTCGGCCGAGGACGGCAGCCGCACCGAGCCCGAGTTCCTGTGCCGCTGCGTGGAAGCGGCGATCCGCGCCGGCGCCAACACGGTCAACATCCCCGACACGGTGGGCTACGCCACGCCCGAAGACATGGCGGCGATCTTCGCCATGCTGCGCGAGCGGGTGCCGGGGGCGGACGCGGTGATCCTGTCGGCGCACAACCACAACGACCTGGGATTGGCGGTGGCCAACACCGTGGCCGCGGTGCGGGCCGGGGCACGGCAGATCGAGTGCACGATCAACGGCATCGGCGAGCGGGCCGGCAACGCGGCGCTGGAGGAGATCGTGATGGCGTTGCGCACCCGCGCCGACGTGCTGCCGTTCCGCAACGCGATCCACACCGAGCGGCTGCTGGGGGTGTCGCGCATGCTGGCCACCATCACCGGCTTCGACGTGCAGCCGAACAAGGCGATCGTCGGCCGCAACGCCTTCGCGCACGAGTCCGGCATCCACCAGGACGGGGTGCTGAAGAACGCCGCCACCTACGAGATCATGACCCCCGAAAGCGTCGGCTGGACCAAGTCCTCGCTGGTGCTGGGCAAGCATTCCGGCCGGGCCGCGTTCCGCGACAAGCTCCAGGCGATGGGCTACGGCGACCTGGGCGAGAACCAGGTGCAGGACGCGTTCGTCCGCTTCAAGGACCTCGCCGACCGCAAGAAGGTTCTCTACGACGAGGACATCGTGGCGCTGGTGGACGACGAGCAGCGCGACCACGCCCGCATCCGCTTCGTGTCGCTGGACGTGTTTTCCGGCTCCCGGCGGCCTGCGCACGCGACGCTGGAGCTTGAGCTGGACGGGGTGGTGGCGTCTGCGGAAACGCAGGGCGCCGGGCCCGTCGATTCGGCCTTCAACGCGATCCACGCCCTGTTCCCGCACGACGCCCGTCTGGTGCTGTTCTCGGTCGGCGCCGTGACGGAAGGCACCGATGCGCAGGCGCGCACCACCGTGCGCCTGGAGGAAGACGGCAAGACGGTGGACGGACAGGGTGCCGACACCGACACGGTGGTGTCCGCGGTGCGCGCCTACGTGCACGCCCTGAACAAGCTGCTGGTCAAGCGCACCCGACGCGAGCCCGAAGCGCTGTCGGCCTGACGGGCGCCGCGGCCAAGGCGGGCGGATCCACCGCCTGTCCCGGCCGCCAGCCGGTCTGCCTGCCTCAGTACGCGTAGCCCCCGCCCTGCTGCGGGCCAGGCGGGTAGCCTCCGGGCTGACCGTAGCCGGGCTGGTTGTAGCCGGGTGGCGGCCCGTTGTCGGGCGGATAGCCTTGGGGCGCGTAGCCCTGCGGCGGCTGCGACGGCCCGTCATAGGCGCCGCCCTGCGCGTAGCTCCCCTGCGGCTGCGCGTAGCCATAGGAGGGCGGGGCATAGCCTGGCTGGGCATAGGCGGGCTGGCCGTAGCCGGACTGGCCATAGCCGGGCTGGGGCGTCGTGGCGGCGCCGCCGACCGCCCCGACCGCGCCGCCGGCCAGGGCGCCGATCGCGGCACCCCGGCCGCCACCTGCGATCCCGCCCAGCGCGGCGCCGGCCCCGGCGCCGATCAGGCCGCCGCCGACCGCACGTTGCCCTGGATCATACGGATCGGTGCAGGCGGACAGGGTCATGCCGCCGGCAGCCAGCCCGGCCAGGAGGACGAACCGGCTGCCGGAGCGGGACCGCGGGACGAGGGCCATGGCTTCGCGCCTAGTAGTGGCGGGTCGGCGTGGTCGCGGCACCGCCCACAGCGCCGAGCGCGCCGCCTGCCAGCGCTCCGATCCCGGCTCCGCTGCCACCGCCGGCGATGCCGCCGATCGCAGCGCCCGCGCCGGCGCCGAGCAGGCCGCCGCCGACCGCGCGCTGCCCGGGGTTGTAGGGGTCGCACGCCGACAAGCCGAGGGCGAGACCGCCTGCGGTGGCGAGGGTGGTGAGGAAGCGCAACATGATCATGGTCCTTGTCCGGTGGATGAAGGCTAGCCGGTGGCCGGATCGCGACCCTTCCGCCTGCAGGCCATCCTGGTGTTCGAAGAATAACGCAGGGTGAACATGGCGGTTACGGGTCGAAACCGTGTCACCGCAAAGGCTCACGGCGCTGTGAAATCCGGTCGGCCGGCCCCGCAAGGAGGCTTGCCCCGTCGCAGGCACGCCGCTAAGCCGTGCCCGCCTCCGCGTTGTCCGGTGCGTCCGGCTCGCCTGGTCGGGCGCCAGGCGGCCGGCTCCTTATCCACCCCCGTCCGTCGTCCCTTGTCGCGGATCGCCCCATCCGGATCCGGGTGCCGGTTCGTTGGAGTTGTTCGATGTTCTCTCGCCTGCTGGGCGTCATGTCCAACGACATGGCCATCGACCTCGGCACCGCCAACACCCTGGTCTACGTCAAGGGCCGGGGCGTGGTGCTGGACGAGCCGTCGGTGGTGGCGATCGCCGACGTGCGCGGCAAGAAGCAGGTGCTGGCGGTCGGCAACGAGGCCAAGAACATGGTCGGCCGCACGCCCGGCAACATCACCGCCATCCGGCCGCTGCGCGACGGCGTGATCGCCGACTTCGAGGTGGCGGAGGAGATGATCAAGCATTTCATCCGCAAGGTGCACAACCGGCGCGGCTTCGCCTCGCCCATGATCATCGTGTGCGTGCCGTCCGGCTCCACCGCGGTGGAACGACGCGCGATCCAGGAAAGTGCGGAGTCCGCGGGCGCGCGCAAGGTGCTTCTGATCGAGGAGCCGATGGCGGCCGCGATCGGCGCCGGGCTGCCGGTGACGGAGCCCTCGGGATCCATGATCGTCGACATCGGCGGCGGCACCACGGAGGTCGCGGTGATCTCGCTCGGCGGCATCGTGTACGCCCGCTCGGTGCGCGTCGGCGGCGACAAGATGGACGAGGCGATCATTTCCTACATCCGCCGCAACTACAACCTGCTGATCGGGGAAACCTCGGCCGAGAAGATCAAGATCGAACTCGGCGCCGCGCGGCCGCCGGACGACGAGTACGACCACGGCCCGCTCAAGGAGGTGAAGGGGCGGGACCTGATGAACGGGGTGCCGCGCGAGGTGGTGGTGGGCCAGCGCCAGATCGCCGAAAGCCTGGCCGAGCCGGTCAGCCAGATCGTGGACGCGGTGAAGACCGCGCTGGAGAACACGCCGCCCGAGCTCGCCGCCGACATCGTCGACAAGGGCATCGTGCTCACCGGCGGCGGCGCGCTGTTGTACCGGCTCGACGAGGTGCTGCGCGAGTCGACCGGGCTGCCGGTGGTGGTGGCGGAGAACCCCTTGTCCTGCGTGGCGCTCGGCACCGGGCGCGCGCTCGAGGAGATGAAGCGGCTGCGGAACGTTCTCACCACCATGTACTAGGGTCTGGGTGCTGGGCCCGGCGCATCTGCAGCAGGCGGGAAACCGCACCGCCCGGGCCGACTTGAACGCTGCACCATCAACGCAGGACCATCCCTGGCAGGGACGGAGGTTTGAGCTTGTTCCGTCTGTCGATCCAGCTGCGCCAGGCGCTCTCCAAGCTGACGCTGCCGTTGCTGATCGGCCTGGCCTGCGTCGTCATGCTGCTGGGGCAGGCTGACCGTCGGCTGGCGGAGCAGGCGCGCGTGGCGGTGTCCGACTCGGTGGCGCCGTTCTATGCGCTGCTGGCGACGCCGATCGAGCGGCTGCGCGCGCTGGGCGGCGAGGCGCGGAGCCTGGTCGACGTGGCGAAGCAGAACCAACGGTTGCGCGACGAGAACGACCGCCTGCGCCGCTGGTACGACGTGGCGCTGGCGCTGGCGGCGGAGAACGCCACGCTCAAGGCCAACCTCCGCTGGATGCCGGAGCCGGCGCCGTCCTTCGTCACCGCGCGCGCGGTGGCGGATGCGAGCGGGATCTACGCCCGCTCGGTGCTGCTGTCGGTGGCGCCGGGGCGCAGCCTGTCCAAGGGCATGGTGGCGATCGACGCGGCCGGCCTGGTCGGGCGGGTGACGGAGGTGGGCACCCGCTCGGCGCGGGTGATGCTGATCACCGACATGACCAGCCGCGTGCCGGTGACCCTGGAAGCCTCGCACGCAAGCGCTATAGTGGCGGGAACCAACGCAGCGGCGCCAAGACTGATGGACTATCCCGAAGAGATCCGTCCGGAGGAAGGCGAGCGCGTGGTCACCAGCAGCGTGGCGGGCGCGTTCCCGGCCGGCCTGCCGGTCGGCACCGTGCACTATCTCGGGCCAAACGAGCCGGTGGTGGAGCCGTACGCGCAGCTCGACCACGTGACGGTGCTGCGGCTGTTCGACTACGGGCTGTCCGGCATCGTGCCGCCGGAAGCGCCCGGGCACGTGTCGCCGGAGTCGCCGGGGCGAATCGGGCCGCCACCCATCCAGGCGCCGCACGCGCTGCTCGGCACGGTTCCGGTCGGGCGCGGATGAGGGACCAGCCCGATGCCCCCGCAGGCGCGGCCGGAGCGCCATCCGGGCATCCGTCCCAGGCCCACGGTCTGGCGCAGGCTGGACGCGGCCGCCAGGCGCGCGCTGCCGGTGGCGTTCAGCGTGCTGCTGGTGCTGCTTCTGTGCGCGCCGCTGGGGCTGCCGCAGCAGGGGGCGCTGTTGCCGGCTGCCGTGATCGGCTCGGTGTTCTTCTGGTCGGTGTTCCGGCCGGCCTCCATGCCGGCGCCGATGGTGTTTCTGCTCGGCCTGCTCACCGACCTGCTGAGCGTTTCGCCGCCCGGGGTGGCGATCCTGACGCTGCTGATCGTGCATGCGATCGGGCTGGGCTCGCGGCACGGGCTGGCGCGACAGGGCTTCCTGCTGGTGTGGCTCGTGTTCCTGGTGGTGGCGGCGGGCGCCGTCGCGCTCGACTGGGCGCTCGCCTGCGCCTTCGCCCTGCGCCTGCTGCCGCTGCAGCCGGTGTGCCTGGAGCTGGCGCTGGCGGCCGGGCTGTATCCGCTGCTGTCGGCGCTGTTCACCTGGGCGCATCGCGGCATGGCGGATCCGGATCGCGCCTGATCCGGCGCGGGGAGCGGGCATGACGCGTTCGCCCGGCCGGTCTCCCAGCCGTGCGCCCAAGGACGTGCCGTCGCGCGGGATCTTCACACGACGCGCGCTCCTGCTGATGGCGGCCCAGGTGGCGGCGCTGGGCGCGCTGGGCGACCGGCTGTACCGGCTCCAGGTCGCCGACGGCCGCAAGTACGCGGCGCTTGCCGAGAACAACCGGGTCAGCACGCGCGAGCTGGCGCCGCCGCGCGGACGGATCGTCGACCGGTTCGGGGTCAGCCTGGCCGGCAACAAGGTGAACTGGCGCGCCCTGCTGCTGGCCGAGCAGACCACGGACGTGCCCGGCACGCTGGACCGGTTCTCCGCCATCATCCCGCTCGACGCGCACGAGCGCGCCCGGATCGACCGCGAGCTGAAGCACGGCCGCAAGTACATCCCGGTGGTGGTGCACGACTTCCTCACCTGGGACGACATGGCGCGGATCGAGGTCAACGCCCCCGACCTGCCCGGCATCCTGGTCGACATCGGCACCACCCGGTTGTACCCGCAGGGGCCGGTGATGGCGCACGTGGTCGGCTACGTGGCGCCGGCCAACGAGCGCGACGTGGCCGCCGAGCCCGACCTCGCCCTGCCGGGCATGCGCATCGGCCGCGCCGGCATCGAGCAGTTCCACGACGCCGGGCTGCGCGGCGTTCCCGGCTCGGTGCAGATGGAGGTGAACTCGGTCGGCCGGGTGATGCGCGAGCTCGACCGACGCGAAGGCGTGCAGGGGGAAACAATCGGGCTGTCGATCGACCTCGGCCTGCAGGGGGCGGTGCTGGCGCGGATCGGCGACCAGGCGGCGCATGCGGTGGTGATGGACGCGCGCAACGGCGAGGTGCTGGCGATGGTCAGCACCCCGTCCTTCGATCCCAGCCTGTTCGATTCCGGCGTCAGCCAGGCACAATGGGAGCAGTGGACCAGCGACGAGCGCACGCCGCTGATCAACAAGACCATCGCCGGTCTGTATCCGCCGGGCTCGACCTTCAAGCCGGCGGTGGCGATGGCGGCGCTGCAGGCCGGCACGCTCAGGCCGGGCGACCGGATCAACTGCCCGGGCTATCTCGACGTCGGCGGCACCCGGTTCCATTGCTGGGCCAAGCACGGGCACGGCTCGCTCGACCTGCATGGCGGGATCAAGTTCTCCTGCGACGTGTTCTTCTACGAGACCGCGCGCCGCACCGGAATGGACGCGATCGCCGCCGCCGCGCACGGCTTCGGGCTTGGCACCGCGCTCGACATCGAGCTGCCGCACCAGCGCATCGGCGCCATCCCGACGCCCGCCACGCGCCGTGCCAAGGGCCATCACTGGAACGGCGGCGACACCGTCAACGCCGGCATCGGCCAGGGCTTCGTGCAGGTGACGCCGCTGCAGCTCGCCACCTACGCGTCCCGGATCGCCACCGGGCGGGCGGTGCAGCCGCACCTGACGCGCTCGATCAACGGGATCCTGCAGCCGCAGATGCTGCCGGCGCACTGGCCGACGCTGGAGGTGGCGGACGACCACCTCCAGGCCCTGCGCGCCGGCATGTTCGCGGTGGTGAACGAGGCGCACGGCACCGCGCCCAAGGCGAGGCTGTCCCTGGCGGGGGTGCAGATGGCCGGCAAGACCGGTTCGGCCCAGGTGCGGCGCGTCAGCCGGGCCTTGCGCGAAAGCGGGCACTTCAACTCCGCCCGCCTGCCCTGGGAGTTCAGGCCGCACGCGCTGTTCATCTGCTTCGCCCCCTACGACAACCCGCGCTACGCCGCCGCCGTGGTGGTCGAGCACGGCAACGCCGCCGCGGAGGTCGCCGCCCCGCTCGCCCGCGACATCATGACCGACACCCTCACCCGCGACCCCGTCAACCGCCGGGACGCGCCCGGCCAGCGCGTCGCCGACGCGATCTGACGCCCCCGGGCCGAAGCGGACCCCGCGCCCCGGTGGAGGACGACGCATCACGGTCCTGAACGCCCTGCTGCGTCCGCTCGACGCCGTGCGGCCGCGCACGGTGCGGATCGGCGTCACCGGCCTGGCGCGTGCCGGCAAGACGGTGCTGCTGACTTCGATCGCCGCCACCCTACTGGCGCCGGGCGCGCTGGGCGGGCGCATCCGCCGGGCCGCGCCCGCGCCGTCCGGGGCGGAGCGGCTGCCGCGCTTCGACCCGGCCGCCCACCTGGCGGCCCTGGCCGGGACCCCGCCGCGGTGGCCGGCGCGCACCGACTCGGTGTCGCTGCTGGCGCTGGACCTGGAGCTCGCAGCCTCCTCCAGCCTGCCGGCCGGCCTGCTGCCGCCGCGACGGGTGCGCCTGGAGCTGCTGGACTACCCGGGCGAATGGCTGCTGGACCTGCCGCTGCTGCAGCTTGGCTTTGCCGACTGGTCGGAGTCGGTGCTGCGCCGCCTGGAACGACCGGAGCTGGCAGACGCCGCGCGCGGCTTTCTCGGCTTCGCCAACGCCCTTCCGGCGCAGGCTGGGCACGACGAGGCGCTGGCGGCGTCCGGCCACCGGCTCTACGTCGCCACCCTGACCCGGCTGCGCGATGCCCACGGGATGTCGCTGCTGCAGCCGGGCCGGTTCCTGATGCCGCCGCCGGGCCCGGCGGCACCGTGGATGGCGTTCTTCCCCCTGCGCGGCGCCTCGCCGCTGGCCGGGCTGCTGCGCCGGCGCTACGACGCCTATGTGGCCGCGACCCGGGACGCGCTGCTGTCGCCGTTGTTCGGCCAGATCGACCGCTTGGTGGTGCTGGCCGACCTGCTCGGCGCGCTGCACACCGGCGCCGACGCGTTCGCCGACGCGCAGGCGGCGCTGCAGGCGGCCTCCTCCGCGCTGCGCTGGCAGGGCGACTGGCTGGCGACGATCGCCTCGCTCGCCGCCCTGCGCCTGCCGCCGCGGGTGATCCGGCGGGTGGCGTACGCCGCCAGCAAGGCCGACCACGTGTCCGAGCGGCAGCGCGGCAACCTCGCCGCGCTGATGGGCGCGCTGACCGGCCAGGCCGACGCGCGGCTGTCGTCGCGCGGGCGCGACCGGAGCTTCGCCATCGCCGCCGCCCGCTGCACCGAGGACTTCGTGTGGACCCTGGACGGGCATCCGGTATCGGCGGTACGAGGCCGGGTGCTGGGCGACGAGCGGCTGACCCGGTCCTATCCCGGCGAGGTGCCGGACCGGCCGCCCGGGCCCGAGTTCTGGAGCCACCCGTTCCTGGCGCTGCCGGCGTTCGAGCCGGCGCGCCTGTTGCAGGGCGGACGGCTCGGGGTGCCGGAGATCGGGCTCGAGGCGATGCTCGGCTTCCTGCTGGAGGACCTGCTGTGAGCGAGGCGACGACACGGGTGACGCCCAGGATCGAGACCGAGACGGCGCGGGCGGCGCGTATCGAGATCGCCCCGGCGGCGCTGCCGGACACGGTGCCGGGGGTGCAGGCGGACGCGCCGGTGGCGGTCGATCCGCGCTGGAGCATGCCGGTGCTGGTGCTGGCCGGGTTCGCGGTGCTGGCGCTCGGGCTGGCGGCACTGCAGACCGGCAACTTCGTTTCGGCGGAGTTCGCACGCTCATCCGTGCTGGGCGGCCTGACCCTGCTGGTGGCGGTGCTGGGCTTCGGGCTGATCGGGCTCGGCATCTGGCGCGAGCTGCGGGCGCTGGCGGCGCTGCACGCGGTGGACGGGCTGCGTCGCGACCTCGCCTCGAACGATCCGGTGCGCATGGTCGCGGCGGCACGGCGCTGGCTCGCCCGGGTCGAGGGCGGCGCTGCGCTGCGTCCGGCGCTGGACGCCGTGAACGATCCGGATGCGGTGCTGCCGCTGCTTCGCGCCGGGC
>CAXTMS010000125.1:0-10192 GCA_964245345.1 uncultured Acetobacteraceae bacterium | reverse complement strand
CCCGGGGGGGCCCCCACCACCAGCGCGTCGGCCGGATCGCCGTCGGCGGCCAGCGTGCCGGGGATGAAGCCGTAGGCGGCCGGGTAGGCCATCGGCGTGAACAGGAACCGGTCGACGAAGATCGCGCCGCTGTCCTTGTCGAGCTCGTACTTCACCGACGAGCCTTGCGGGATCTCGACCACCACGTTGACGTCCCAGGGGACGTCCTTGCCGGGGCTGATCTTGGACACGTCCATGGTGAGCGCTGCCTTGAAGCTGGATCTGGCCGAACCGTATCGGCGCGAGCCGGTCTTGCCAAGCGCGGCACCTTGCCAAATCCCGGCGTTTGCGCGATCTCATGACCGACTTGTGCGCCCGTAGCTCAATGGTCAGAGCGGGCCGCTCATAACGGCTTGGTTGCGGGTTCGAGTCCTGCCGGGCGCAGGTCCGCCATCGGCGTCCGCCGTCGCAAGGACCCTCAAGCCGACCGCCCATCCTGTTCCGGGAGCCGCATCATGCCCGCCTACCAGTATGTCTACGTGATGAAGGACCTGACCAAGGCCTATCCGGGCGGCCGCGAGGTGTTCAAGGGCATCACCCTGAGCTTCCTGCCCGGGGTCAAGATCGGCGTGCTCGGCGTCAACGGCGCCGGCAAGTCCACCCTGCTCAAGATCATCGCCGGGATCGAAAAGGAGTACGGCGGCGAGGCCTGGGCGGCGGAAGGCGTCACCATCGGCTACCTGGAGCAGGAGCCCAAGCTCGACGAGACCCTGACCGTCGGCGAGAACGTGGCGCTCGGCTTCGGCAAGCTGAAGGAAGCGGTGGACCGCTTCAACGAGATCTCCAACCGCTTCGCCGAGCCGATGGAGGAGGACGAGATGAACGACCTCCTGGCCGAGCAGTCGACGCTGCAGGAGGAGATCGAGGCCAAGGACGGCTGGGAGCTCGACCGCAAGATCGAGATCGCCCTCGGCGCGCTCGCCTGCCCGCCGGCCGAAAGCAAGGTCACCACCCTGTCCGGCGGCGAGCGCCGACGCGTGGCGCTGTGCCGGCTGCTGCTGGAGCGCCCCGACATCCTGCTGCTGGACGAACCGACCAACCACCTCGACGCCGAAAGCGTCGCCTGGCTGGAGCGCACCCTGCGCGACTACGCCGGCACCGTCATGGTGATCACCCATGACCGCTACTTCCTCGACAACGTCACCAACTGGATCCTGGAGATCGAGCGCGGCCGCGGCTACCCGTTCGAGGGCAACTATTCCTCCTGGCTGACGCAGAAGCGCAAGCGCCTGGCCCAGGAGGAGAAGGAGGAAAGCGCCCGCTCGCGCGCACTCGCCGCCGAGCAGGAATGGATCGGCGCGTCCCCGAAGGCGCGCCAGGCCAAGAACAAGGCCCGGATCCAGAAGTACGAGGAGATGCTGGCGCAAAGCCATGACCGCGCCGGCGGCACCGCCGACATCGTGATCCAGCCCGGCCCCCGCCTGGGCGGCACCGTCATCCAGGCGGATGCGCTGCGCAAGGGCTACGGCAACCGGCTGCTGATCGAGGACCTCGACTTCAAGCTGCCGCCGGGCGGCATCGTCGGCGTGATCGGGCCGAACGGGGCCGGCAAGTCCACCCTGTTCAAGATGATCATCGGCGACGACACCCCGGACGGCGGCACGCTCAAGGTGGGCGAGACGGTGAAGCTCGGCTATGTCGACCAGAGCCGCAACTCGCTCGACGACGGGAAGTCGGTCTGGGAGGAGATTTCCGGCGGCACCGACACGATCTATCTGGGCAAGCGCGCGGTGCAGAGCCGGGCCTATGTCGGCGCGTTCAACTTCAAGGGCTCCGACCAGCAGAAGAAGGTCGGCATCCTGTCGGGCGGCGAGCGCAACCGGGTGCACCTGGCCAAGATGCTGCGCCAGGAAAGCAACGTCATCCTGCTCGACGAGCCGACCAACGACCTCGACGTCGACACGCTGCGGGCGCTGGAGGACGCCCTGGGCGAGTTCGCCGGCTGCGCCGTGATCATCTCCCACGACCGCTGGTTCCTGGACCGGCTGGCGACCCACATCCTGGCCTTCGAGGGCGACAGCCACGTGGAATGGTTCGAGGGCAACTTCCAGGCCTACGAAGAGGACAAGCGACGACGGCTCGGCGAGCACGCCACCGATCCGAGCCGGATCAAGTACCGACCGCTGGCGCGCTGACCGCCGAAGCCTTGGGGCCTGGTGCGCGTCGCCGAACACGACCCGTCGAGCCGTCATGGACCCGCTGCCATGAGCCCGCTGCCGGTCGGCCGCGTCGTCCGCACCGCCCGCCTGTCATTGTCGCCGGTGCAATGGCGCGACATGGACGACATGGCGGCGTTGAAGGGCGATGCCGGCGCATTCGGGCTGATGCTGGGCGGCGTGCGCTCGCGCGTGCAGGCGGAAGCCGAGATGGCGGACGATCTCGCCTTCTGGGCGCGTCGTGGCGTCGGCATCTTCACCGTGCGCGAGGAGAACCGGTTCCTCGGCATGACCGGGGTGCACGAGCGCCCGGACGGGCGCGGCCTCAGCCTGCGCTTCGCCCTGTTCCCGTCCGCGCGCGGACGCGGCATCGCCCGCGAGGCGGCCGGAGCGGCGCTCCGCTTCGCCCACGATGCCGGCGAGGCGCTGGTGATCGCGGTGGCGCGCGAGGACAACTTCGCCTCCCGCACCACCCTGGGCGGGATCGGCATGACGGTGGCCGCCCGGTTCGAGCGCGACGGTTCCCCGATGCTGGTCTACGAGAGCGTCCGGGACGGCGTCCGGCGCTGACGCCGGACTGCGCGCCGCTCAGGAGGCGTGGGCTACCTGACGGCTCAAGGCGGTGATCAGGGCGTCGACGCTGTTGCCGTGGCGCGCCAGGTAGCTGGTGTAGTCGTCCCGCTCGTTGATGCTGAGGCTGACCCCCTCGGCCATCACGTCGACCACCTTGGGCGAGCCGGACGAGTCGCTGACGATCCACTGCACGTTGGTGTTCGGCTGCCCGGGGCGGCTGATCACGGTCGGCACGGAAGTCCTGCCGTCGCCCTGCGACGTGGCGCTCCCGACGCTGATGGCGACGCCCTTGTAGTCGCCGAGGTGCCCGGTGATGGAGTTGACCAGCACCTGATGGAACAAGCCGAGATAGCGCTGCTGCTGTTCCGGGGTGGCGGTGCGCCAGAACCGGCCCAGGCAGAAGCGGCCGATCGCGTCGACGTCGACGTCCTGGCTCAACAGCGGCAGCACCTGCGTCTTCTTCTCCGCAGTGCTGCCGGGCCCGTTGACCACGGCGGTGAGCTTGACGCTGAGCGTGCGCACGAACTCGGTGTCCGACCCGGACTGGGCATGGGCGGCCGGCACCAAAGCCAGGCCGAGCGGCGCCAGCACCGGCGTCGCCACCAGGGCGGCGGGCAGCAGCCCGGCCAGGACATAGGCGGCCGCCGGAAGGCGGTTGAAGGTCTTCAGCATGGCGATCCTGCCCCGTGTCAGTGGGAATACCAGTCCGGAACCGTCGCCCGGTGGTCGTCGCGCATCGCCTGTATCTGTGCGTCGCGATGCTGTCGGTAGAGACTGCGTATCGTTGCGTATGGGTCTAGCGCATTCTTCTTCACCTGGTCGAGGTCGGCCAGCACCTGGGCGCGCGCGTCGATCGTGCCGATGCCGTACAGCGCCCAGTTCAGGGTGATCAGGCCGTAGCCGCGCGGCACGTAGTTGAGCGGCGCCAGGGCGACGTCGATGCCGAAGCCGGTGGCGTCGCGGGGGTTGGAGGGCCCGAGCAGCGGCAGGAACAGGTAGGGTCCTTCCGGCAAGCCCCAGCTCGCCAGCGTCATGCCGCCATCGGCCGGGCTCGCCGGGTAGCCCCAGTTCTTGGCCACGTCCAGCACGCCGCCGATGCCCACGGTGGAGTTGATCAGGAACCGCATAAAGGTGTCGCCGGCGCGCGCCGGCTTGGTCTCGAACACGTCGTTGACCAGCACCGCGGGGCTGGCGAGGTTGGCCAGCGCGTTGTGCACCCCGGTGCGGGCCGGCTCCGGCACCGCCCAGACATAGGCCTGCGCGACGGGCCGAAGCGTGTAGGCGTCCACCGTGTTGCTGACCCGGTAGAAGAAGCGGTTGGCGGGCTCGTACGGGTCGTTGGCGCGGGTATAATCCGCCAGCGCCTCCGGATCGGTGGGTCGGGTGGCGCAGCCGGCCAGGGCGAGCGCCAGCACGGCGCAGGCGAGGCCGCCCATCCAGACAGGCGGCGATCGACGGGAACAGCTCTCCGGACGCATCTTCTCGACCCTTGACTTGCCCCGGTGCCGGGCGACCGGCATGACGGCCGGCCACCGACCGTTCCGGGACCTGCTGGCCGAAGCTGTCTAACATGGCCTCGGCGCCGCGCAATGCGCGGCCGGCATCCGGACCTGCCGCTTGCACGTTGCGGCCGCGGCAACCAGACTAGAACAACATGATGCAACCCCATGACAACCCGCTGCTGCTGCAGCCGCTCGCCCCGGCCTGGGAGCGTGCTCCCGACGCGCGGGAGCCGGACACGCGGGAAGCCGGGGCGCAGGCAGCGCGGCAGACGCTGCCGCCGCTGGAGCGATGGCTGACCGGCCCGCGCGTGGCCGGGCTGCCCATGCCCCGTGCCGACCGCGTCCCGCCGCTGTTGTCGTTCGAGTTCTTCCCCCCGCGCAACGACGCCCTGGAGCAGCAGCTCTGGGCCTGCATCCGTCGCCTGGAGGTGCTGCGGCCCAGCTTCGTTTCGGTCACCTATGGCGCCGGCGGCTCGACCCAGGCCCGCACCCACGACACGGTGGCGCGCCTGGTGCAGGACACGAGCCTGGTGCCGGCCGCCCACCTCACCTGCGTCGGCGCCAGCCGCGGCGAGGTGGACGACGTGGCGCGGCGCTACTGGGACTGCGGGGTGCGCCACATCGTCGCCCTGCGCGGTGATCCGGCGGTGAAGGGCGGCCGGTTCGAGGCCCATCCGGACGGCTACGCGAGCGCCGCCGAGCTGGTGGCCGGCCTGAAGCGGGTGGCCGACTTCGAGATCTCGGTGGCGGCCTATCCGGAGGTGCATCCCGAGGCGTCGAGCCCGGAAGCCGACCTCGACAACCTCAAGCGCAAGCTCGACGCTGGCGCCACACGGGCGATCACCCAGCTGTTCTTCGACGCCGACGTGTTCCTGCGCTTCCTCGACCGCTGCGTCGCGGTCGGCATCACGGCACCCGTGGTGCCGGGGATCATGCCGGTGTCGAATTTCGGTCCGGCCAAGCGGTTCGCGGAATCCTGCGGGGCGCAGGTGCCGGACTGGCTGGAGCACATGTTCTCGGGCGCGGAGGAGGAAGCCGAAACCCGTCGCATGATCGGCGCGGTGGTTGCCGCCGAGCAGGTGCGCCTGTTGCAGGCGAACGGCGTCGACGAGTTCCACTTCTATACCCTGAACCGGCCCGACCTGAGCTACGCGATTGCGCACATCCTGGGGGTCAAGCCGCAGCCGAAGGTTCCGGCCGTCACGCCTGCAGGTTGAGACGCGAGCCGGCAGGGTCGCTGCTGCCGGGGTCGCTGGCGGGTGCGGTGCTGCTGGAGATGACGTTGCCGGTCGGGCCGGTGATCGTGGTGGTGACCGAGCCGTCCGCGTTGGTGGTGACGCTGGTGGTGTCGCCCGAAGACGCGTTGCTGCCGCCGCCGGACGCGCCGGCTCCGCCCGTGGCACCGGCGCTACCGCCGGCGGACGTGCCGCCCTGGCCCAGCAGCTGCGAGGCGGTGGCGGAGGAGAACAGGCCGATCGTGGCGCTCATGACGGGAGGTCCGGCTGCTGTGGACGGTCCGTCCATCCTCGCAGCCATTGCTGAAGCAACCGTTAACGCGCGGTCGGTGTCGCCTGCGGCCCGCTCCAGGCCAGGTTGTGGATCAGCAGCGCCACCAGCCCGGACCACCCGGTCTGGTGCGACGCGCCGACGCCGCGGCCGGTGTCGCCGTCGTAGTACTCGTAGAACAGCAGGAGGTCGCGGAAATGCGGGTCGTCCTGCAGCAGGGCCACGTTTCCGTGCACGGGGCGGCGGCCGTCCGGCCCGCGGGTGAACAGTCCGACCAGGCGCCGCGACAGCTCGGCCGCCACCTCGCCCAGCGTCATCTGCCGGTCCGATCCGGTCGGGCAGGCGATGCGGTAGCTGTCGCCGTAGTAGCGGTGCAGGCGCAGCAGGCTCTCGATCAGCAGGTAGTTGACCGGCATCCACACCGGGCCGCGCCAGTTGGAGTTGCCGCCGAACAGGCGCGAGCGGCTTTCCGCCGGCCAGTAAGGCAGCTCGAAGCTTTGGCCCTCCCATTCGAAGCGGTACGGGGCGGCCTCGTGCGCCTTGGACACCGCGCGGATGCCGCCCCCGGACAGGAACTCGGTCTCGTCCAGCATGCGGCCCAGCGTGCGGGTCATGCGGTGGGTGCGCAGCAGCGCCAGCAGGGCGGTATCGTCCTGACCGACCCGCTCCCACGACGACACCAGCTCGGCCAGCTGGGGGCGGTGCTCGAGGAACCAGCGCATGCGGGCGGAAAACGCCGGCAGCCGCGCCAGCTCGTCGTGGCGAAGCACCGTCACCGCGTAGAGCGGAATCAGCCCGACCATGGAGCGGGCGCGCAGCGGCACGCGCTCGCCGCCCGGCAGGGTCAGGGTGTCGTAGAAGAACCCGTCCTGCTCGTCCCACAGCGCGTTGCCCTCTGCGCCGGCAATGATGAGGAAGTGCTCGAAGAACTTGGTGGCGACGTCCTCGTACGCCGGGTCCGCCAGCGCCAGCTCGATGGAGATGTGCAGCATCGCCAGCGCGTACATCGCCATCCACGCGGTGCCGTCGGACTGGCTCAGCGTGCCGCCGGTCGGCAGCGGCGCCGAGCGGTCGAAGATGGCGATGTTGTCGAGCCCGAGGAAGCCGCCCTGGAAGATGTTGCGGCCGTGCTCGTCCTTGCGGTTCACCCACCAGGTGAAGTTCATCGACAGCTTGTTGAATACGCGCTTGAGGAAGTCGTGGTCGGGCACGCTGTTCAGGGTGCGGTCGGTTTCGAACACCCGCCAGGCGGCCCAGGCGTGCAGCGGCGGGTTGGCGTCGCCGAACGACCATTCATAGGCCGGCAGGGCGGCGTTCGGGTGCATGGCGCCGGCCTCGGTCAGCAGCAGCACCTGGTGCTTGGCGAAGTCGGGATCCACCAGCGCCAGCACCACCGTGTGCAGCGCCAGGTCCCAGGACGCGAACCAGGGGTACTCCCACTTGTCCGGCATCGAGATGATGTCGGCCATGTTCAGGCCGCGCCAGTCGGCGTTGCGCCCGCCGGCGCGCGAGGCCGGCGGCGGCGGCTCGGCCGGGTCGCCGTCGAGCCAGCGCTGCACGTCGTAGCGGTAGTACTGCTTGGACCACAGCATGCCGGCGAGCGCCTGGCGCTGCACCAGCCGCGCGTCCGCATCCGCGATCCGCTCCTGCAGGGCGCCGTAGAACGCGTCCGCCTCGGCGATGCGGGCGGCGAACACCGCGTCGAAGTCCGCGAACGGGTCGGCCTCCGCGCCCCCGGCACGCAGCCGCAGCCGCACCACCTGCTCCGCGCCGGCCGGCACCTCCAGCCGGTGCAGCGCCGCGCACTTGGTGCCCCGTCGCGCCGGGTTCACCGCCCCGCCCTGGCCGCCTACCACCGCGTCGTTGATGCCGTCCTTGAAGAAGCCGGACGCGGCCTGGCCGTAGAGCCGGTTGACGTTGGTGTCGTTGTCGCAGAACAGCAGGGTCGCGCCGGGCTCGACCGACAGCCGCATCTCCGCCATCCCGTCCTGCTGCGCCAGCACGACGCTGTCCGACAGCGCCTGCAGCGCCGGCCGGGCGGCGCCAATGGTCCAGGACCAGCGGTTGCGCGCCCAGAGCTGCGGCAGCAGGTGCAGCGGCGCCGGGTCGGGCCCGCGGTTGACCACGCGCACCCGCATCAGGATGTCGTCGGGCGCCGCCTTGGCGTACTCGACGAACACGTCGAAGTAGCGGTTCCCGTCCAGGATGCCGGTGTCGAGGAGCTCGTACTCGGGCTGGTCCTGTCCGCGCCGGTTGTTCTCGCGCACCAGCGCGTCGTACGGAAAGGCTGCTTGCGGATACTTGTACAGCATCCGGGCGTAGGAGTGCGTGGGCGTGCTGTCGAGGTGGTAGTAGAGCTCCTTGACGTCCTCGCCGTGGTTGCCTTCCTGGTTGGTCAGGCCGAACAGCCGCTCCTTCAGGATCGGGTCCCGGCCGTTCCACAGCGCCACGCCCAGGCACCAGTGCAGCGCCTTTTCGCCGAAGCCCGCGATCGCGTCCTCGCCCCAGCGATAGGCGCGGCTCCTGGCGTGGTCGTGCGGCAGGTAGTCCCAGGCGTCGCCGCCGGCGCTGTAGTCCTCGCGCACCGTGCCCCATTGCCTGTCGCTCAGGTAGGGACCCCAGTCCTTCCACGCGCCGCCGGAGCGCGACGCGAGCAGGCGCTGGCCCTCGATCGTGGCGAGGATGTCCGGCCGGTCGACCGGCTGCCGGGTGTCGCTCACCGAGGGCCCGCGAGCCGGGCGACCGCCTCGATCCGGGCGCGCGTGCCGCGGTCGGCGCGGCCGGTCACCGCTTCCGGCCGCCAATGCCGCTGGAACGCCGTCAACGTGATCCCCAGCGCCTGGTCCATGCCGTCTTCCTCGATGACGTCGTAGCCGATCCGGGCCAGATCCCGGCGTACCGGCGCGGTGTCGTCCGCGTCCTCCGCGGTGCCGAGATCCGGCACGTCGAGCGGGTACAGCCCGATCCCCGCTCGGGCCAGCCGCGCCCAGGGAAACAGCTCGCCCGGGTCCTGCTTGCGGTCGGGGGCGATGTCGCTGTGGCCGACCACGCCCACCGGCAAGATCGGGTGGCGGGACAGGATGGCGAGGCAGAGCGCCTGCACCGCCTCCACCTGGGCCTCGGGAAACGGCCGGTAGCCCCATTCGTGACCGGGATTGACGATCTCGATGCCGACCGAGCTGTCGTTCAGCATGCGCCGGCCGCGCCAGAACGACACGCCGGCATGGGCGGCCCGCAGCTCCTCCGCCACCAGGCGCACGATCCGTCCGTCCTCCTCGACCACGTAGTGCGCGGACACCTGCGCTTGCGCGTCGCACAGCCGCTCGATCGCGGCCTGGCCGCTCTGCATGCCGGTGTAGTGCAGCACCAGCGTGTCGATCACCGCGCCCGGCTCGCGCGCGCGGCAGTTCGGGCTCGGATGCTCGGCGATCGCGAGGTCCATGGCCCTACAGGCCTCGGTCGCGCTTGATCCGGTCCCAGGCGGCATTGACCCGGGCCACCCGTTCGGCGCCGAGCGCGATCTCCGCCGCCTTGGCGCCGCGAGCAGCCATCGAGTCGGGATGGGTTTCGCGCATCAGCCGGCGCCAGGTGGCGCGTATCTCGTCGTCGCTGGCGTTGCGGCGCACGCCGAGCACGGAATACGCGTCCGGCTCGTCGGCGGAAGGCCGTGCGGCACCGTTCTCGGCCCGGTCCCAGGCGCCGTGCCCGAGCCCGAACAACGCATGGACCCGGCCCAGGAAGTCCATCTCCGGCCGGGTCAGCGCGCCGTCGGAGCGGGCAATGGTGAACAAGGCGGCCAGCACCTCCTCCAGCACGGCGGTCCGGTCGGCGTAGGCGCGGCCGAGCTCCTCGGCGAAGGGCGCGAAGTCGTCGGTGCGGGTGCGCGCCTGGTCGAACAGGCGGCCGATCTCGGCGGTGGATTCGGACGGGATCCGGAACGAGCGCTTAAAGCTGTCGATCTCCTGGCGGTTCACCGGCCCGTCGCACTTGGCGAGCTTGGCCGACAGCACCACCACCACGATCGCGAACAGCTGGTCGCGCTTGCCGGCCACCGCAGCCATCTTCACCGCCAGCCGCAGCGCCGCCCCGTTCGGGTCGGCCGCCTTGCGCTGCCTGGGCTCGCTGCCGAGGAAGCCGGTGCCGCCCCAGTTGCCCCAGGTGCCGGCCGGCGGGTCCAGCAGTGCCCCGCGATCCGCGGCATGGCCCAAGGCCGTGCCCAGCACGGCACCGATCGGGCCGCCCATCGCGAAGCCCGTCACGCCGCCGAACACCTTGCCCCAGATCGCCATGGTCATGCCTGTATCACACGCCCGGACTCGAGCGGGCTCCCGTTTCAACGGGAAACACGGGCAGGGTTTGCCTGGGGATCGTTGTCGCGTGCCTGGCGACGGGAGCGGAAGGCAGCTCGGCTGCGGG
>CAXTMS010000124.1:0-10352 GCA_964245345.1 uncultured Acetobacteraceae bacterium | reverse complement strand
TACGGCGAGATGTCGACGCTCGGCAACTACATGTTCCAGAGCTTCAACTTCCGCAACAAGAGCAAGCTCAAGCCGTTCTACAGCCTGGTGTCGGCGATCTTCGCCGAGGAGCTGGGCCATGTCGAGCTCGTCAGCACCGGCGTGTCCATGCTCGGCTGCGGCCCTGGCAACCCGAAGGAGATGGTGGACGTTTCCAAGGCGCCGTTCGCGGACATGGCGGACGCCCGCCTCGCCGGCTCGTTCCTGAGCAACGGCGGCGGCGCCATGCCGATGAACAGCAACGCCGCGTCCTGGAACATGGACATGGTCACCACCACCGGCAACCTGATCATCGACCTGCTGCACAACTTCCACCTCGAATGCGGCGCGCGCATCCACAAGCTGCGCGTCTACGAGACCATGACCGAGCCCACCGGCCGCGAGGTGTGCGGCTACCTGCTGGTGCGCGGCTCGGTGCACGCGCACGCCTACGCGCTGGCGCTGAAGAAGCTCACCGGCGTGTCGATCGAGAAGATGCTGCCGACGCCGAACATCGACCTCAGCCGCATCCCCGAGTGCCAGAAGTACCTGAACGAGGGCAGCCATCGCCGGCTGTACCGCTTCAGCCCGTCCGACTACGAGGAAGCGGCGGGGGTGTGGTCGAACGACGAGGTGGCGCTGCCGGGTGATCCGCCGGGCCAGCTGGAGATCGTCGACGGGCTTCCGGAAGGCGGCAAGATCCCCGAGCTCGACGGCAACTACGGCGCGTTCGCGCCCGACTACGCGCCGCAGGAGATCTTCGAGATCGCCAGCAAGCTCTACAAGAAGAGCCGCTGACGTCACAAGATCCGGTGCGGTTCAGGCCGCAACGGATTAGCTTGTCTACAGCACGCGGACGACGGTCGGGGCGGGTGGCGATGCCCGCTTTGCCACCGCGTTGCGCAACGGCAGCCGGAACGGCGCCGCCTCGATCACGAACACGTCGCCCTCCTGCGTCTCGATCCCGTCCGACGCGGACAGCGTCGCCGTTCCGAAGAAATGCACGTGCACGTCGCCCGGGCGACGGAACAGCTCGTACTTGAAGTGGTGGTGCTCAAGGTTGGCGATGGCGTGCGACATGCTCGCCTCGCCGGACAGGAACGGCTTCTCCCACAGCACCATCCCGTTGCGCTCGATCGCCGAGCGGCCCTGCACGGTCGCCGGCAACGCGCCCGTCAGCACCTCCGCGCCGAGCGACGCCGGGCGCAGCTTGGAATGCGCCAGCCACAGGTAGTTGCCGCGCTCCGTCACATGGTCGGAGAACTCGTTGCCGAGGGCGAAGCCCAGCCGGCACGGCATCCCGTCCGGCCCGACCACGTAGATCCCGGCGATCTCCGGCTCCTCGCCGGCATCCAGCGCGAAGCCTGGGCTGGTGAGCGCGGCGCCCGGCGGCACCAGGCTCGACCCGTCGCCCTTGAAGAACCATTCCGGCTGCACGCCGATCGTGCCGTTGGCTGGCTTGCCGCCTTCCAGGCCGAGCATGAACATCCGCATCGAGTCCGTCGCCTGACCGGCGGCGGCGGCCTTGTGCATGCTGTCGCGACCCTCGGCGGAGCCGAGATGGGTCAGCCCGGTGCCGGTGAGCAGGCAGTGCGCCGGGTCGGGATGGTCGATCGGCGGCAGCACCCGGTTCTCGGCCAGTGCCGCCCGGAGGTCCAGGACGTCGCCGGGCTCGTGTCGCGCCACCACCTGCGCGATCGCCTCGCCGGTGGCGATGGCCTCCAGTGCCAGCTCATACGTGGACGCGACGCCGTCGAGGCGGCGGGACAGCCCGGCCTCGTCCGTGGCCGCCACCATCCGCCGTCCATCCTGGTCGGTCAGTTGGGTCAGGCTGAGGACCATGCGCTTCCTCCGGCGGCTGCGGCGGTGGATCGATGTCAGGCGTGGGTGAGGCGTCCGTCGATCCGGCGGTCGAGCTGGTACGGGTTGTCGTCGCGAAGCTCGGGCGGCAGCAGGGCGGCCGGCAGGTTCTGGTAGCACACCGGACGCAGGAACCGGTCGATCGCCAGCGTGCCGACGGAGGTGAAGCGCCCGTCGGTGGTGGCCGGATACGGCCCGCCATGCACCATGGCGTGGCTGACCTCGACCCCGGTGGGCCAGCCATTGGCCAGGATGCGGCCGCAGCGCCGCTCCAGCACAGGCAGCAGGCGGGCGGCGAAGGCGGTGTCCGCGTCGGTCAGGTGCAGGGTGGCGGTGAGCTGGCCTTCGAGCAGGCCGGCCAGCTGCAGCACCGACGCCTCGTCGTCGCAGGCGACCACCAGCCCGCTGGACCCGAACACCTCGTCCGCCAGCGACGGCTCCGCGCGATAGCGGGCGGCATCGGTGAGGAACAAAGCGGCGCGGCACTGGTTCTCGCCGTCGCCGAGCTGGCCGCTGGCGACGAGGCCGACCCCGGGAACGGCTTCGCGCTCCGACACGGCGCGGCCATAGGCGTCATGGATGCCCGGCGTCAGCATGGTGGCGGAAGCGGCCTTGCCGAGTGCTGCGGCGGCGCGCGACACGAAGCGGTCGAGCGCCGGACCCTTCACCGCGACCACCAGGCCCGGGTTGGTGCAGAACTGGCCGGCGCCCAGGGTCAGCGAGCCGACAAACGCTTCGGCCAGGGTGTCGGCGCCGGTTTCGAGCGCGTCCGGGCACAGGAACACCGGGTTGACGCTGCTCATCTCGGCGAACACCGGGATCGGCACCGGCCGTTCCGCGGCCAGGCTTGCCAGGGCCAGTCCGCCCCGCCTGGAACCGGTGAAGCCCACCGACATGATCCGCGGGTCCTGCACCAGCGCCTGGCCGAGCGACAGGTCCGGTCCGGAGATCAGCGAGAACACGCCGGCCGGAAGCCCGGCCTCGCGCACCGCCGCCTCGATCGCCGCACCGGCGAGGGCGCTGGTGCCCGGATGCGCCGGATGGCCGCGCACCACCACCGGGCAGCCCGCCGCCAGCGCCGAGGCGGTGTCGCCGCCGGCGACGGAAAAGGCCAGCGGGAAGTTGCTGGCGCCGAACACCGCCACCGGGCCGACCGGGATGCGTCGCAGGCGCAGGTCCGGGCGCGGCAGCGGCGCGCGGTCGGGCAGGGCGGGATCGAGCCGCACGCCGAGCCAGTCGCCGGACCGCACAACGGCGGCGAACAACCGGAGCTGGCCGGTCGTGCGTCCGAACTCGCCGGTGATGCGCGCGTCCGCCAACCCGGACTCCAGCGTGGCGGTGGCGATCAGCTCGGCGCGCCGTGCTTCGAGCGCCGAGGCGATGCCCTCCAGGAAGCGCGCGCGATCCTCCGGGGAGGTGGCGCGGTAGGTGTCGAAGGCGTCCTCCGCCCGCGCCGCCGCGGCCGCGACCGCAGCCACGTCGTCCACAGGCAGCGCCGGGCCGACCGGTTGTCCGGTGCGCGGGTCCAGGCCGCGGAACCCGCTGGCGGCGTTCCCTCCCGCGCTCGCAGCTGCTGCGTTCATGGCATCCGGTCCCCGTCCCTGGTCGGACAGGAGGTCGCCGTTTTGGCCCGGGCTTGCAAGGGCTGGCGCGGCGGCGTCTTTGTGACAATGATGAGGGCGGGCTCGACCAGGGGGATGCCGCCGACAGATGGACCGGTCAGGATCACGGCGCGCCGATCCGGAGCCGGACGGGCCCAGGCTCGGCGGCAAGCGGGCCGCCGCGAGCACGCGCCTGCACGACAGCATCGCCCGCACCATCGGCATACGCATCGCCGCCGAGCAACTGAAGCCAGGCGACCTGCTGTCCGGCGAGATCGAGGCGGCCGAGCAGCTGGCGGTGTCGCGCACCGCGTATCGCGAGGCGGTGCGGATCCTGTCCGCCAAGGGCATGGTGGAAAGCCGCACCAAGACCGGCACCCGGGTCAGCCCGCGCAGCCGCTGGCACATCCTCGACCCGGAGGTGATCGGCTGGTTCCTGGAAACCAAGCCGAGCGAGGCGTTCGTGCGCGACCTGTTCGAGGTGCGGCAGATGGTGGAGCCGCACGCCGCGGCGCTGGCGGCGCAGAACCACACCCGGCAGGACCTCGACGCCATGGGCGACGCGCTCGGCACCATGGCGCGGCTGCGTCTCGGCAGCGAGGAAGGCCGCGCCGCCGACCGGGCGTTCCACCACGCGATCCTGGTCGCCAGCGGCAACGAGCTGATCGCCGCCCTGTCCAGCAGCGTGGTCGCCGCGATCTGGTGGACCACCGTGTTCAAGCACCGCGCCCAGAAGCACCCGCGCGACCCGTTGCCCGAGCACCGCGCCGTGTTCGAGGCGATCAGGGCCCGCGACGCGGACGGCGCGCGCCAGGAGATGGCCGGGCTGGTGCGCTACGCGTTCGAGGACATGCAGGCCTCGCTGTCCGGCCGCAGCGCCCGGCTGACCCGCCCGCCGGCGCGTTGAGCCGCGGTTCCGGGGCGCTTGCCAGCTTGGGTGCCGGTCGCGCATAACGCGGCGGGAGGATCCGATTTGTCGGACAAGACTCGGCTTCTGGCGCCTGCCCTTCTGGCGCTCGACTGGGGCACCACCGCGCTGCGTGCCTGGCGCGTCGCCGCGGACGGCACCGTGCTGGAGCGCAGGCGGGAGCCCTGGGGCATCCTGAGCCTGCCGGATGGCGGCTATCCGGCGGCGTTCGACGCCATCACCGAGGGCTGGCGCGCGGACGGCATCCCGGCGATCGCCTGCGGCATGGTCGGCAGCCGCAACGGCTGGCGCGAGGTCGACTACCTGTCGCTGCCGCTCGACCTCCAGCGGCTGGCCGGCTCGCTCGCCACCGTGCCGTGCAGCGCGGGCGTGCTCCACCTGGTGCCCGGGCTGCTGGATCCCGCACGCCCGGACGTGATGCGCGGCGAGGAAACCGAGGCGGTCGGGGTGCTGGACTCGCTCGGCCATCCCGGCGGCGAGATCCTGCTGGTGATGCCGGGCACGCATTCGAAGTGGGTGCGGGTGTCGGACCGGATCATCGCCTCGTTCGCCACCTTCATGACCGGCGAGCTGTTCGCGCTGCTGTGCCGGCACTCGATCCTGGGGCAGGGGATCCCGTCGGCCGGGGAGGCCATCGAACCCGCTGCGGCGCGGGACGACGCGTTCCGGGACGGCGTCCGTGCCGCCGCGTCCGAAGGGCTGGCCGGGCGGCTGTTCTCCACCCGGGCGCTGATGCTCACCGGTGGCCTGCCTGCGGCGCTGGTGCCCGACTACCTGTCCGGGCTGCTGATCGGCGAGGAGCTGCTTCGCGCCGGCGAGGCCGGGCCGCCGCCGGACCGCGTGGTGCTGGTCGGCGACGCCGCGCTGACCCGGCGCTACGCCCTGGCGTTCGAGTTCCTCGGCCGGCTGGTGCCGGTGGAGGTGGAGGCGGCCTCCGTCCGCGGCCTTCATCGACTCGCGGTCGCCGCCGGCCTGCTGCCAACGCCCGCAGGAGTTTGACGCATGCTGACCGACTACCTGTCCCAGTCGCCCTATGTCGCGATCCTGCGTGGCCTGTCGCCGGACGAGGCGATCCCGGTCGCCGTTGCCCTGGTGGACGCCGGGATGCGGGTGATCGAAGTGCCGCTGAACTCGCCGGACCCGTTTCGCAGCATACGCCTGCTGGCCGACCGGTTCGGCGACACCTGTCTGATCGGCGCCGGCACCGTCACCAGCGTGGAGGCGGTGCAGGCGGTGCACGAGGCGGGCGGCCGGGTGCTGGTGATGCCGCACGCCGACACCGCGGTGATCCGCGCCGCCAAGGCGCTCGGCATGGTGTGCACGCCCGGCATCGCCACGCCGACCGAAGGCTACGCGGCGCTGGCGGCAGGGGCGGACGGCTTGAAGCTGTTCCCGGCCGAGCTGGTCGGGCCAGCGGTGCTGCGCGCGTTCCGCGCCGTGTTCCCCCCCGACACCCTGTTCATGCCGGTGGGCGGCATCACCCCGGACACCGTCCAGCCGTTCGTCGCCGCCGGCGCCGCCGGGTTCGGCCTGGGTTCCGGCCTCTACGTGCCGGGCCGTCCGGCCGAGGAGGTCGGCCGCCGGGCCATCGCCTATGCGGAAGCGTGGACGCGGGCCAAGGGAAGCGCCGCGTGAGCCCGATCCGGGTCGGGCTGGTCGGCATCGGCGAGATCGCCCGCGTGCAGCACATCCCGACGCTGCTCGCCGACGACGATTTCCGACTCACGGCCATGGCCAGCCGCTCGCGGGTTGCCGTGCCCGACGGCGTGGCGCTGTTCGCCACGCAGGACGAGATGATCGCCTCGGGCCTGGTCGACGCGGTGGCGATCTGCACGCCGCCGCAGGTGCGCTACGGCCTTGCCCGCTCCGCGCTGCTCGCCGGCATGCACGTGCTGATGGAGAAGCCGCCGGCGCAGACCGTGGCCGAGGTGGACGACCTGGCGCGCCTGGCCGGCACGGTCGGGCGCACCCTGTTCGCCGCCTGGCACTCGATGTTCTCGGGCGCGGTGGCGCCGGCACGGACCATCCTGGCCGAGCGCGGCGCGTCCGCCATGCGCATCCTGTGGCGCGAGGACGTGCACAAGTTCCATCCGGGCGTCGACTGGTTCTGGCAGCCGGGCGGCATGGGGGTGTTCGACCCGGGCGTGAACGCCTTGTCGATCGTGGTGGGCTGCCTGCCGGAGCCGGTGTTCGTGCGCGAAGCCCGGTTCCGGGTGATGCCGGATGCCCACACCCCGATCACCGCCACGCTGGAGCTCGCCACGCCCACTCGCGCCAGCGGCTTCTCAGCGCTGTTCGACTGGGACCACAAGGGCGAGGAAACCTGGTCGATCGACTGGACGCTGTCGGATGGCGGCCTGCTGGCGCTGGATCGGGGCGGCCGGTCGCTGGTGCTCGATGGGGAAACGGTGGTGGACCAGCCGGACCGGGAATATCCCGGCCTGTACCGCCGCTTCGCCGAGCTGGTTCGTGGCGGCGCCTCCGACGCAGAAACCCGCCCGCTTCAGCTCGCCGCCGACGCGTTCTCGCTCGCCCGGATCGAGCGGCCGGCGGGATGATCGACCTTCGAGACCCGGCCCTGACCGCGGACGCGGTGATCCGGGCGCTGGCGCTGCAGCCGCACCCGGAAGGCGGCCACTACCGGGAAACCTGGCGTGACCGGCCGGACGACGGCAGCCGGGGCAGCGGCACCGCCATCCACTTCCTGCTGCGCGGCGACGAGCTCAGCGACTGGCACCGCGTTGACGCCGACGAGCTGTGGATCTGGCAGGCCGGCGCGCACCTGGTGCTGACCACCTCGGCAAACGGGCACGACGCCGAGGCGCGCCATCTCGGTCCGGACCTCGGCCTGCGCCAGTCGCCGCACCTGCTGGTGCCGCGCGGCCATTGGCAGTGCGCGGTGTCGCTCGGCGCCTGGACCCTGGCCTGCTGCGTGGTGGCGCCGGCCTTCCGGTTCGAGGGCTTCGAGATGGCGCCGAAGGACTGGCGGCCGGTGCCGAGGCGGAAATAGAAGCGGCCCGCGGCCGCCTTGAACGGGTTTGTCCGGACCGGCGGCAGCTGACGAAGCCGGGCGTCGTCAGCCGGCGTGCTGGCCCATGATCCAGCCTTCCCACGGGTCCGGGCGCTCCGTCGCCGGACAGGCCGCGCGTCGCCCGTCGAGCACCTCCAGCATTCCAAGCAGCCCGACCAGGGCGTCGAACGGGTCCTCGCCCCGGTCGAGGCTGCCGAAGCCGTCCGCGATCCGCGCCGAAAGCTCGGGCTCGAGCGACACGCCGTGCCTTGCCGCCCAGGCAGGCAGGTCGCGCATCGCGACACGCCGGTCGTCCTGGCGGCGCTTGCTCATCCCGGCGGTGAACAAAACGCCGACATGCCCATAGGCCTCGCCGGGGTAGGTTTCCGCCAGCACCGGAACCCCCGTCCGGGCCAGCTCCGCCAGGCTGCCGTCGAACGGCCACAGCCGGGCGCCGCGGCGACGCGCCGGCAGCAGCACGTCGCGCCAGCCGCTGATCGCGGCCTTGCCGACCTGGTTCGCGCCCAGGGTCCAGAACAAGGGGCAGGCGGCCCGCCGCACCGGCGTGGCGCGCTCGCATCGCCGACGCAGCGCGTCGACGTGCTGGAGGCCGAGCGCGTCCAGCAGGGCCTGCTGCTTCGCCAGGGCGGACGACACCCTGGGATAGAACGGACGCGTCACCGCGATCTGCTCCGGCCGTTCCGCCACCTGGAAGAAGTCGGGCCAGTCGCCGCGGCCAAGCGCGTCCAGCACAGCGGGGAAGCTGTCCAGCCCGGTCATCCGCCCATAGGCCACCGGCAGGCCGATCGGGAAGTCGAAGCCGGCAAGCACCCTGCGTCGGTCTGCGAACAGGGTCTCGACAAAGGCAGCGCAGTCGCCGACCGGCCTCGGTGCCGCCACCATCCAGCCACCCTCGGAGCGGTTCGCCTCCGCGACCCAGCGCTTGTCGGCGGCAGTGCTCCAGTCGGCATGCAGCACCGTGCGGAAGGCCGATCCCGAGGCTGGCGCGGCAGCAGCCTCAGCCAACCACGTCGAACCGGCTGGTCGCCACCACCGCGCCGTCGACCAGCGTGTCGACGGTGAAGTGCCCGGCGCCAAGCGTTGCCGCCGGCCGGCTGGTGTGCAGCGTCACCGGCGTGCGCAAGAACCGGAGCGTCCGCGCCGGGGTCTGCGACACCAGCCGGCCTTCGCGATACCAGCGCCATTCGCACTGGTGCAGCCCACCATCCGCGGTGGGATCCGGCCAGGACACGTCCACCAGCATGATGATCCGGTCGTTCAGGTCGAAGCGCTGCACCGGCAGGCGCTTGCCCTGCGACAGGCTGGCGCCGCTGGTCAGCCTCGCGGCCGAGTATTGCAACGGCGGCGTGCAGCCTGCGACCCACACCCCCGCTGTCATCCCCGCGACCAGCCGCAACGCCCGTTTCATCGCATCGCTCCCAACCTGCCGGATCGTTGCGATACCGGCGCGCCAAGCCCCCATAATCGGCGAATGCGCGACCGGTCAATGGTTGTCGCGCGGGACCCCCTTGGTCTGGGCGATGCGCTGGTAGGCGATCGCGTTCTCCAGCACCGCGCCGGTTTCCAGCTGCCCGACCACCGCGCGCTGCATTTCCTGCCACGGCGTCTGGCTGGCCGGGTAGCGGTAGCCGCCCTCGGCCTCCAGCCGCTTGCGGCGCGCGGCGATCTCGGCGTCGTCCACCAGCATGTCGACGCGGCCGCGGGCGAGGTCGACGCGGATGCGGTCGCCGGTGCGCAGCAGCGCCAGCGGCCCGCCCGCCGCCGCTTCCGGCGACGCGTTCAGGATCGAGGGCGAGCCGGAAGTGCCGGACTGCCGGCCGTCGCCGATGCAGGCCAGCGCCCGCACGCCCTTCTCCATCAGGTAGACCGGCGGCCGCATGTTCACCACCTCCGCCGCGCCGGGATAGCCGACCGGGCCGGCGCCGCGCATCACCAGCACGTCGTGGTCGCCGACCGCGAGCGACGGGTCGTCTATGCGCGCATGATAGTCCTCCGGCCCGTCGAACACGATCGCCCGGCCCTCGAACGCGTCGGGATCCTCGGGGTCGTTCAGGTAGCGCTGCCGGAACTCCTCGGAGATCACGCTGGTCTTCATGATCGCCGAGGTGAACAGGTTGCCGGTCAGCACCAGGAAGCCGGCGCGCTGCTTGAGCGGGCGGTGGTACGGGCGGATCACCTCCTCGTCCTCGATGCGCGCGTCGCGGCAGTTGTCGCCGATGCTGCGGCCGTTCACCGTCCGGGCGTCCTCGCTGATCAGGCCTTGCCGCATCAGCTCCGACACCACCGCCGGCACCCCGCCGGCACGGTAGAAGTCCTCGCCCAGGTACTCGCCGGCAGGCTGGAGGTTGACCAGCAGCGGGATGTCGAGGCCGAGGCGCTGCCAGCTCTCGATCGGCAGGTCGATGCCGAGATGGCGTGCCAGTCCCTGCAGGTGGATCGGGGCGTTGGTAGAGCCGCCGATCGCGGCGTTGACCCGGATCGCGTTCTCGAACGCCGCCTTTGTCATGATCTCGGACGGCTTGAGGTCCTCGTGCACCATGCCGACGATGCGGCGGCCGGTCTCGTATGCGCATTCCTGCCGGTCGCGATACGGCGCCGGTATCGCGGCGGCACCCGGCAGCTGCATCCCCAGCGCCTCGGCCAGCGAGTTCATGGTGGTGGCCGTGCCCATGGTGTTGCAGTAGCCGGTGGACGGCGACGACGACGCCACCAGCTTGATGAAGCCCTCGTAGTCGATCTCGCCCATCGCCAGCAGCTCGCGCGCCTTCCACACGATGGTGCCCGAGCCGGTGCGCTCGCCGCGGAACCAGCCGTTCAGCATCGGCCCGACCGAGAACGCGATGGCGGGGATGTTCACCGTCGCCGCCGCCATCAGGCAGGCGGGCGTGGTCTTGTCGCAGCCGATGGTCAGCAC
>CAXTMS010000123.1:8098-10358 GCA_964245345.1 uncultured Acetobacteraceae bacterium | reverse complement strand
TGAACAACGGCTGCATCTGCTGCACCGTGCGCGGCGACCTGATCCGCATCCTGGGTGCCTTGATGAAGCGCCGCACGAAGTTCGACGGCATCATCGTCGAGACCACCGGCCTCGCCGACCCGGCCCCGGTGGCGCAGACCTTCTTTGTCGACGAGCAGGTGCGGGCGAAGTGTCGGCTCGACGCGGTGGTCACGGTGGTGGACGCGCTCAACCTGCCTGCGCGGCTGGCCGACAGCGCCGAAGCGCGCACCCAGATCGCGTTCGCGGACGTAATCATCCTGAACAAGACCGACCTGGTCGACGAGGTGGGCCTCGTGGCGCTGGAGGAGCGGATCCGCGGCATCAACCGCTTCGTGCGCCTGCACCGCGCGGTACGCGGCAACGTTCAACTCGACGACGTGCTGGACCAGGGCGGGTTCGACCTCGAGCGGGCGCTGGCGGTGGCGCCGGACTTCCTGGAGAACGAGGCGCACAGCCACGACGAGGACGTGAGCAGCCTGTCGTTCGAGGTCGCCGAGCCGCTCGACGCGGCAAAGTTCCAGGCCTGGGTCGGTGCGGTGCTGCAGGAACAGGGCGGCGACATCCTGCGCTCCAAGGGCATCCTGAGCTACGCCGGCGAGAACCGACGCTTCGCGTTCCAGGCGGTGCACATGATGGCGGACGGCGACTTCATCGGCCCATGGCCGGAAGGCGAGCCCCGCGCGTCGCGGCTGGTGTTCATCGGCCGCAACCTGAACCGGCCGCGCCTGCGACGCGGCTTCGAAAGCTGCCGCGCCCGATGAGCGACGCCGGCCTGGCCGATCCGGACCACCTGCTTCGGACGCGGGGCGCGACCCGCGAGGTCGAGGGGCACGTGGTCGGCTGCGCCTTCTCCCGCGACAACGCCACGATCGCTTTTGCCACCGGCGACGGCGAGGTGCACCTGTCGCCGGCCGCGGCGCCGAACGATGCCGGATGGCGCCGGATCCTGGCGCATGACGGCGCCGTGCTGTCGCTGAGCGCGGACACAGTCGGCCACGGCTTCCTGACCGGGGGCGACGACAACGCGCTTTGCCGCATCGACGGCATCGCCGGCACGGTGGTTCCGCTGGCGAAGGCGCGCCGCTGGGTCGAGCACGTGGCGAGCGTGGTGGATCCGAAGCGTCCAGGCGGCGGCGGTCTGATCGCGTCCGCGTCGGGACGGCAGGTCGAGCTGCGCGACGGCGATGGGGCGCTGATCAAGACGCTTGACCACGAGACCACCGTGTCCGGCATCGCCTTCGACGCCAAGGGCAAGCGGATCGCCGCGTCGCACTACAACGGCGCCTCGCTCTGGTTCACCGGAGCCAAATCGGACTCCCCCCGCAGGCTTGCCTGGAAGGGCAGCCATGTCGGGGTCGCCCTGCATCCGGACGGCGACGCGCTGGTCACCGCCATGCAGGAGAACGAACTGCACGGCTGGCGGCTGCCGGATGGGCACAACATGCGCATGAGCGGCTACCCGCAGAAGACGCTGTCGTTCGGCTTCTCGCGCAACGGGCGCTGGCTCGCCACCAGCGGCGCCGAGGCGGTGGTGCTGTGGCCGTTCTTCGGCGGTGGCCCGATGGGCAAGGCGCCGACGGAGCTTGCCGGGGTGCCGGACTCGGTGTGCGTCCGGGTCGCCTTCCATCCGCAGCAGGACATCGTCGCGGCCGGGTTCGCCGACGGCACCGTGCTGATGTCGGACGTCGCCAGCAAGCGCGTGCTGCCGGTCTGCGGCCCGGGCCGGGGCGCGGTGTCGGCGCTGAGCTTCAGCCCGGATGGGAGCCGTCTGGCGTTCGGCACGGAGTGGGGGCTGCTGGCCGCACTTGACCTGTCGGCGCGCTGACCACTGCTGACGGCCGGCGCGAACGCCGACAAACTGTCTTCTTTTTGAGAAGGATACACTGCTTCGGATAGTGGGAAGGAACGCCGTCGGTTTAAGATTGCATGTCGAGTGGAACATTCCTCCCGTTTCGCGACACACTATAGGGGCGACACCTCGCCCTGGATGGTCGGTCGATAGCCAATCAGGCAGGTGCGCCTTCTCCAGCAAGGACGCCGACATGACCCTTATCCAGTCGAAAAGAACTTTCGCCCTCTCGCCCACGGCCTCGCTCACGGGCCACCGCGCCACGCCCGCCGATCCGCGCCGGGTTCTCGAAGCGGGTTTCGAGAACCTCGACATCACGCTCGACATCGAGCGCCGCACGCTCTGGAACTACATGCGCCCAGCCAACGGGCTCGCCTGCTTCACCATGGA
>CAXTMS010000123.1:5285-7998 GCA_964245345.1 uncultured Acetobacteraceae bacterium | reverse complement strand
GACGTGATCATCGCGGAACGGAGCGCCAAGCTCGGCCTTCCGGAGATCCTGTTCAACCTGTTCCCGGGCATGGGGGCGTACAGCTTCCTTTCGCGCCGGCTTGATCCGGCCCGGGCGGAGAAGATGATCCTGAGCGGCCGCATCTACACCGCCGAGGAGCTGTTCGAGATGGGCGTGGTCGACGTTCTGGCGGAGGACGGGGAAGGCCGCTACGCGGCGCAAGCCTATATCGAGCGCAACGCACGCAAGCACAACGCCTACTCGGCGGTCTACGCGGCCCGTCGGCGGGTGCATCCGGTGGCGGAACAGGAGTTGCGCGACGTCGTCGACATCTGGGTGGATGCAGCCCTGAACCTTCAGGCACCGGATCTCCGCAAGATGGAGCGCCTCGCGGCCGCACAGGCCAAGCGGGTGCTTGCCGTGACGGGGGCGGCGAGCCAGGTGGCTGCGGAATAGATGTGCCTGCGGTGACGGAAGCATGCGAGGCCGGCGACCTGGACCCTGGTGAGCTTGTTCCAGGTCGCCGGCTTTGGTTGTCGACCGGGATCGGTCACTGCCTGGCGCGGTCGCGTAGCGGGATCTCGTTCTCGACACGGTCAATCGCCGTCCTGATCCGGTCGGCGAGCGGCACGCCGTCCCGGACGAGGCAAGCAGCCGACAGGTTGCGGCATTGGCCGCACAGCCCGTGGACGACAACGGCACCGACATTGGCCGCGGCGCTCCGCAGGGCGTGCGCAGCGTTGCGGAACGACAGCATGTCGTCAGCCGCGGCCGCCTGCCTGATCTGCAGCCCGAGGACATGGGCCTCGACGATGAAGCCTTGGAGCAGGTCGGTGGCGAAGTCCCGGCCGCCGAGCAGCTCGAGTTCGGCCATCACCTGGAGGTCGAGCGGCGCCCGGTTGGTCGAGAACTGCGGATGCGACCGGATGTCGTAGACGACGGAGGCGGATGGTGCAGCAACACCGGCATTGGCGACGAAACCCTGGATCCGCGTGACCAGGTCGGCCGGAGCGACCGGCTTGGTGATGCAGGCGACCATTCCTGCCTCGAGGCAGCGTTCGGCGGTTTCCTGCGTCGCGTCCGCGGTGAGAGCCACCAGCGGCACGGCCCTTCGTCCGAGCGACAGGAAGGCATATTCCTTGGCCGCGTCCAGCCCACCCATGACCGGCATGTTGAGGTCGAGCAACGCCAGGTCGAACCGGTGCTCGGTCAGCGCGATCACCGCCTCCTCCCCGTTCCGGACGGTGTGCGTGCTGTGTCCCGCGCGCTGGAGGATCTTCTCGATCAGCTTCTGGTTGGTCAGGTTGTCGTCGGCGACGAGGATGTGCAGGCTGGACGACTCCGGCGCGACCGGCACCCTCGGCACGGGACCGGGCGTCGTGCCCGGCACGACGCAACGCTGCACTGCTGCACGCAGCTCGTCCGGACCAGGGTCGCTGCCAACGGTGCTCGTGACCCACCCGCTCAGCAAGCCGACCTCGTCGGGGTCGATCCTGCCGGCGACGAGCAGGCGCGGAAGGTCGCCGTTGCGGTCGACGTCGGCCAGAAGCGAGGACAGGCTGGCACGCGATTCGCGCGATGCGCACTGGAGGACCAGAAGCGTGCCGGAAGCGTCAAGGAGACCATGATTCAGATGGGACGCCAGGGCCGCTCGGTCCGTCACCACGATCAGCGACGTGCACAACTCGCGGAGATACGCCTTGGTCGGGGAGTCTTCAAGCGCTTCACGGAAGAACACGATCCGCGGAAGGATCGTCTCGTTTTCGGTATGGTCCGCATCGACATCCACGCAACAGTCGAGCTCCACCGAGAAGGCGCTACCCTTCCCCAGCGTGCTCCTGACACTGATCGTGCCGCCAAGCAGCAGGACCAGGCGCCGCACGGTGGCGAGGCCCAGGCCGGTGCCGCCGAAGCGGTCGATGATGGTGCCGTCTGCCTGGGTGAAGCTGTCGAAGATGCGATCCAGCGCGCCTTCGCGTATGCCGATCCCGGTGTCGGACACCTTGATCCTCAGAAGGACCAGCTCACCGTTCCGAGGCGACGCGGTCACAACAATGCTGACGCCGCCGGACTCGGTGAACTTGAGCGCGTTGCTGAGGAGGTTCACCAGGATCTCGTGCAGGTGGCGCGGGTCGCTCCGGACCAGCCGTGGCACGTCGGGTGCGATGTGCACGAACAGCGCGATGCCCTTGATCCTGGCCTGAGGAGCCAGCAGGTGGCGCAGCTTCAGCGCGATGCCGCCGATGTCGACCGCCGACAAGCGCACCGGCATCCGGTTCGCCTCGAGCTGGCTGAAATCGAGGATGCTCGACACCAGGGACAGCAGGATGTCCGAGCCGGTCCGCAGCTGCTGCGCGAGCTCGCGCTGCTCCTTGTCCAGCGGGCTGTCCTCGAGCAGGCCGAGGCTGCCCAGGATCGCGTTCAAGGGCGTGCGCACGCTGTGGCTGACGCTGGCCAGGAACATGCTCTTGGCCTGGTCGGCCGCTTCGGCCTCGCGCCGAGCGGCGGAAAGCTTGGCGATCAGCGTGGCGCCGTAGCCCGGCACGATGATCAGGCCGACCATCAGCCCGAGCCAGAGGTAGTGCTCGTGCAGCCAGAACGGCGTGGTGCGGCAGACGATGCCGAAGCCCACCAGCGCCACGACCATGGCCGCGAACAGGAAGCGCAGCCCGAACCTGAAGCCGTTGCCGAGGATGACCCAAAGGTAGATCGG
>CAXTMS010000123.1:0-5185 GCA_964245345.1 uncultured Acetobacteraceae bacterium | reverse complement strand
GTCAGTCAACGGGAAGATCCTCATCGCGAAGCAGCGCCAGCATCGCCTCGATCGGCAGGGGACGGCTGAAGTAGAAGCCCTGGATCTCGTCGCAGCCCTCGCCGGACAGATGGGTCAGCTGTTCCACCGTTTCCACGCCCTCGGCCACCACCGTCATCTGCAGCCCGTGCGCCAGGCTGATGATGGCGCGCACGATGGCGTCGTCGTTGGGGTCGGTGCGGAGGTTGCGCACGAAGGACTGGTCGATCTTGATCCGGTCGACGGGGAAGTTCTTGACGTGGCTGAGAAACGAGTAGCCGATCCCGAAATCGTCGATCGCCACCCGGACCCCCAGCTGGCGCAGCTCGCGCAGGACGCCGGCGGCCGCGTCGAGGTCCTCGACCAGCTCGCGCTCGGTGAGCTCGAGCTCCAGAAGCGACGGGTCCAGTCCGGTCTGACCAAGGATCTCGGTGATCATCTGTCGCGTCTTGACGGTGCCGATCCGCACCGGCGACAGGTTCACGCTCACGCCGATCCGCAGGTCGATGCCCTTCTGCCAGCGCACGGCCTCGGTGCAGGCGCGCCGGAGCACCCAGCTGTCGATGTCGCCGGACAATCCGGCTTCCTCGGCCGTCGGCAGGAACTCGGCCGGCAGCAGCAGGCCCTGGACCGGATGGTTCCAGCGCAGCAGCGCTTCCACGCCGGAGATGCGCCCGGTGCGCAGGCTCATCTGCGGCTGGTAGTACAGCACGAACTCGTCGCAGCGCAGCGCCCGGCGCAGCTCCTGCTTCATGCGCAGGATGCGGCTGACCCGCTCGTCCATGTCGGCGACGAAGAAGCGGTAGCTGTTCCGCCCTTCCATCTTGGCCTGGTACATCGCGAGGTCGGCGTTGCGCAGCAGCGCCTCGGCGTCGGCGCCGTCCGCAGGCGCCAGCGTGATGCCGATGCTGCCGCTTATGGAGACCTCCTGGCCGCCGTGCAGCGTCGGGCGGCTGATCTGCGCGATGATCCGCTCGGCAAGGGCGGACGCTTCCTCGGGCTGCGAGATCTGCGTCTGCAGGATCGCGAACTCGTCGCCGCCGATCCGCGCCACCGTGTCGTGCTTGCCGACGCAGGACAGCAGGTGGGCCGCCACCGTCTTGAGAAGCAGGTCGCCCAGGTGGTGGCCCATCTGGTCGTTCACCTCCTTGAAGCGGTCGAGGTCGAGGAAGTGCAGCGCCAGCAGGTTGCTGGCGCGGCCGTTGCGCACCAGCCGGTGCTGCAGGCGCTCGCGCAGCAGCAGCCGGTTCGGCAGGTCGGTGAGCCCGTCATGGCTGGCGACGTGCTGGAGATGCTGCTCGGCGCGCTTGCGGTCGGTGATGTCGAGCGAGGTGGTGAGCACGCTGCCGATCTGGCCGGTGCCGTCGAGCAGCGGCGACTTGGTGGTCAGCAGGATGCGTCGTTGGCCGTGCTGGTCCGTCACCTCCTGCTCGAACGCCGAGAGCGGCTTGCCGGAGCGGAACACCAGCTGGTCCAGCGACTGGCTGCGCTGCTCGTACTCGGTGCCGAACACCAGCAACGGCTGCGGCGTGGCGGCAGACTGCCAGGATGGTTCCGACGCGGTGTCGTCGGGCGGGGCGGTGCCGGTGGTGCGGTCGGGCGGCCGGGTGACGCCGGAGCCGCTGGTGAGTGCCAGCTGGGACGCGTTGACGAACACGACCTGGCCGTCCCGGCTGGTGGCGCTGATGAAGGCCGGCACCGTGTCGATCACCTGCGCCAGCGCTTCGCGGCTGTCGCGGAGCAGCTTCTCGCGCGACAGCTCGCTGTCCTGCAGCTCGCGCTCCAGGGTGCGGGCGCGGGTCTCGATGATGCGGTGCTGGCGGTGCATGCGCAGCAGGTTGCGGCCGCGGGTGACGAACTCCGCATGGTCCACGGGGCTTTGCAGGAAGTCGGTGGCGCCCGCTTCCAGCGCCTGCAGGCGATAGGAGCGGTCGTCATACGCGGTGATCACCACCACCGGCACGTCGAGGCAGCCGGCCAGGGTCCGGAACCGCCGGGTGAACGCGGCCCCGTCGAGATGGGGCATCTTGAAGTCGGTGATGACCAGGTCCGCGTCGTTCCGGCCCAGCCAGTCCAGCGCCGAACGCGGATCGTCGAAGGTGACCACCTCCGTGCCCTCCTCGAGCGAGGTGGCCAGGCGCGCGTAGATGTTCCTGTTGGTCAGGCGGTCGTCGAGGATGGCGATCAAGGGCATATCGAAAGTGTGTCTCGGGTTGGGCTGCAGGATGGAACGGCATGCAAGCCGGCCTGCGCCGCCTTGGCCATGGTATCGTGTCCTATGCCCATGGCCCATCGCTTTCATGTCGAGCCGGGACGACCTCCGGCTTTGTGTTCTGCATATGTTCTTGCACAGCCGGTCGGGAGCCGCCAGGATGCAACGTCGGCAGGATCCGGCGCAGTCTGGAAGGGCCGGGATGTCCGATCTGCAGAAGACGGGGCAGCACGAGGCGTGCGGCAAGGCGCCGCCGGTTCGCAAGGGACGAGGCGTGTCGGTCAACTGCGGCAACCGCTTCGACCCTGCCCTGGCGCAGCCGTTCGACGACGGCTGGGACAGCATCGCCGTTGAGCAGGCCGCGCCGCCGTCGGTGCCGACCACCTTGACGCCCGACCGCAGCCGGAGCGCCATCTCGCGCAACACCAGTCCTGACCTCGGCTTCGACCAGGCGATCAACCCGTATCGCGGCTGCGAGCATGGCTGCGTCTACTGCTACGCGCGGCCGAGCCACGCGTATCTCGGCTGGTCGCCCGGCCTCGACTTCGAAACCAGGCTCACCTTCAAGCCGGACATCGCGCGGCTGCTGGAACAGGAGCTGCGACGTCCGGGCTACGTCGTGCGTCCGATCACGCTCGGTTCCAACACCGACCCGTACCAGCCGGCGGACCGCAGCCTGGCCCTGACCAGGCAGGTGCTGGAGGTGCTGGACCGCTTCAGCCATCCGGTCAGCATCGTCACCAAGGGCGGCGGCATCATCCGCGACCTGGACATCCTGGCGCGCATGGCGGAACGCGGGCTGGTGCGTGCCTGGGTGTCGGTCACCACGCTTGACGCGGAGCTGGCGCGGCGGATGGAGCCGCGTGCGGCAACGCCGGACCGGCGGCTGCAAACGATCGGGCGCCTGGCGGAGGCTGGCATCCCGACCGGCGTGCTGGCGGCGCCGATGATCCCCGGCCTGAACGATTGCGAGCTTGAGCGGATCCTGGCCGCTGCCGCCGTCGCCGGGGCGCGCAGCGCCGGCTACACGCTGCTTCGCCTGCCCGGGGAGCTCAGGCCGATGTTCGAGACATGGCTGCACCAGCATTATCCCCAGGCGATGGCACGGGTGCTGAAGCTGATACGGGAAACTCGTGAAGGAAAGCTGAACGACAGCCGCTTCGGCATCCGCTTCAGCGGCCAGGGCCCGTATGCCGAGCTGCTGGCGCAACGATACGCGGTGGCGATCCGGCGCTGTGGGCTGACGGAACACGCGGCGCTGGACACGAGGCGGTTCGCGCCGCCGCCCCTGCCCTCCGGCTCCTGCCCTCCAGCCGGACCGGCGGATCAGCTGGCCTTGTTCTGAACGATGTTCACGTGAACGTCGTTCAAAAGGTGCGCCATCAGACCACCTGCGCCGGGGCCAGCCGGCACGTCTCCCCGTCCTCGCCGGTCTCGACCTGGAAGGTGGCGTGGCCGATGCCGTAGAGCCGCTCCAGCGTGGCGGCGGCGGAACGCAGCAGGGCGTCGTCGGGCGGCAGGCCGGGCCGCACCAGGTGGGCGGTGAGCGCGGTCTCGGTGGTGCTCATGCCCCAGATGTGCAGGTCATGGAGGTCGGACACGCCGGGCAGGGCGCGGAGCGTGCGCTCCACCGCGGCGGGGTCGATCCCGGGGGGCACCGCGTCCAGCGCCAGCTCGACCGAGCGGCGCAGCAGCGACCAGGTGCCGGCGACGATCACCGCTGCGACCAGCAGGCTGATCGCGGGATCGATGCGCTGCCATCCGGTCAGCACGATCAGCAGGCCGGCCGCCACCACGGCGGCCGCGGTGATGGCGTCGGAGGCCATGTGCAGGAAGGCGCCGCGCAGGTTGAGGTCGTCCTTGGCGCCGGACATGAACAGCCACGCGGTGACGCCGTTCACGGCGATGCCGATCGCGGCCACGATCATCACGACGGGGCCGGATACCGGGGCCGGCTCGACCAGGCGCCGGACCGCCTCGGCGGCGATGCCGCCGGTCACCACCAGAAGCAGGATGGCGTTGAACAGCGCGGACAGGATGGAGGAGCGGCGCAGCCCATAGGTGAAGCGCCCGCCCGGGCGGCGGCGGCCGAGCCCGGCGGCAAGCCAGGCGGCGCCGAGGCCGAGCACGTCGCCGAGGTTGTGCCCGGCGTCGGCCAGCAGGGCGAGGGAGCCGGACAGGACGCCGTAGATCGCCTCGCCGGCAAGGTAGAGGAGGTTGAGGGCGATGCCGATCGCGAAGGCGGCACCGAAGCTGGCCGGCGCATGAACGTGGCCGCCGCCGTGGGCGTGTCCGTGAGCGTGAGCGTGCTTGTGCGCATGGTCGGCTTCGTGGTGGTGGTGCGCGTGGTCGTGCATCGTCGTCGGCTCCCGGCCTGCGCTTGCAAGCCCGGGATGGTAGGGCGATATCGAGCGAACGTCATCGGCGGGCCCGTCCGCCCCCGCGGGTTCCGCTGAATGTTGCGACTGACCGAACTCAAGCTGCCGCTCGATCACGGTCCGGAGGCGGTGGTACCGGCGATCGCGGACCGTCTCGGGGTGGCGCACAGGGACGTGCTGTCGCATGCGCTGTTCCGCCGCGGCTACGACGCACGCAAGCGCAGCGCCGTGCACCTGGTGTACAGCTTCGACGTGACGCTGCGCGACGAGGCGGCGGTGCTGGCGCGTCATGCGGGCGACGAGGCGGTACGGCTGGCGCCGGACATGCGCTACCGCTTCGTGGCGGATGACGGCCCGGCGCGGGCGGCGCGGCCGGGGTATCGGCGTCCGGTGGTGATCGGCACGGGACCGTGCGGGGTGATGGCGGGGCTGATCCTGGCGCAGATGGGGTTGCGTCCGTTGCTGCTGGAGCGGGGGCGGGCGGTGCGGCAGCGCACCGTCGACACCTTCGCGCTGTGGCGGCGGTCGGTGCTGACGCCGGACAGCAACGTGCAGTTCGGCGAAGGCGGGGCCGGCA
>CAXTMS010000122.1:0-10591 GCA_964245345.1 uncultured Acetobacteraceae bacterium | reverse complement strand
GATGCAGGTTCGGCACCGTTGCCGGCCGGTCATCCGATCACCTGGAGCGCCATCAACTGCTTTCCGGCGGAAGACAACAGCCGACGGACCTGTCGATGAGGGTGATGCCCTTCAGGCGGCGACGCATCCTCACAGGAAACCGCACCTCCCTCCCATGTGACGCTCCCATCCAGGACGGACGATGAACATTGACTGCAAGGCCAACATGATGCCGGTTGACGCGCCGGTGTCGCAGGTGACGACCTCCGTGCTGCCCGGAGGCGAGCGGGCTCCGAAGGAGCGGCTCGGCAAGGGACAGGAGATACGGATCAGGGACGAGGTCCAGCAGGTCGTCACCGGCCTGACGACCTTGGCCAAGAGCGGAGACATCGACCAGGCGCAGTCCTCGGCAGCCGAACGCTGGTATCGCGACTATGTCATGGGTGTGGTGGGAGCGCGCGACCCCGAGACACGCAGGTCCGGCAAGGCGCCTGATCTCCACGCGTCGATGCTGGCGCGGACGGCGGCGATCGGGCGGTGCCGGGCGGTGCGGCAGGGGCTGGGCTTGTGCGGCGAGATCCGGTTGAAGCTTCTGCTGGTCGACGAGCTGTCGTTTTCGGCCATCGCGGCAAAGCTGCTCCCCGGAGACGTCAACGGCCGGAAGAAGATCGCCGCCCAGGTCTCCTTTCTTCTGGAACAGCTGGCAGAGCTGTATGCGGAGCTGGACCGGCAACGGACGCGGATGGCGAAAGCTCAGTCATAGACTGCGTTTCTTTTTACCCATTGATCGTCCGGAGGCGGCATGTGAGCAACATGCCGCCTTCACTTTTCACGGAGCGTCGATCACGTTACGGTTAAATAACGGTTGACGCTGGATCCAGGCCAGGGTATAAATTTCTCATACTGAAATTGCTGTGCCCGCCGGGGAAACTCGGCGGGTTTTCTTTTACCCAAACGATAGGTGACCGCCATGTTCACGAACTCGGCCCAGATCGTGTGCGGAGACGTGGTTGCCTGCGGCGCCTCCGTCTACGTCGTGCAGGAGATGGGCGAGGACGAGCTCACCCTGCTGCGCATGGAAAGCCAGTGCGACGTGCGGCATCGCGCGGACGTGGTGCCGGAGCACTGGTCGGACCTCGCCTTGAGCGGCCTGCCCCTGCAGGACGTGGTGATCCGTTGCGTGCCGATCCGGCGCTACGGCACCGCCAACCTCACCAAGCTCGGTGTCCTGCCGGACACGCTTCGCACGCGGATCGTGGCCGCGCTCAAGCGCGAGGCGATGGTGCGTCGTTTCGAAGACTCGCCCTCCGTACGCAGCAACCTTCTTGCCTCCACGGCCTCGCGCGGACGACGCGTGGGCGCCGTGCGATACGCCTGAGGCCGCGCGTGACCGACGCGCACGGCGACGGGACCGACGAGAACGGCAGCCAGCCGGCCTCCAACAACAGGCTTGCCCGGCAGTGCTTCCTGTCCATGCTCAGCAAGACGGGCAACACGTCGAAGGCCTGCGAGACCAGCGGGCTGACCAGGCGACAGGTCATGACCCTGCGCGAGCGCGACAGGGCGTTCGACCGGGCCTATGACGACGCGATGAACGACGCCGCCGATCTTCTGGAAGCGGAAGCCTGGCGGCGGGCACTGGAAGGTACCGAGCAGCCGGCAAGGGATCCGGCGACAAAGCAAGTGGTCCTCGTGCGTCGCTACAGCGATCCGCTGCTGATGATGCTGCTGCGTGGCTGCAGGCCGGAGAAGTTCCGGATGCACGGCCGCACGTCGATGCCGGCCGATCCCATGATCGGCATCAGGGAGATCATGGCCGACGATGATCCCCGCTGCATCGAAGACGATCTGCCCTGACGCTCGATCGGCCCTGACGCCGGCGCAATGGCGCATCTACGAGGCTGGCTGGAAGGGTTCGGCGCGGTTCCGGGTCGCGGTGTGCGGCCGTCGCTTCGGCAAGGCGCTGGGCCTCGACACCAGGCTGCCGTCGCCGGATGGCTGGACCACCATGGAGATGGTTCGCGAAGGCACGCGGTTGTTCGACGAGGCGGGTCGGGTCTGCACGGTGACGTTTGCCACCGAGATCATGCTCGGGCGTCCCTGCAACGCGGTTTCGTTCGCGGACGGCACCGCGGTTGTCGCCGATGACGGGCACCTTTGGCAGGTGCTTGACGAGGCGGCCGGCCGGTTGCGCCTGCTGACGACGCTGGAACTGCGTTCGGGCCTTGCAGCAGGGCGGGGCTACCGCATCGCCAGCTGCCGGCCCCTGGGGATCGGCCTGGCCAGGCGGCGGCGGCTTCTGCGCCGGTTGTGCAGGCGATATGGCCGCTGGCAGCAGGATCGCGGATGGTGCATCGACAGCAGCGGCTGGCTGGCGGGGATCGTCCAGTCGCTGTGCGCGTCGCTGGGCCTGGTGACGCGGCGCAGCGTCTCGCCGGGGCGCGCCACGGTGAGCTGGCGGGCGGACAGGGAGCACCGCTGGCATCGGATCAGCGCGATCACGGCGGTGCCGAGCCGGGCGGTGCGCTGCATCCAGGTGGACAGCCCGTCGCGTCTGTTCCTGTGCAGCGAGGCGCTGATCCCGACGCACAACACCTTTCTGATGGCCGAGGAGCTGCGTCGGGCGGCGCGGCTGGCGGTGCGGTGCAACGTGGGGACCGAGAACGAGATCTGGTACGGCGCGCCGACCTTTCTGCAGGCCAAGCGGGTGATGTGGGGGCGAGTGAAGCGGGCGATCCCGCGTTCCTGGATCTGCGGACGCCCGAACGAGACGACGTGCAGCATCAGGCTGCATTCCGGCCACGTCATCCGGCTGGTCGGGCTCGACGCGTCGGAGAACCTGCGCGGGTCGGGGCTGTGGTTCTTCGGCGGCGACGAGTGGGCGGATTGCCGTCCGACGGCGTGGCGGGAGGTGTTGCGGCCGATGCTGTCGACGGCGCGCGGACACGCGCTGTTCATCGGCACGCCGAAGGGCTTCGACCATTTCCGCGACGCGTACCTGCTCGGCCAGCCGGGCGGCGACCCGAGCTACCGGTCGTTCCTGTTCACCACGGCGGATGGCGGCAACGTGCCGCCGGAGGAACTGGCGGCGGCGCGTCGGGAGCTCGACCTGCGCACCTATCAGCAGGAGTACTGCGCGAGCTTCGAAACCTATGCGGGCCGCGTCGTCTACGCCTTCAGCCGGGCCGAGAACGTCAAGCGTTCCGAGCACGACCCGAACAGGCCGTTGCATGTGGGGATGGACTTCAACGTCAACCCCATGTCCGCGACGATCTGGCAGGAGCAGGGCGAGACGACGCGGCAGATCGACGAGATCGTGCTGCCGACCTCGAACACCGACGAGATGGCAGACGAGATCGCGCAACGCTACGGACGTGACGGGTTCGAGCCGGGACGAAGGGAGGTCGGGCACATCACGGTGTACCCGGATCCGGCCGGTGCGCAGCGGCGGAGCTCGGCCGGTGGCCGCACCGACATCGGCATCCTGCGCGAGAAGGGGTTCGTGGTGCGCGCGTCGCGGTCGCATCCACCGGTGCGCGACCGGATGAACGTCATGAACAGGCAGTTCCGCACCGCGGACGGGCAGGTGCTGGCGACGGTGGATCCGCGCTGCGTCCGCTCGATCGAGGCGTACGAGCGCCTGGTGTTCAGGGAAGGGACCGGCGAGCCCGACAAGATGCAAGGCTTCGATCATCTCGTGGATGCGAGCGGATACTACCTGTTCGGGCGTCAGAACGGGATGTCTTCCGCCAGCACCAGCAGCTTCATGGAGCGGTGACCGCATGGATTGGCTGGCTTTGCAGGCGCACATGCCACGTGACCCGACGATGTCGCGGCGGAGCTTCCGTCTGGGCGCGCTGGAAGCCGTGCTGGAAGGGCGGCAATACGACTCGCTGCTCTACCCGTTCTCGAAGGAGCGCAGCGATGCCGGCGAGTACATCCCGCTCGACCAGCGCAGGCCGTCGGTGCGCACCGGCCTGTGCCGCGTGGTGGTGGAGGATTCCGTGTCCCTGCTGTTCAGCGAGGGACACTGGCCGTCGATCCGCGCCGCCGACGAGCGCACCGCCAGCGTGCTGTCGCAGGTGGTGGACGAGTGCCGGCTCAACGAGACCATGCTGGAAGCGGCGACCCGGGGAGCGGTGGGCTCGGTCGCCATCCAGCTGCGCGTGGTGAAGAGCAGGCCGTTCTTCGAGGTGCTGTCCACCAAGTTCCTGTCGCCGTGCTGGCGACGCGACGATCCGCGCGAGCTGGACAGCGTCACCGAGTGCTACAAGGTGGGCGACCACGACCTCATCGCGCAGGGCTATGCGGTCGATCCCGGGTCGGGGCCGTACTGGTTCAAGCGGGTGTGGGACGATCAGGCCGAGCTGTGGTTCAAGCCGGTGCCGATCGGCGAGGATCCGCGCGGCATGGCGGTCGATCCGGAGCGAAGCGTGGTGCACGGGCTGGGCTTCGTGCCGATCGTGTGGATCCGCAACATTTCCGGCAGCGGCGGGCACGATCCGGACGGGCCGGACGGGACCTGCACCTTTGCGGCCGCGATCGACACGGTGATCGAGGCCGACTACCTGCTGTCGCAGGCGGGGCGCGGGCTCAAGTACGGGTCCGATCCGACGCTGGTGCTGAAGGACCCTTCGGCGGGGCTGGGTGGCGGTGCCGCCCAGGTCCGGACCGGCGGTGCCGCGACCGCGCTGACCTTGCCGCCCGAAGGCGACGCCAAGCTTCTGGAGATCAACGGCAACGCCGCCGCGGCGGTTCTGGCGCACGTGAAGGAGCTTCGCGCGATCGCGCTGGAAGCGATGCATGGCAACCGAGCGCATGGCGACCGGATGGGGGCGGCGCAAAGCGGCCGGGCCATCGAGCTGATGTGCCAGGGGCTGATCTGGCTCGCCGACCGGTTGCGCATCTCCTATGGCGAGGGCGGCCTGCTCAGCCTTCTGATCATGCTGTGCCGGGCGTCGCAGCGGCTGCGTACCGGCCTCATGGTTGCGGGCGAACGGCAGCGCGACCTCGACCCGGCCGGGCTGGGCCTGATGTGGCCGAGCTGGTTCCCGGCGAGCTTCGCCGACCGGCAGGCGCAGGCCAACAGCGTCGCCACCCTGATCGAGGCCGGGGTGATCGACCGCCAGGCTGCGTTCGCGATCGTGGCGCCGCTGTACGGCCTGGCCGGCAGCCAGCAACCGGACGACGGGGCCGAAGCCTAGCGGACGGAACGCGGTCGCCCGGCGCGACCGGACGATGCGGCACAAGTTTCCGCCTTCATGCGCCCGCCCGTCATGTGACGGCGCGGGCGAAGGCGTGTTGAGGAAGGACCTGTCCAGCCCATGGCAGAGCAGAGCCCAGAGATGCTCGATCCGATCGAGGAGCCGGCGCCGGCCGAGGTGAGCGAGCCGCCGCGGGAGATCACCGACTACGAGAAGAAGCTGCGTCGCGAGGTCGCCCGCTACCGCGAGCAGGCGCGGATCGCCCAGAGCGAGCGCGAGGCGGCCTGTGCGGCCGCGGTGCGCGACCGCGACGAGGCCGTCGCCGCCGCGCGCGAGGACGCGCGCAGCCGCGTGGTGCAGGCCGAGCTGAAGACCCACGCGATCCGCTCCGGCATCGTCGACCTGGATGGGCTTCGCCTCGCCGACACCGGTGCGCTGAGCTTCGACGAGAGCGGCGGCGTGCAGGGGGTCGAGGAGGTGATCGAGAGCCTGCGGCAGCGCAAGCCGTACCTGTTCACGGCCGAGCCCGGAGCCGCGCCCACCATCACCACGGCACAGCTGCAGCGGCCGCCGGCACCCGCACAGCCGACCAACGTCGACGCGCGCAGCCTGTCGCGTGCGGCGTGGCAGGCCGAACGGGATCGCCTGCTGGCCTCCTCGCGCTGAGGCTGCCCGCAAGGGCCTCGACTGCGCCTCCAACCCATGCCGTCAACGAAGGGTAAGACCACCGCATGCCGATCCAGAACTTTCCGTCCCAGCTGCAGCCGATCATCCAGCAGGGCTTCCTCGCCCGCGAGTTCCAGGACGGACTCCAGTCTCGCCTGAGCTTCCGGTCCATTGCCGACCGCGAGGTGTTCCCGAACCGCATCGGCGAAACGGTGACAAAGACCCGCAAGGGGCTGAAGTCGCCGGTGACGACGCCGATGGTGCCGAGCGTCAACACCAACTTCGACAACGGCATGACGCCGTCGAGCTGGAGCGTCGAGCAGTACACGCTCACCATCAACCAGTACGGCGACACCATCGACCTCAACATGGTCACCGAAGGGGTCGGCATCGCCAGCCAGTTCCTGGCCAACGCGCGCACCAACGGCGTGCAGGCGATGCAGTCGCTCGACCGGATCGCGCGCAACACCCTGTTCGGCGGCGCGAGCGGCGGCGTGGGCGGCTATCTCGGCGGCAACACGCGGGTCAACACGGCCCTGGCCGCTGCCGCGAAGACCGTGTTCGTCGACGACGTCCGCGGCTTCCAGAACGTGATGAACAGCTACGGCCAGGTCGTGCCGGTCGCCTCGACCAGCGGCATGACCGTCACCGTCGGCAGCAACTCCTACACGCTGGTGTCGACCTCCACCGACACGGTCAACGTGTCGACGGCGCCGAACGGGACCTCGGGAAGCCTGACCTTCTCGACCAACATCAGCGTGTCGGACGGTGCGCTGGCACAGCCGGTGGTGGCGGCGACGGCACCCTTGGTGCTGCGACCGAACGGTCGGCTGACGACTGCGGCGCTGGTGGCGCCGACCGGCACCTATGGTGCGACCAGCTACGTGCCGGGCGACACGCTCGGCATCCAGACCGTGCTGTCCGCGGTCGCGGCGCTGCGCATGAACAACGTGCCGACGGTGGACGGCTGCTTCCACTGCTACCTGGACGACCAGCAGATGCTGGGCCTGTTCCGTGACGGCGACTTCAAGTACCTGTATCGCGGCGCGTACGGCACCGAGACCTACCAGGCCGGCTCGATCGTCGAGCTGCTCGGCGTGCGGTTCATTCCGACCACGGAAGCGCCGCAGCAGGTGTCGCTCGGTGCGGGCGCGATCCACCGCGCCATCGTCTGCGGCAAGGGTGCGCTGGTTGAGGGCGACTATGCCGACGCGGGCCATCGCGACATTCCGGATGCGGAAAAGTCGTTGATGGAGCAGGTGGACAGCGTGGTCATGGTGACGCGCGAGCCGCTCGACCGGCTCAAGCAGATCATCGCCCAGTCCTGGTACTGGATCGGCGGCTACGCGCTGCCGACCGATGCCACCGCCAGCACCACCATCATCCCCACCGCGACCAACAGCTACCTCAAGCGCGGCGTGGTGATCGAGAGCCTCTAGTCATCAGCAAGGGGAGCGCGCTTCGGCGCCTCCCCGGGTGCTGCGCGTCATGGGGAGGAACGGATGTCCGGATCGTCCAGTCTCGATACCTCGCCGTTGTCCGATGCGGAGCGGGTGGATGTGCGCCGCTTCTGCGGATATCCGGCGTATGGAGCCGGAAGTTCCGGCTTCCAGTCCTGGCGCTTCTTCGAGGCCTACGGCACGCTCGAGTTCCGCCTGACCAACCTCGGCCCGAGCGAGTTCCAGGTCGTCAGGCAGTACTTGTCGAACCTTTACGCGCTCGAGCAGGCGGTTCCGACCGCGGCCGCCAACCTGGATACCGATCAGGCGTCCGTGTGGAAGCACAACCGGTCCGAGGTAGCCGACCGGGCGCGCCTGTTCGACGACTGGTGTCGCCGGCTCGCCTTCTTCCTGGGCGTTCCGGTGGGACCCGGGATCCGGAACGACGCCGCGATCCTCATCTAGTTTCCCGTTCATGCCGGAGGCACGCGAGAACGATGGCCATATTCTTCAACGGCTGGATCGGCTACGGCAGCGCCGTGCAGGCCGGCATCCTGACGGAGCCGGCAGATCCGGCCTATGCACGGCGCCCGTTCGTGCTGGGGGATCTCGATAGCGGCATCGTTGCCGATGTCGGGAGCGGAACGGTAGGACCGGCCGGTACGGCGTGGGGGCCGGTCGGGTTCGCCGCGTTGTTCGACGCGCAGACGGGCGGCAACCTCCTGCTCTGGTTTGCGCTGCCGGTGCCGGTCACGGTTCAGGCCGGAGGCACCATCACCAGCGGCGGCGGCAACCGGTTCCATTTCCCGGACCTGCAGGCGTATCCGTTGCGCAGCCAGATGTGGCCTGCCGGCAGCGTGGTCGCCAGGACGCCGGATGGCCGGCTGCTTCGGGCAGGGGTGTCGCTGCAGGCCTCCGACGGAAAGCTTTCGGCTCAAGCGCCGGTGTTCGGCACCGGCGTCGTGATGGCGAGCCTGCCTGCGGCACAGCCGGTGACCGGCAGCGGTCAGCTTTGGAACAACGGCGGCATCATTTCCATCGCCTGATCGAGAGGCACGCTGTTGCTGCAAACCATCGTCAACCAGAAGATCGCGTACGGGCTCGCGCGGGCCGCTTCCATCGTGGGCGTGTCCCAGGCGCTCTACCGGCCCAGCTCGGCCATGCTGCCGGTGTCCGGCATCCCCTATGGCAGCATCTATTGCGCCTTCGACGTGAAACCCGACTTCAGGCTCATCTCGACGGCGCAGCCCAACCATGCCTACGTGACGCTGCTGGCCGACCCGACGCTTGTTCAGCAGGGCGACTACCTGGTCGGCGACGACACCCACTTCGTCGCGCGCACGGAGCCGTTGCGGCCTGCCTTGTGCGTGTTGTGCGACCATGTGCTGGACGTGCTGAACACGGACGTGACGACGAGTGCCGGCACGAACTCGTATGGCGGCCGTACCAGCAGCACCGACAGCGTGATCGCCCAGGGCTGGCCGGTGAGCATGTCGGCCAGGACACGCGGCGAGCAGGACATGACAAAGCTGCCGAGCGACGTCAAGTCGGCGTACTACGACGTCCTGGCTCCGCCGATACCGGGTGTCACGCTGGTGTTCGGGATGCGCCTCCAGGACAGCACCGGACAGGACTACGAGATCGTCAGCGCGGAGCTTTCGCCGTTCGGCTGGCGCCTGCTTGCGGGTCTCGCGACGACCTGAGGTAGCGGCCGATCCCGTGGAACTTCAAGCCGGAGACGAACCACAGCATGGCGGACATCTCGGACGTGGAGGCGGCCCTGTGCAGCCTGGTCGAGCAGGCGATCTATCCCAACGGGGTCGCGGAGCCGGGCGTCACCAACGCGGTCGTGAAGATCTATCGCGGATGGCCCACGAACCGGGCGCTCAATACGGACCTCGCTGCCGGCACGCAGACGGTCACCGTGTTCAGCAAGGAGAACAGCACGAAGGACACGTCGCGTTACCGGCGCGTGTGGAGGACCACCTCGGTCACCAGCCCGACCCTCACGGTGGTGTGCGTCGGCGACACGGCGTCGTTCAACGGTTCCGGTGGCGCAGGGCAGACGGCCGGCTTGACGGTCAACGGCGTCGCGTACGCCTGGACCGTGTCTGCCACGGACACGCCCGCCACCGTGGCGGCCGGGTTCGCCGGCATCATCCCCGGAGCGACCTCGGCCGGCAGCGCGGTGACCGTCAGCGGCGCGCAGGTGTCGGGGCGGGTGGTCGGCAGCGGGACGGCGACCATGGAAACCCGGCGCCAGGAGCAGGGCATCATGATCGCCGTGTGGTGTCCGACGCCGGCGGGACGCGACCTGCTGGCGAGCAGCGTGGACAACAGCCTTTCCAACATAGACTGGTTTCCGTTGCCGGACGGGACGGTCGCGCGCTTGCGCTACCACGACACCTTTGAAACGGACGCATCCGAGAACGCGAACCTGTACCGACGCAATCTCGACTACGTGGTCGAGTATCCGACGACCATGACGATGACGGGGTCGCAGATGCTGTTCGGGGTCGGGACGCTGGGCGGCACCGGTCCGGAGGTCGGGTTCAGCTGCGTGGTTCCGTCCGCGCCGCTCGTGGTGCCGCCGCTCGGCGCGGTGCGTTTCGACGCCTGGTACGATCCGGCCAACGCCATCGACCAGCAATGTGCGGCTGCGTTGTCGCTGCCGGCGTTCCAGAACCGTCTGCCCTCGAACGCGACCGTGACGAACGGCGTGGCGTCATGGCCTACGGCGACGCAGGCGACGATCGATGCGGAGATCGTGGCGGCGCTGCAGGCGGGGTTGTCGTTCTGGGCGTTCGACAGTTTCCAGCCGAACGACACGCTGAGCCTTGCCCTGCAGTTCTACCTGAGCAGCAGCCTGAGATCGCGTCTGCGTTTCTGCATGCTGGGGCAGAGCTCCAACTGGGGGCAGGGGGGACAGGACCAGCCGTCGCTGCTGCGGGACATCAGCATGATGACCCAGCCCGGCTACATGACCGTGCTCGGCAACAGGCCTCTCTACCTCGTGCTGGATTCGTCGGCGGCGCAGACGGCGGGGCTGCCCGCCGGCGGCGTTCCGGCCGCGATCAGCTTCGTCAGGCAACAGGTCCAGGCGGCCGGCGGCGGGGATCCCTACGTCGTCTGGCTGTCCGGTGCCGCTCTTGCCGACTATTCGAACATCGCGGCGGCGCAGGCGGCGGGCGCCGATGCCAGCGGCGCCTATGCGGTGCCGCGGCTGGATGGCGCGGAGCAGCCCTACTCGTCGCTGACGCAGGCTGCCCGTGCGGACTGGGCGGCACGCGGCAGCTCCGGGTA
>CAXTMS010000121.1:0-10598 GCA_964245345.1 uncultured Acetobacteraceae bacterium | reverse complement strand
CCGGCAGCATCGGGTTGTAGCTGCCCACCTTCTCGATGAAGCGGCCGTCGCGCGGGCTGCGGCTGTCGGCCACCACGATGTGGTAGTACGGGCGCTTCTTGGCCCCGGCGCGGGCGAGACGGATCTTGAGGCTCATCTTGAGGTTCCTGTGCTAACTATCTGAACTTGAACTAGTGTGGCCGCTGCGGCGGCATGCCGCCCGGCGGACGGCCCTGCGGCATCAGCCCGGCGAGGCCATGGCGCATCAGGCCCTTGGCACCCAGCTTGTTGATCCGCTTCATCATGGTCGACATGTCGTCGAACTGCTTCAGCAGGCGGTTCACCTCCTGCACGGAAGACCCTGATCCTGCAGCAATCCGCTTCTTGCGCGAAGCCTTGATGATGTCCGGGGTGCGCCGTTCCGCCTTGGTCATGGAGGAGATGATCGCGGTGTGTCGCTTGAGGATGGAGGTGTCGAGGTCCTTGTCGCCGAGCTGGTCCTTCAGCTTGCCCATGCCCGGCAGCATGTCGAGGATGCCGCCGATCGAGCCGAGCTTGTTGATCTGCTTGATCTGCGCCGCGTAGTCGTCCAGATCGAACTTGCCGCGCATCATCTTGAGCGCGAGCTTCTCGGTTTCCTCCTGGTCCAGCGTTTCCGACGCCTTTTCCACCAGCCCGGCGAGGTCGCCCAGGCCGAGGATGCGGCCGGCGACGCGCTCGGGATGGAAGTCCTCCAGCGCCTCGAGCTTCTCGCCCGAGCCGGTGAGCTTGATCGGCGCGCCGGTGATGTGGCGCATGGACAGCGCGGCGCCGCCGCGGGCGTCGCCGTCCATCCGGGTCATGACGATGCCGGTGACGCCGACCGCCTCGTTGAACGCCTTGGCGGTGTTGACCGCGTCCTGGCCGGTCATGGCGTCCACCACCAGCAAGGTCTCGGCCGGGCTGGTGGCGGCGCGTATCTCGCGCACCTCCGCCATCAGCGCCTCGTCGATCGACAGCCGGCCGGCGGTGTCGAGGATGACGACGTCGAAGCCTTCGCGCCGGCCGGTGTCCATCGCCCGCCGGGCGATCTGCACCGGGGTTTCCCCCGGCACGATCGGCAGGGAAGCAACGCGGGCCTGGGCGGCGAGCTGCTGCAGCTGAAGCTGGGCGGCGGGACGCTGGGTGTCGAGGCTGGCCAGCAGCACGCGGCGGCGCTCGCGCCCCTGCAGGCGCAACGCGATCTTGCCCGAGGTGGTGGTCTTGCCGGAGCCCTGCAGCCCGACCATCAGGATCGGCACCGGGGCGGCGGCGTTGAGGTTGAGCGGCACCGCGCCGGCGCCGCCGAGCTGGTCGATCAGCACGTCGTTGACGATCTTGGCCACTGCCTGGCCGGGCGAGATGCTGTCCAGCACCTCCTGCCCCACCGCGCGCTCGCGCACGCGGGCGGTGAACTCCTTGACCACCGGCAGCGCCACGTCGGCATCCAGCATCGCCAGCCGGACCTCGCGCATCGCCTCGACGACGTCGGCCTCCGACAGGACGCCGCGCGTGCGCAGGCGGTCGAACACGCCGGTGAGCCTGCCTGACAAAGCGTCGAACACGATGAAGCGTCCCCAAACGAGCAGGCGCCGCTGCGCGAGCCTTCGCGGAGCGGCGTGTCTGACCGGAGCGGTGCCTAGACCCGCCGGTCCGGACTGTCAATTAAAGCACCAGCCGCAGGATTGACGCGCCCAGGCAGGCGGCGCCCGATCATGGGATGAGCACCGATGCAGAGGAGGCAAGCCAGGCCTATGGTAACGCCATACGCCGCCAGCTGGAGCACGAGGATGGATTGACGGTCAACCGCCTGTCCTGGCTGGTCGCATCGCAGTCGTTCCTGTTCACCGCCTACGCCATCGTGCTCAACGGGCTGCCCCTGGCCCGGAACCCGGTCGTGGCCGCGCGGCAGGGGGAGCTGCTGCGCATCGTGCCGGAGCTGGGGCTCGCCACCAGCGGGCTGATCTATCTCGGCGTGCTGGCGGGCGTGCGGGTGACGCTGGTTCTGCGCCGGGCGCTGCGGAAGCCTCGGGACGGGAGGGCCGAGGCGAGGCCGCCGCTACCGGGCACTGCGGTGACGCACGCGCTCGGCCTTGCCGCACCCCTGCTCCTGCCGCCGGTGTTCTTCCTGGCCTGGGCGGTGCTGCTGTCCGGCTGGTAGGCGGAACCGGCCCCTGGTCCTCGGCCGGTCCTGGCCCGATGATCGCCACCAACTGCCGCAAAGGACGCCGATGCCTTCCTTCCAGCACGCCGACAACCGGCCGCCGCTTGCCCTGGGGATGCTGGGGGCGCTCGGGATCGTCTACGGCGACCTCGGCACCAGCCCGCTCTACACCATGCAAACGGTGCTGGAGACCGCCGGCGGCAGGCTGTCGACCGAGTCGGTGCTGGGCGTGCTGTCGCTGATCGTGTGGGCGCTGATCCTGGTGGTGGCGATCAAGTACTGCCTGTTCGTGATGCGCGCCGACAACCGCGGCGAGGGCGGCATCCTGGCCCTGACCGCGCTGGTGACCGGCACCGTGCCGGAGGACGAGGAAGACACGGTCAGCCGTCCGAACCGGAGCCTGCGCGTCACCGCCCTGCTGCTGACGCTGGGGCTGTTCGGCGGCGCCCTGCTCTACGGCGACGGCATCCTCACGCCGGCGATCTCGGTGTTGAGCGCGCTCGAGGGGGTCAAGGTGGCGACGCCGGCGCTGTCGCACTGGGTGCTGCCGGCGGCGGCCGTGGTGCTGCTCGGGCTGTTCGCGCTGCAGCCGGTCGGCACAGCGCGGATCGGCGCCCTGTTCGGGCCGGTCATGCTGTGCTGGTTCGCCGTGATCGGCATCCTGGGCGCGCTCGCCACCCTGCGCCATCCCGAGGTGCTGTGGGCGGTCGACCCGCGACACGGCATCCGCTTCCTGTCCAACGGCCACTGGAAGAGCCTGGCCGTGCTGGGCGGGGTGTTCCTGGCGCTGACCGGGGCTGAGGCGCTGTATGCCGACATGGGGCATATCGGCCGCCTGCCGGTGCGGCTGTCATGGTACCTGATCGTGCTGCCGGCGCTGCTGCTGTGCTACGCCGGGCAGTCGGCGAGCCTGATCGGGCTGGCGAAGCTGCCGGACAACCCGTTCTACGGCATCATCCCGCACGAAGCGTTCGCGGTCGCGATCTGGCCGGTGGTGATCCTCGCCACCTTCGCCACGATCATCGCCAGCCAGGCGATCATCACCGGCGTGTTCTCCATGACGCGCCAGGCGATCCAGCTCGGCTGGTTCCCGGGCCTCAACATCAGGCAGACCTCCGACAAGGAGTACGGCCAGATCTACGTGCCGGTGGTGAACTGGGTGATGATGCTGTTCACGCTGGCGCTGACGATCGGGTTCGGCTCCTCGGCGCGGCTGGCCGGGGCCTACGGCATGGCGGTCTCGACCACCATGCTGCTGACCACCGCCCTGCTCTACTCCTATCTGCGCCACGTCGCGCGGTGGAGCATGGCCGCAGCACTTCCGCCGGCGGCGGCGTTTCTCGCCATCGATCTCGCCTTCTTCTCGGCCAACCTGCTCAAGATCGCCGAAGGCGGCTTCGTGCCCCTGCTCGCGGGCGCGCTGGTGTTCGCCATCATGAGCACCTGGCGGCAGGGCGTGGCGGCGCTGCGGGCGTCGGGAGCGGAGCGCGTGCTGGCGCCCGACCGCTTCCTCCAGCGGCTCGCCGAGGGCCACGTGCCGCGCGTGCCCGGCACGGCGGTGTTCCTGACCGCGCTGCGCGAGCCGGTTCCGCCCAACATGGTGGGGCACATCGACCAGTTCGGGGCGCTGCAGGAGCACGTGGTGACGCTCACGGTGGCGTTCGAGCCGGTGCCGCGCGTGCCTCCGGAAGAGCGGATCACGCTGCAGCGCTACGGCGGCGGGGTATGGCACGTGATCGCCCGCTTCGGCTTCGTCGAGATCCCGCTGCTGCAGACGACGCTGGGCGAGGCCACGCACCAGGGCTGTCCCGTGGTGCCGCAGGAAGCGGTGTTCATCGGCGGCCGCGACGAGGTGGTGCGTCGCGCCGGGGCGGGTCCGGACCGGGTCCCATCAGGGTCGCGCCTTCCCGGGTGGCGCCGGCGGCTGTTCGGGGTCATGTATCGCAACGCGGTCCACCTGGTGGACCGCTTCGACCTCCCGGCCGACCGCTACGTGCAGATCGGTCGACAGGTCGGGCTCTGATCCGACGTCTGCACCCCATGGGCTGACGCGGGTCGGATGCTGCGGTAGTTTGTCCGCCAGACGATCGCCGGCAGGCGAGAAAGGAACATCATGGCCTACAAGGTGAACTACAACTTCCAGAAGGCTGAGCGCGACCGGGCCAAGGCGGCGAAGAAGGAAGCCAAGCTGCGCGAGAAGCAGGCGGCCCGCGCCGGGGGCACCGAAGCCGCGGAGCCGTCGAACGAGACCACGGAGGACGCCGAGCCGGACGCGTCCGAAGCGTCGGCCCATCCGAGCTAGTCGAGGCTTCCGCAGGGGCGATGCAGCGTGGCCGGACCGCACCGCCCGCCCCGATACCCGGCCTGAACGGGATCAGGTGTCCGAGAAGGGGTTCCTGGTCCCGCGCAGCAGCAGCCGGATCGGCGTGCCCGGCATGGCGAAGGTTTCGCGCAGGCCATTGACCAGGTAGCGCTGGTAGTCCTCCGGCAGCATCTCGGCGCGGGTGCCGAACAGGATAAAGGTCGGCGGCCGCGCCTTGGCCTGGGTCATGTAGCGCAGCTTCAGCCGGCGCCCTTCCACCAGCGGCGGCGCGTGGCGTTCCAGCGCGCCCTCGAACCAGCGGTTGAGCGCGCCGGTGGGGACGCGCTTGTTCCACACCTCGTGCGCGGCCCGGACCGCGGGAAGCAGCTTTCCCACCCCGGCGCCGGTCAGGGCGGAGAACGACACCACCGGGATGCCGCGCATCTGCGACAACGAGAACTCGATGCGGTCGGAGATCGCCTGCCGGGTGGCGATCCTGTCCTCCACCGCGTCCCACTTGTTCAGCGCCAGCACGCAGCCGCGGCCTTCGCGCTCGACCAGCCGGGCGATCTGCAGGTCCTGGTCGTGCACGCCAAGCGTGGCGTCGATCGCCAGCACCACGATCTCGGCCATCTTCAACGCCTCCAGCGAGGCGGATACCGACATCTTCTCCAGTTCCGCCTCGATGCGCGCCTTCTTGCGCAGGCCGGCGGTGTCGACCAGCTCGATCGGGCCGTGCGCGTCGGCGAAATGCACCGACACCGCGTCGCGGGTGAGGCCCGGCTCGGGGCCGGTGATCATCCGCTCCTCCCCGAGCAGGCGATTGAGCAGGGTGGACTTGCCGGCGTTCGGACGCCCGACGATCGCCAGCCGAAGCGGGCCGGGCGGACGCGGCGGCAGCGCGACCTCGTTGTCCTCGGAAACCTCCTCCGGGAGGGGTTCAACCGCCTCGTCCGCCGGCGCCGCGTCCTCGGGCGGCAGGCGCTCGGCGATCTCGCCCATCAGGTCTGCCAGGCCCTCGCCGTGCTCGGCCGACACCGCGAGCGGGCTGCCGAGACCGAGGCTGTAGGCTTCCAGCGCGGCCGCGGTGCCGGCGCGGCCTTCCGCCTTGTTGGCGACCAGAAGCACCGGCCGGCCCTGGCGCCTGAGCCAGGCGGCGAAATGGCCGTCGGCCGGAGTGATGCCGGTGCGCGCGTCGATGCAGAACAGCACCAGGTCGGCTTCCGCGACCGCATGCTCGGAGGAGGCGCGCATGCGGCCATACAGGCTGTCGGGGGCGGCCTCCTCCAGCCCGGCGGTGTCGATCAGGCGCACGCGCCGGCCGCGCAGCACGGCTTCCGCGTCCTTGCGGTCGCGGGTGACGCCGGGAGTGTCGGACACGATGGCGCTGCGCCGGCCGGCCAGGCGGTTGAACAGGGTCGACTTGCCCACGTTCGGCCGTCCGGCGATCACCACCACCGGCAGGAGGCGGAAGGGCGTGGTGTCGGGAGGAGGAGGCGCCGAGCGGCTGCCGCGCCTCACCGGGAACCGTCCGGGAGCCTACCCATAGGCGGACAGCATGCCGTCCTCGCTGATCGCCAGCATGTGGCCGCCGGCGGCGATCGGCGTCATGGCGATCAGGCTGGCGACCTTGGACGTGTCGCCGAGCCTGCCGGTCAGGGCGTCCACCGTGATCATGCCCTGCTTGGAAAAGTCGCTGACGCAGATCAGCTGGCCGTTCGCCAGAAGCGGGCCGCTCCATCCGATCGGGCCCTTGCCCGGCTTGGGGCGTCGGAACCGAGGCAGGGTGGTGACCCAGCGCACGTGGCCATTGCTCTTGTCGAGGCAGGCGAGCTGCTGGTCCTGGCTGAGCAGGAACAGCCATTCGCCTACCACCACCAGACCGTCCTTGCCGGCCACCGTGCGCTCCCAAAGCCGCCGGCCGGAGCGCAGGTCGATCGCGGTCAGCACCTGGCCGACGCTGATCACGTAGGCGGTGCCGTCGGAGATCACCGGCAGGCCGTGCACGGAGGAGAAGTCCAGGATCGAGTTGCGGCCGCCGGTCGAGCCCAGCGTGTCGCTCCACAACAGCTCGCCCGTCTCGGCCCGGATGGCGGCGATGTCGCCGGAGCCGAAGCCCGCCAGCACGACGCCGCCGACCACGGCGGGCGCCGGCTGCCCGAACACGATGGTTTCGGACGCGCTGGCCTGGTACATCCAGAGCTGCCTGCCGGTGGCGGCGTCGAGCGCGAACAGCTTCTCGTCGATGGTGCCGAAGAACATGCGCCCCTCGACCACGGTGGGCGCGGACCGGCCGGGGGTGCCGACGCCGACGCGCCACCGGATGGTGCCGTTCGCCGCGTCGAGCGCCAGCGACTCCGCCACCCCGTCCACCACGTAGATGGTGCCGTCGGCGAAGCTGAGGCCGCCGCCGACGTTGGAGGAACGGCTCTTCTTCGGCTTGGTGTCGGTGCGCCAGATCCGGTTGCCGCTCGCGAGGTCGAAGGCGCCGACCACGCCGCTCGCGTCCATGGCGTACACGCGCCCGTCCGCAACCACCGGCTCCGCCGCCAGCACGCCGCGGTCGCCGGCGCCGACGCCGAGGCGCGTGCTCCAAATCCGGCGGGTGCCGTCGACGCGGGCGTTGACCGACTCGTGGCTCGGCACCCGGCCGGGCTGCTGCCAGTCCGTCTCGATCACCGGGTCCGGTAGCGAGATCGGGGTGGTGTCGGTCTCGTCGACGGTGAGGCCGGCGCCGATGCTGAGCACGTCCTCGCGCCGGCCGGCCAGCACCGGCTTCTTGTCGTCGTCGAAGATGCCGCAGCCGGCCAGCGGCAACGACAACGCACCGAGGCCGCCCAGCAGCACCCCGCGCCGGCCGAGCCGCACCGGCGCAGCGCGGCCTCGGGACAGGCAACGGGAGCCGAGATCGTCGTGCTGGTGCATCATCCGCCGGTCTTCGAGGTGTCGAGGGTGTCGAGAAGGCCGCTGGCCCGGGCGCGCTCGCTTTCGGACGCGGAGCCGTCCTGGGCCAGCCTGGTGAGCTTGCGCTTCGCGTCGGCGAGGTGGCCGACGCGCAGGTCGATCAGCGCGTCGGCTTCCAACGCCAGCAGGTGCCACGGGCTCGCCGGCAGCAAGATGTCGCGCAGGCGTGTCTTGAGCAGGCCGGGGTCGGCGTCGTCCGCCTGGTGCTGCACCCACAGCAGGTCGGCCAGGCCGCGCAGGTCGGGGTCAGCGCCGCGGTCCTGCGCGACCTGGTCCCACAGCCCGAGCGCCGCGCCGTGCTCCTTGTTCTTCCAGTCCAGCGCCGCCATGCGCAGCCGCGACAGGGTGGCGAAGCCGTCCGGACCCTTGGCCGCGACGGCAGCGAACTCGCCGATCGCCCGGACCTGCTCGGGCGTCGGCGGGGCGTCGGGGCCGGCCGCAGCGAGCGGCGCGGTGTCGGCATCCTTTTGCGCCGCGAAATAGGCCTGCGCCACGGAGGCGGCGCGCTGCTGCTGGCGGTAGTGCAGGTACTGCCACAGGCCGAACGCGAGCCCGACCACGACCAGGGCCGCCAGGCCGGCGACCGCCAGCCGACGGGTCCGGGCGCGCATGCGCTCGCCGCGAAGATCCTCGTCGATCTCGCTGAAGATGTCGTCGACCACGTGCAGTCCGATCTCCCTGGGCACGTTCCCCGCAGGCGCGCCGGCGGCGGACCATAGCGGCGGCGCTTCCTGCCGGCAAACGATGATGGGCGGCGACCGGTCGGCCCGTTCAGGATCCGTTCATCAACGTGGTGCAGGGTGTCGCCATGAACAGGCAACGCGCGCTTCTGCTGATCCCGCTGTTCTGCGCCTTCGTGCTGACCTGGCTGGGCGGCTGCGTTCCCGCGACCGTCATCCCCCTTACCGCCGGGGTGGGGGCGGACATCGCCATCTTCCACCGCTCGGTGCCGGACATGGTGTATTCCGCGGTCACCGGACGCGACTGCTCGGTGGTGCGGCTCGACGAGGGGCAGAGCTATTGCCGGCCGGTGGCGCCGCCGGTGCCACCGCAGCCATACTGCACGCGCAGCCTCGCCGGCGTCGACTGCTGGGCGCATCCGGAGCAGATTCCCGGCCTGCCGATGCAGGTGGCGCAGGGGCCGCACGACCTTTCACCGGAACAGGACCGGGCGCGTCTGGCACGGTGGCCGGTCAGCCTGCAGTAGGGTCCGGGATGCGCCGTCCCGGGAGGAGGAGCCGTCAGTGCACCGGCTTCGGCGGCTGCAGCCGCGCCGTGCCGGCCCGGAGCGCGCCGGTCAGGGCGGAAAAGTTGGCGGCGATCCGCTTCTGCACCCCGCCGCTGACCGCCTGGATCGCGTCGATCCGCAGGCGGGCGTCGTTGCTGATCGCGGCCTGCTCCGCCGTTGCCGCCTTGGAGACACAGGCATCGTAGCTCCGTGCGGCACGCTCGTAGGCGGCGACGCGGTCGACGCTGGCGTTGTAGCGGTCGACCGTGGTGGTATCGACCATCGGCGCCGCCGGCTCGCGTCCGCACTGCGCGGCGTTCCAGCCGGCTCCCGGACCGGCTGCGGCGCGTGCCGGCAGGGTTGCGCCGCATGCCGCCAGGCCGCACATGATCGCCGGCAGCACGATCCGAATCCTGCCCATCCGTGGTCCTCATCCTCGACGTCGTGCCGGTATCCCGGCGGCCGCTGGCATCGTCAAGCGTCGCGGCGGAACCCATGTCCAGGACGCCCGCCATGGCCGATGCCGTTCCGAACCACGCTGCCGTCAAGGTCCGCCTCGGCACCCTCACCAGTGCGGAGGCCGCCGACCGGCTCGGTGCCGGCGCCACGGTGCTGCTGCCGCTCGGCAGCCTGGAGGACCAGGGACCGCACGTGCCGATGGGCGACTATCTTCTTGCCGAGCGGGTGGCGGAGCTGATCGCCGCGGCGTCGATCCGGGCCGGGCACGACGCGCTGGTGGCGCCGGTGCTGCCGTTCGGCGGCCGCGACTTCTTCGGCAGCCGGGTCGGCGGCATCGCGCTGGAACAAACCACCCTGCGCCTGGTGCTGCGCGACATGCTGCACGGGCTGCTGCGCCACGACGTGGTGCGGCTGGTCGTGGTCAACGGCCATGGCGGCAACGCCCAGGCGGTCCACGATGCGACGCAGGAGGTGCTGCTGTCGCACGGGGTGCTGGTGCCGTGCCTGCACCTTTGGAAGGTGGCGGGGATGCTGCTGCCGGAGTTGCTGGGAGCCGAGCAGGCGGAACGCTCGGCCGGGCATGGGGCGGACCCGCTGGCCAGCGTGGCGATGCACCTGTTCCCGGAGCTGGTCCGCCCCGACCTCGTTCCGTCGGCGCCGGCGGCACCGCGACAGGTAAGCGGACTGGAGGTGGTCGGGTTCGGCACCGCCCGGCTGGGCGGGATCGAGATCGGCGTGCCGGTGGAGCTCGGCGACAGCGCCGTGACGGGGGATGCCCGCTTGTGCTCGGCCGCAACCGGAGCGGCCGTCACCAGCCGGCTGATCGAGGCGGGTGCGGCGCTGGTAGGGCATCTGGCGCGGCAGCGGCTGAAGGATCAGGCCGGGCGCTGAACCGGCGCAGCGGCCGGCGATCCGCGAACGGCTGCCCGGCGCCGCGGCCTCTTGGCCTTTGTCATGTTGCAGTGCACGATCCCAGGTATGCCGTCCCGGAGCCTGCCCGCCGCATGACCGAGATCCTGGCAGATGCCCCGCGCCTGCGCGCGCCGGTCACGGCGCCCTTCGGACGCAGCCGGGCGATCGCGGCACTAGCCGTCGGCGGCTTCGCCATCGGCACCGGAGAATTCTCCATGATGGGGCTGCTTCCGGCGGTCGCTGGAAGCCTGCGCGTGACGGTGCCGCAGGCGGGCGCGCTGATCAGCCTATATGCGCTCGGCGTGATGGTGGGCGCGCCGGTCATCACCGTGCTGTGCGCGCGCGTGGCCCGGCACAGGCTGCTGATGGGGATGATGGCGTTGTGTGCGGTCGGCAACCTGTTCAGCGGGTTGTCCGACCGTTTCTGGACGGAGGGAGTGTTCCGCTTCCTCAGCGGGCTGCCGCACGGCGCCTTCTTCGGCGTCGCTGCCCTGGTCGCCGCGTCCATGGTGCCCCATGACGAGCGGGCGCGGGCGGTCGGGCGGGTGATGCTGGGCCTGACCACCTCCACG
>CAXTMS010000120.1:0-10725 GCA_964245345.1 uncultured Acetobacteraceae bacterium | reverse complement strand
ACGGTGCCTCGCGGGGGCTCACCAGCTGGGGCCGGGCGGGGGGGATGGGGATGACCGGACGCGCTGTCGTCGATGCCGCTGCTGAGCTCGGCGGAGGCAGATACGATGATCGGGATCTCGGCCAGGAGCTTGGCCTCGGGCACGGCATCGCCATCGACCCGTGCGCCATTGTTGGCGAGAACCCGGATGGTGTCCCGCGGGGGCCACATGGCCGCTTCGTCTGAAGTGAGCGGCCGCATCTCCGGCCATGCAAGCTCGATCAGAATGCCGCTGACTGGCCCTGTCTCGACTTCACCGCCCTCGAACAAGGAAAGCGGAAAGGCGTAGGTGTGGCCGCCGACGCGGGTGGTCTGGGGGATGGCGGCTCCGGTGCACAGGGCCGCCGCGGCGATCAGCGGCACCAAGCCGGTCCTCGGCACCTCAGCCTCCCTTCGTGTTTGCGCCGAAACGATAGGCTGCGTCGGACCGGGCGGCAACGGGTGGGCGACGAGATCGAGGCTTGCGGCGGGGTGGCCTGCGGCGCGACAACGCGATCCATGGACACGATCCCCGTCATCCTGCCGGACGAGGCGCTTGCCGAGGCGCTGCGGCCGATCGCCCTGCCGGAGAACCAGCTGGCGATCCGTCGCGCGGCGGCGCATTTGTGCGGGCTGCTGGGCTGGGTGGTGCTGCACGAGGTGCCGCTGCCGAACGGCAGGCGGGCGGACATCCTGGCGCTGCGGCCCGATGGCGGGTTCAGCTGCATCGAGGTCAAGTCAGGGCCGCGCGACTTCCTCAGCGACGGGAAGTGGCCGGAGTATCGCGAGTATTGCGACGCGCTTTACTTCGCGGTGGACGACAGCTTCCCGCAAGGGTTGCTGCCGGAGGATGCGGGGCTGATCGTGGCCTGCGTCGGCCCGCACTGCCTGCCGGCCGGCGTGACCGCGGAAGCCGAGCTGCTGCGCGAGGCGGCGGTGCACAAGCTGTCCGCGCCCACCCGCCGCGTGCTGACGCACCGCTTCGCCACCCTGGCCGCGAGCCGGCTGGCGGCGCTGGAGGACCCGGCCATCACCGCCTCGCTGCGCGCCGCGCGCCGGGTGGAATGACCGTCTTTCGGCGCGCGGCTGGCAGCCATCATGGCCCGGTCTGCCACCTTGGAAGACGCCATCCTGTTTGAGGCCCTCGCCGACGTGATTTGAGACTGCTCTGGCCGTGCCTCGAACCGCCCCGGCTGACACGCCGACGGCGGCATCTGCGCCGTGTTCACGCCGGTCCAGTCGCTCGGCACTCACAACGGTAGCGATGACCCCGATAAACGGATCGCGGCCACGAACGCATCGACGACACGGGGCGCCGTAGCGATCAGATTGCCGTAAATCGAGAACACGGCCAGCACACCGGAATCGTTCCACACGAGGTCGCACGAATCCTGCTGGTTCCAGATCTGGTGGCGGTCGCACACGACATAGAAATCCGTCCGTCCGGCATAGGTCAGCAGCAGGCGCCCGAACGGCGCGCGGGACGTCGCATCCTCCCACACATGCACCCCGTGCTGCACCCCATCCGAACGGAGCCTTTGCGGCACGGGCGGATGCCCGGCAGGCTGGCCGGTGGACCAGACATAGATGTCGTCCGGCAAGGTCAGCCGAAGCGGCATGTCTCGCGGGTCGAGTTGCCAACCCGTTGCAGCAGCCGGGCTGCGATACAGGCTGTTCCAGAACGCGGCCGGAAGCTCGACTTCCATGGCGGTACCGAACCGCTGGACGTGGTCCGGGTCGGCCAACTGGTCCGCCTGCAGCGGCACATGGTAGCGCCGGCCCTGGAACTCCACCAAGCCGCCGTCCTTGGCGCTGCCCGGTGTTGCGATCGAGCAGGCCAGGGCGAGCGTCGTAAGCAAGCGCCAAACCGTCATCCCTTTTCCTCCGTCCCGGCACGGCGTCCACCCGAGCGGTCGCGACGCTCCATCCTCGGCGAGGTGGTGCAACCTGGCAAAGCCGTCCATCGCGGATCCAGACCGGTGGCGAGCGAACGGTTGGGTCGCGGCCTGTCTGGAGGATGAAGGCATCGGACATGCGGTTCGTATGGTTCGCAACCGCTGCATCATCGATGCCTCGGACGCAACTTGTATCGCGTTCAAGGAATGTCGAGTGTTGAGGATCTACAACGTTGGTCATGGCATTGGGGCAGATCCGACCGGGCGCGCATGCGATCAGATCTCGTCCGATCAGCATATGATGGGTCGCTAGGCGCCATTGCGGATTCGCCGCCCTAGCCGCGAGCCGGCTGGTGGCACCGGAGGACCCGGCCATCACCGCCTCGTTGCGGCCGCGCGTCGAGTGGAACGAACATCGGTCGGGATCGAGACCCTAGGCAGAGTCCAAAGGTTGTACGAGTAGACCGCAGGTGCTGACGCGGGCGTAGCCGGTCCAGTTCGTGCGGGTAGATCGGTCAGGTTTTCGGTCAACCCTTGGCACTGGGATTTCCACCCGTTAGCGGGTTGCCCAGAAATCTTGAGTTTCGACCCTTGCTTACCTTCGAGCCGGTCGCGTCATCGTGGAAACCGCCGTCGCTTCCTGTTACTGTCAGAACATGGACACTATCGACAATGCCCTGTCGCAGAAGAAGGCCGAACTAGACAAGTTGCGGCCTTTGTCTCCGAAAGGACTAGCCGCGCTGTCTTCTTGGTATGATGTGGAGTTGACTTACACGTCCAACGCTATCGAGGGAAACACCCTCACCCGGTCGGAAACAGCCATCGTTTTGGAAAAAGGCTTCACTATCGGCGGCAAGTCGCTGCGCGATCACATGGAAGCGGTCGATCACCTGGGCGCGTTGCGCTACGTGCGGGAGCTGGCAGTTCGGGATCAGCCGATCCGTGAAGCGGACGTGCGCCAGATTCACGCTCTGGTCCTCGGCCGCTCCGATCCGGAAACCGCCGGTCGATACGCCGACGCGCAACGGCTCATCACCGGCACGTCCTACCGGCCCCCGCCACCTGCTCAAGTCCGGCCGTTGATGGGCGATTTCGGGCGATGGCTGGCAAACGCCCCGGCCACGGCCGAAACCGCCGTCACGGCGCATGAGCAGATCGCCACCATCCACCCGTTCAGCGACGGCAACGGCCGCACGGCGCGACTGTTGATGAACCTCGTCCTGCTCAAAGGTGGATATCCGCCCGTGGTCATCGGACCTGAGCAACGTCCGGCCTACATCGAAGGTCTGCAAACGCTACAGGTCGCCCGCGATCCCGCGCCCTATCGGCAGTTCATGACGGAACGCCTCGACGCCAGCTTGTTGTTCTACCTCGACACGCTTCGCCAGGGCCGGGAACGTGCTTCGCGTCCCTCGTCCTCACCCAAACCTTGAGTTTCAAATCATGCGCGTATCATGCGCGTTGAGCTGACAGTGCCGGATCACCAGACCGGCTTGATGATTAGGTAAGGCAGCCATGAAATTGAAACATTCAATATAGAAACAAAGATGAGGCCGACAGTTATTTGAAAGACCTGCTAAGAAACCCTGTGGATTGCGGCGAACCGGCCTCTGACATTGCCGAGCGGTTCCAGCCGGCCCGCGACAACAAAGGGCGAGTCTAGCCGAAGGTAAGGCGGTCGCTACCCTCGCCGAGTGGCATTGAGGAACGGCACCGCCTCTGGCCTTTGCGCTTCGGCCCGACGACAATGACGGACTGCAACAGCCTCGCAACGGTTATATGTTGGCACATATGGCAGCTCGGTCCGCCCCAACCGTTCGCTTTCGTGCAACACTGCAAAGCCCCCTACTGCCCCTGGTGGAATGAAGCGGAACGCCGTGCCAGGCTGCGCCTCATGACCATCACCCCTTCCGATCTCCCGTCCGAAACCCTGCGTGACCGCTTCGGGGCGGCGCAGGCGATCGTCGCCGAGGCGGCGGCGCTGGCGATGCGGATGCGTCCGCCCTCCGGCGGGCCGTCCGGCACGCAGAAAAGCGCCCAGGACTGGCTGACCGAGGCGGACGGCGCGGTCGAGGCGCTGATCGCCGAGCGGGTTGCCGCCCGCTTCCCCGATGACGGGTTCCAGGGCGAGGAAACCGGCCGCACCCGCGACGGGGAATACCGCTGGGTGGTCGACCCGATCGACGGCACCTCCAACTTCGCCCGCGGCCGCGACCGCTGGTGCGTGTCGCTCGGGCTGCTGCAGCACGACCGGCCGGTCGCCGGGATCCTGGCGGCGCCGGCGCTGGGCGAAACCTTCGCCGCCCTGCGCGGCGCCGGCGCCACCCTGAACGGCCAGCCGATCCGTGCTTCCCCGGTGGGTGACCCGGCGCGGGCGATGGTGGAGGTCGGCTGGAGCCCCAAGGTGAGCCGGGCCGACTTCGTGTCCACGGTAGACCGGGTGATGGCGCTGGGCGCCATGCCGCGCTCCGGCGGCTCCGGCGCGATGGCGCTGGCCGACGTCGCCTGCGGTCGGCTGGACGGCTACATCGAGCTGTACATCAACCTGTGGGACGTGGCGGCGGCGCTGGCGATCCTGCACGAGGCTGGCGCCCGGGTGTCGCCGTTCCTGCGCGACGGCGGTCTCGAGCGCGGCATCCCGATCGTGGCGGCGGCCCCGGGCGTCGCGGCGGCGCTGTCGGAGGCGGCACGGGTCGACCTGGACTGATCCGTGATAAGACTCTGTCCGAAGCGCGCGAGACAGGTCATTGTTTCGACGCAGTTTCGGCATCAGCTGAGTCGACAGGTCGAGGACACGGTTCCATGCATCTTTCTTCCGCCGCCCGGTCCCGGTCGCCGACACCGAGGCTGGCACCGGTCCTGCTGGCCGGGGCGCTGCTCGGGGCCGTGCTGCCGGGCTCCGGCGCGCTGGCGCAGGGCACGCGACAGCAGCAGCAGCAGGAACTGGTCGACCGCGCCACCCTGACCGCCCAGGACGTGCTGGACTGGCACGCCAACGACCCCACCGAGCGCCGCCTGCTGGCGCGCGCCAGGGGGGTGATGATCTGCCCCAGCATCTTCCGCATGAGCTTCCTGTTCGGCGGCTCCGGCGGCGGCTGCGTGCTGCTGTCGCGCGACGCCAACGGGTCCTGGTCGGCGCCCGCGTTCTATTCCATGGGCTCGGGCAGCTTCGGCCTGCAGGCGGGGGTGCAGGACGCCGAGGTGATGCTGTTCATCATGACCAGGCGCGGCCTGACCGCGGTGATGGACAGCCAGTTCAAGATCGGCGCCGACGCCTCGCTCGCCTTCGCCACCCTGGGCGTCGGCATGGAGGGCGCCACCACCGCGGCGCTGCGCGCCGACATCGTGGCGGTGGAAAAGGCACGCGGCCTGTTCGCCGGTATCGCGCTGCAGGGCAGCATCATGAGCTCCGACAGCGCCGGCGACCGGGCGTATTACGGTCAGCCGGTCGGGCCGGAGGACATCGTGGTGGCGATGCGTGTCAACAACCCGGGCGCCGACCCGCTGCGCGCGGCGCTGATGCGCTACGGCGCCCCCGAACCCGTCCAGCCGCCACCGCCCTATGGCCCGCCACCCTACGGACAACCCGGCGCCTACGCGCAGCCGTCGGACGCGAACGGCCCGATGCAGCTGGCCCCGACCGGGCCGGTGCAGCAGCAGTCGCTGCCGCCGCCGCGCTGAACCCGCGTCGGGTCGCCTGCCTTTCCATGGCCCCGCGCCTTACATGGCCATGTGTTCGCGTTCCATGGCTGCCGGCGGCCCGGCCCGGTGGTTCCTGAGCGCGCGTATGTCCGCTTCCAGCGATCCCGGCCCGGCCACCCGTTGCAGCCAGCCCTGCGCGTCGACCAGCACCTGTCCGCCTGACGCGTCGCCGGTGACCAGGGCATAGGCCGGCGCGATCGTCCGGTCGCGTGCGACGCAGGTCTTCCCGTCGGGACGGACCTCCGGGTCGGCGGAAACCCGCACCGTCACCACGTCCGGATCCGGCACCGCCGGCGCCGTGGCGAACACCACCCGCACGATGCGGCCGCGCAGCTCCGCCAGCGTCACCGTGCGGCCGCCGGCGCAGGTGGCCTGCAGCCCCGGCGCCCGCACCGGGACCGGCCACGCCCCGGTGGCGCGACGCGCCAGCCCGGCGTTGCGCGCGCGGATGAAGTCGATCAGCGCCCAGCGCTGGTCCTCCGACAGCACCGACGCGAAGCCGGGCATCGCCTGGCCGCCGTCGGGAGCCTCGATGCCGTGCGTCAGCCACCAGAACAGCTCGCCGTCGTCGTGCATCCAGAGATGGGCGGCGGACAGGTCGGCCGGCGGGACCGGCAGCCCGGCCGCCAGGGGCCCGTCGCCCCGTCCGCCTGCGCCGTGGCAGGCGGCGCAGTGCCCCGGGTACAGCGACGCGCCCTCGATGATGCTGGCCGACGTGAACCCGGTCGGCGAATGGTAGAAGCTGGTCGGGCTGGCCTCGACCAGCAGCAGGTCGAGATGGGGCAGCGCCAGGACGCCGATCACGACCGCGACCGTCAGCACCGCGGCCCGGCGCCAGCGGCGAAGCACCAGCGCGAACCCGGCCAGCGCGACCGCGCAGCCCAGCGCCCCCAGCGCCAGCGCCACCTCCAGGCGCAACCCGGCATCCTCGCGAACCGTGGCCAGGCTGGGCCGCTCGCTGAACGGCCAGACCGCCTGCATGTGCATGCCGGGCGCCAGGCTCGCCAGCACGCCGGCGGCCAGCAGCACCAGCACGCCGAAGCCGCTCTGCACCGCGATGCTGAGGACGAGCCTGTTTTTCGCCCGGTCCGGCTCGTTCCCGAGCAGGGCGGGCGCGAAGCGGTAGCGGTTCACCCACGCGAAGCCCAGCAGCACGCCGAACAGGAGCAGCTTGGTGCAGGCGATCCAGCCATAGGCGGTACCGACCAGTGCCGGCACCGAGCCCACCAGGATCCACGCCTGGTAGCCGGCCGTCGCCGCCACCAGGCCCACGCACCACTTTCCCAGCACCGAGAACGACCGCGCCGCGGTGGCACCGGCACGGGGCGGCGCGATCCTGGCCACAAGCAGCAGCGGCAGGAGGCCGCCGAGCCAGGCACCCCCCGCCAGCAGATGAACACCGTTCACGATCGTCAGCAGGCCGAGGGCGCCCGACATCGACATGCCGTGCCCGTGCCCGGCCTGGAACACGAGCACGATCGCGGACGCCGACAGCGCCAGGCGTCGCCGGAGCGCCCCGCCGCCGCTTGCAAGCAGGAGCAGGGCAGCCACGAGCCCGAGGCCCTGGACAAGCAGCAGCCGGCCGAACGCGGTCGAGCCCGACACGAGCGGCAGCGCCGCCCGCCACTGCGCCAGGGTTTCGGCGCCCGCCATCTGTTCTGCCTCCATCGCCAGCCAGGCGGCGCCGGCGAGGAGGGCGGCGGCCAGGCTGCCCCGCGCCAGCGCCAGCAACAGCCGGTCCAGCGTCGACGCCGCCTCGGCCGGCATCCTTGCCCGTGCACGCGGCAGCACGCCCACCGCGAACAGCAGGGTGCCGAACGCGGAGAACAGCGCCAGGTCGAACCCGCCGCGGATCGTCGCCAGCGGCATCCCGCCGGAGATCGCGAAGGCGGGCAGCGCGCCGTTCAGCACCGTCACGGTGCGACCGTGAAGCTGAAGCTTCCCTGCGTCCGGTGGGTGTCGACCGAGACCGCCTGCCAGCTGACCAGGTAGCGGCCGGGCGGCAGCGGCTTCAGCCCGATCGCCAGCCGGCTGTCGCCGCCCTCGGCATGCACGTCGTTGCGGTCGACCCTGGCGCCGCCGGCGTCCGAAACCTCGATATGGCTGAACGCCGGCTCGACGCCCTGGGTGAAGTCGATGGACAGCTCAGCCGGCGCCGCCGCAACCGTGCTGCCGACCGCGGGAGTCGCCTTGGCCAGAAAGGCGTGCGCGATGGCGGCTCCCGGCAGCATCGGGACCAACCCCGCGCACAGCAGGATCGCCCGTGCGAGCCGTGTTGCCGTGGGCACGGTTCCGCGCCCGCTCACGGGAACACCGGCTTGCCGAGGCTGTGCGGCAGCAGGTCGTCCAGGAAGATGTGGAACAGCGCCACCGCGCCGACGGTGGTGCCGGCCGCCTTGTTGGCCGGGATCAGCGCCTCGACCCCGACCTCGCCCCATTGCGCGAGGTAGATCACGCCCGGGGCGACCGTCCAGGTGGTGCCCTGCGTGCTCGGTGACGAGGCAGGCGAGGTCCAGGTCACCTCGACCAGCGGGAGAAGGTTGTCGAACAGGTGCGGCAGGTCGAAGTGGTGCACCTGCGTCTGCAGGTAGGGGATGCTGTACTGCAGCGAGACGGCGCCGGCCCAGGCGTTGTTGTTGCCGTTGTTGAACTGCGCCGCGATGCCGCTGGCTGGCGACTCCCCGCCGCCGGCGCCGGTGGCGAAGCTGGCGGGGGATGGGGTGAACGCCTTCAGCTCCTTGTCGGCGATGGTGTAGGACAGCTCGCCGGTGACCGCGAACGGCCGCAGCGCCGGCACCGGCAGGTCGCCGAGCCCCTTGCCGAAATACAAGGTAGGGGCTGTGGAGCCGTCATGATCGGCGCCGATGTGGTCGGTGCCGGAGCCGCCGAGCTCGCGGATGATGCCGAGCGACACCACGAACTCGTGCGGGTCGTTGGTGTAGAGCTGCCACTTGCCGGTGATGACGAGGTTCTCGAACCCGGCCTGCGTCTTCGAGCCGTTGGTCTGGATCACGTCGTAGCCGTCGTTGAAGATCAGCGCTGTGTTGGGCGTGATGGTCTTGTCGTACTCGAAGCCGAAATCGAACTCGTGGCTGGGACCGGTGCCGCCGTCGGCGCCGCTGCGGCTGTAGGAAAAGGCGGGCAGCGACACCTCGTCGCTGACCCCGGGATCGTCAAAGGTGAGGGTGACGGGAAACACCCGCGCGCCGGCGACGACGTGCGCCCGGGCGGGGAGGCTGGCGACGGCAGGCAGCGCGCACCCGAAGGCGGCGACGATGGATATCTTGTTCATGCTGTTGTCCTGACGAAAGACAGGCCGAAAGCGCCGGAGCAGGGCGCCGGCGCCGCTTGGCGGTGCTCAGGTCAGGTGGGGAGGACCTCGGGCATGCAGTGCCCAGGCCGGGACTCCGGGCGGGCCGCGCGCCGGCGGCACCGCGAACAGCCTCATGCCCGACGACACCACCAGCGACGGCAGCGCGACAGCCGGCATCAGGATGACGGCCGCCAGCTCCAGCGCGCGCGGGGCCGGGCAGGTCGCCGCCACGTCCGGACGGTGCCGATGGCGCGCGGGCGCATCCGGCCCCCTGGCCGTGCCGGTGCAGAGCATCGCGACGGCACGAAGCCGTGCAGCCGCGCCGGTTGCCGCCTCGTCCGGCAGGAGCAGGGTGCCGAGCACGAGCTGGCTGACGAGCGCCAGGGTCGCGAGCACGGCGCGCGCAAAGGTCACAAACAGCCGGATGCGTTCTGGACCGGACGTCATGGATCGATGGTAGCAGGTCGGCTTCGGGCGCCAACCTCCCGCGTTGCCGGTCGATGCCTGCGTTTCCATGCGGTCGATGTTGTTCTACGGTCGTCCCCGTGAAGACCCGGCGACCTTTTGCGCGTCCCCGCGCCCTTGGCCGACTGTTCTGCGTGCTGGTGGCGGTGCTGGCGCTCGGCGGCCAGGTCGCGGTGGCCAGCCAGGCTGCCGGTCGCGCCGCAGGGTTGCTGGCCAGCCAGGCTTCAAGCGGCGTCGTCGTCATGTGCGGGAGCCAGTCCCGCTTCGCGACCGCGGCGCCTGCCCATCCGAAGCGGCACATGGTCCTGCGCCCGTTCGGGGTGATGCCGTCATCCGGTGACGCGGACGACCTGCTTGCACCGGGCCATCCCGCGTTGTGCCGGCCGGAGCCGGGCTTCATCCGCCTGGCCGGACAAGGCCTGGCGTTGCCGGGGCCTCCGGCCGTCACCGGCATCCGACCCTACCCGCGCGGACCGCCCGTCCTCGGCTGAGCGTCCGGCCGCCACCGGCGCCGGACCCGCAACACGCCCTTGCCGCACCGCCATGCCCGTCCGGGTCCGTGGTGCCGCCCGAAGCGTGCGCTTTCCCTTTCTCGCCAGGACGCTCGATCATGACCCCAGCCGAACCCGTTCCGGTGTCGCCGCGCGGCGTCGACGCCGCCACCATCGCCCATGCCGACCACGTCGCACGCCACTGGACCAGCCCGCACCGGGGCCGGCTCCGGCCCGGCAGTGCTGCGCACAAGCAGGCGATGTGCGCGATGTTCCACGACACCTTCAACCCGTACAAGCCGTCGGTGATCGACTGGCCGAAGCTCGATCCCGACACGCTCGCCCGGATCGTGGCGCTGCCGATCTGGGACATCGCGGTGCAGACCGAGGGCAAGGCCCGGCTGCGCATGGCCGCCTACGCCGCCACCCTGCGCGACCCGGAGATGCGCGACGCCATCGCCCGCAACGGTTGGGAGGAGAACCGGCACAAGGAGGTGCTGTCCCGGCTGGTCGAGGCGTACGACATCCCGCTCGCGGTCGAGCCGCCCTACCTAGAGCCGCGCGATCCGGAATGGGCCTACCTGGTCACCGGGTTTTCCGAGTGCATCGACAGCTTCTTCGCCTTCGGGCTGTTCGCCATGGCGCACCGGTCCGGCATCTTCCCGCCGGAGCTGATCGACACCTTTGAGCCGGTGATGCAGGAGGAATGCCGGCACATCCTGCTGTTCGCCAACTGGCTCAGCTGGCACCGGCGCACCATGCCGGTCTGGCGCCGGCCGTGGTTCGAGCTGCGCGTCGCGGCGGTGTGGGTGTTCCTGGGCTGGGAGCGAGTGGGGCTGGCG
>CAXTMS010000119.1:7573-11004 GCA_964245345.1 uncultured Acetobacteraceae bacterium | reverse complement strand
AGGTAATCTTTCTGGATCCAGGGTGCGGCACATCAAGCGAGCGGCTCTCGACTACCCGGTCGCGGCCAGCATCCTTGGCTTCATAAAGTGCGGCATCAGCTCGACCAATAAGCGTTTCCCAGTTGTCGCCGTTGGAGGCCCAAGCCACGCCGATTGAGCAGGTCACAGCGACTGGCTCGCACCCTGCTTTGAACGTGTCATGGCGGATGACTAGATGAAGGTTTAGGACTCGTTCCGCTGCAAAATCGTCACTGTCGTTGAGGACAAGGAGGATCTCCTCGCCTCCATAACGTCCGGCGAACTCATCGTGTCGGAGGCTCCGTCTTATGATGCTTCCCAAGGACCGAAGGACCTCGTCGCCCCCGAGGTGGCCGTAGCTGTCGTTGATGCGCTTGAAGTGATCCACATCGAGGAGCGCAATAACCAGCTGCTGCTTGACATCTCCCGTCCCGAGCCTCTCCGCAAGGCGATGCTCAACCTCCGACCGGATCAACAACCCGGTGAGTTGATCGTGCGCCGCTTGATGACGGATGTGCGCTGTCGCTTCGGCTATACGATGCTTTAGTTCGGCTTGCCGCGAATACATTGCCCGGTAGCGGAACCGCATTCCACCGTACAGGACGATCAAGATGCACGTGCTCCAGAGTCCCTCTGCCCACCCTTGTCGCCACCAGGGGAAACCGACATCGATGACAAGGTCAGTAGCCTGTGACTGACGATGCGTCAGAAGGTCAATGGCAAAAACCGTAAGCACATGATGTCCAGGCGGGACGAACGGATAACGGATACTGTCATAAGATGATGACACCCATCCACCATCAACATCAGACAGGCGATACTGGAAGAGGACGGGGCGCTCACCATAGTTTGGCGTCCCGAGCTGAACTACTAGCGGATCGTGATTATAAGGGATCTGGCCTGCACCAAGCAATCTCGTTCCAATACGGGCTTCTGGAATCGTAATGTTCAAAGGATGATCGGCGAAAAGAGAAGCCGGATCACGTAGATGCGAGACACCACGACTTGTCGCAATCCAGACCGAGCCGTCCGGATCCTCCCGAATGCCGTCCTCGTTGACATCGTTCGAGAGCAGACCCTGACCAGCGTTGGTAGCAACCCACCGCTGGCCGTTGTAGACCTCGACGCCACGATCGGTCCCAACCCAAATCCATCCTCGATGATCGACCATCAATGCGAGGACCGTGTTCGAGTCGATGTCCTCAGTCGAAATCGATGTAGAAGATACGACGTGATCAGCATGAAGTGTCAGATGAAATAGCCCGCCCTCTCCGCCAATCCATAGGGAGTTGTCTGGCCCAAGCACCAATGTCAGAGAGTCGAAGTTGTCCGGAAATCTATTGCCTTCTACGGTAACGTCGATGTTGTTTTGATGTAGATGATGTAATTTATTGCCACAAAGGTAGTAGATCCCGCCCTGACCGTCCGGCTTGATGCTGTTGATCGGCGTCTTCAAAGCTTTCACCAGCGCTGGGTGAAAAGGTGGTCCCGCGCTGTCGTCAACATCGTAAAGACCTGCCGCCGTCCCAATCCAGATGCGATGATCGACTGGAACGATGGTCTCGACGGCGGGCATGGCCATGACAGCCAACGACCCAGAGGTTGGATCGATCACTTGGATGCCCTTGTGACTGTAGGCGGCCCAGACATCCCCACGCGCTGTCACCGCCAGAGCATAAGACGAAGTTGGAAAGACCTGCGAAACCTGTCTGAGCTCGCCCAAACCGGTGACTTTATCGACACCGTCATCTGTCGTGACCCACAGCGAACCATCCTTAGACCGGGCGGTCTGCCACGGGTAGCCATCCGATAATCCATCTGCCTTCTCGATCGTGTCCCAGTGCCCATAGCCGACCCATCGCACGAGACCTCTCCCGATCACGTGGAACCAGAGTTGACCCGCCCCATCGGTCATCGCGCTGACAATGGTTCCAGCCGGAGCGCCCCCGGCGACGGTCAGTTCCTTCCATCCATGTGCATCAAGAACGTCGAGCCCCTGGACCGACTGGGTGATCAGCTTCCCGTCCGGCGTGCGGTAAAGTCCAAGGTTCGACCAGTAAGCCTCATACCGGCCGCCCTGATCCGGAAGCACAGACGATGACCATCGATAAGATCGAGGATTGAATGTCGCAACGTCCAAAGACGAACGTGCCATTACGCCACCGCGACCGTCTCCGATGAGATCATACCAGGGTCCTTGCGGGAGACCATCGGAAGCAGCATAGCAACGAACCGCTCCAGGATCGGCAGCACAGATGCGACCATCTTCGAACGTCTCCCAAAGATGCCCGGTCTCCGAGAAGAGTGCCATGGCCCCCTTGAGGGAGGTATTCTCTTCCTGATCATAAGGCATATTTTCGGCATAAGCTTGCGCGATCGGTGAGACAACAATGCGTATAGTCGTGTTGCCAGCCAGGAAGACGAAGCCAGATCCCCACGCCGCCATCTGGTGCGTACGCTCGGAGTAGAAGTCGATGCCAGGGTGGCTCAATGGGCGGAAGCGAAGCGATGAGGCCGGTCGCGATAGGGTCGATGATGCATCCGAAACGTAGATCTCACCCGGGTATTGGACAGCCACGCGTCCGGTAGACGCCACGGCGACGGAGTGAACTTCACCTCCGGATGGCAAGCCTTGTTCCGGGCCAAGGTTTACGAAACGGCGGCCATCGTAGGCAAAAAGTCCATGTTCTGTGGAAATGAGAATATCGCCTGCCGGGTCCTGGGTCAGGGATGTCCCTTCGACGCTCGACAAGCCTTGTTCGAAACCATAGGTCGCAAACGTCGATCTCTCGGCCGATGCTGGGCTCGACCATGACGCTGCCAGCAATGCAATAACGGCCGGGGCCAGGGACATGGCCCGGAGCGACGACCAACACTCGCGAAGGCCGCTTTCCATCGATACGTCTCATCGCCGGCGCCCGGTGAAAACAGTTTCACTCGGCGCAAGCGGCCAGCCTACGGGCTTTTCAGAACCGGGCAAGAGAAAGTCGACGTCGCGAGGGAACCAAATTGGTCTATATAATTAGACGATAATCTGTTAATCGCTCTCGCCTGGGGTTGTGAGACACCCAGGCGCTCCGCAAGAACTAGGAGGGGTAGTGATGAATTCCAGACGGAACAAACCCGAAGCCCACCTTCGTGATCGTTGCTGACGGCTCGCCTGCGGCAGGCGCGGCATGGCTGATGATGCGCGTAGGCGCCAGGGTCTGCGAGATGTCGCCCTGCGCGTTCGCACCCGAATCATAATGGCGAATGGGCAGGGCTGTTACGACCATGACGGCGAGAGCGATGCCAGATCCGCGCGACGCGGAACGAAAAAACTGATTGACCATGGGCAGCCTCCAAGTTGATGCCGGGTCTAATACCGGGCTTGGCAAGACATAAGGGCGGCCATGTTTTCCTGGCAACAACCT
>CAXTMS010000119.1:0-7473 GCA_964245345.1 uncultured Acetobacteraceae bacterium | reverse complement strand
AACACGACGTCGTGCTGGTCGACTGCTCGCCGTTGATCCGCGGGAACACCTCGTTCAGGTGCCGCCTGGCCTCTGACGCCAGCGTCGCGATCTGTCCGCGATAATCCTGGCCGAACCTGAGGCACCAGCGCCAGACGCTCGTAGGACACGATCACGCCGCGCTCGGCCAGCAGCAGCGCGACGTCGCGCAGGCTCAGGCTGAACGAGTGGTAAAGCCAAGCAAAGTGGCTGATATCTCGACCGGGAAGCGATAATCGGCAAGCTTGTCAGGTCGCTGGCTCATGCCGCTAGCCCGCACCGGCGGCCCCATTCGACCAAACGCTCTCAACGTGACAGGCCCCCAAATCCATCATCCGCCGAGGCAAGACTCGACCAGCCGGTCGAACGCGGGGCCCGGACGCATCGGGTCTGCAGCGGGAACACCGAGCAGGCGCCCCGTCTCGTCCAGCACGCGCTGCCGTCCAGCGTCGTCCAGATGCGCGGTGTTGAGGCTGATGCCGCCGCAGCGGATCCCCGGGTTGGTGAGCCTGCCCAGCCGGAGCGTGAGGTCGATGGTCTCCTCCAGGCTCGGTATCTGGTAGTCCGGGAGCCCACCCAGGGTGGTCCGGCCCGGCTGGTGGCAGACCACGACCACGTCAGGCTGGCTGCCATGCAGCAGGCCCACTGACACCGCCGCAAAGGAGGGATGGAAGATGGATCCCTGACCCTCGATCACGTCCCAGTGGTCGGGCGCCGCGTCGGGACTGAGCATCTCCGCTGCGCCGGCCTCGAAGTCGGCTATCACCGCATCCATCGGGATGCCGCGGCCGGCGATCATGATGCCGGTCTGCCCAGTGGCGCGGAACTCGGCGTCCAGCCCGCGGGCGGCGAAGGCACGCGCGAGCGACAGCGCAGCGTATTTCTTGCCCAACGCGCAGTCGGTTCCCACGGTCAGGAGCCGCCTGCCGCTACGCCTGCGCCCGGTGGCGGTCGGGATCGTGGCGGGCGGAACCCGGACCTCGACCAGCCTGCGGCCGTGCCGTCTTGCGGTCTCCTCAAGAATCGGCACCATCGAGAGCGGGGTGTGCATGCCGCTGACGATGTCCAGACCCGCCTGCAATGCCTCCGTCAGGGCGTCGACCCAGCCGGGCAGGACGACGCCGCCGAAGTTCGCCACGCCGATCACCAGGGACCGCGCGCCCCGTGCATGGGCCTCCCCAGGCGTAAGGGAGGGAAGGCCGGTGCTGACGGTACCGCCCGGCAGCACGTACTCGCCGATGCAGAGCTCGGGCGCCCAGTCCCGCAGGCCGAAGGCGGTCTTGGCGTAGCTGGCTTCCGTGGCATCGCCCAGGAACAGCAGGTAGGGTCGCGGCAGGTCGAGCACCGCCGGCGCAGCCGGTTGCAGGTCGGGCGTCATGACGGGATGCCGAGGCGGCGTCCGACCCGAGCGGCGGCTCGGCTGGCGCGGCTGGACGTGGTCCTCATGCCTCTGCTCCTCGGGCGGCTGGCTAGAACTTCACCCGGGCGGTCAGGCCGATGGTGCGCGGCTGGATGACGCTGGCCAGGCCGGTCTGGCCGGCGCCGCCTTCGCTTTCGTAGAAGGTGATGCCGCGCTCGTCGCCGATGTTGTTGAAGAACGCTTCCAGCCCGTAGCGCTTGTTCTCGAGTCCGACGCGGATCGCGCCGGTGTTGTAGCTGGGCAGCAGGGCGTGCGAGACCAGGAGGGGAGACGGCGAGAAGTCGGTGTAACGCTCGCCGGTCAAGGTCCAGGTACCGGACACGTAGGCGTTGAAGTCGCGGAAGGCGTGCCAGCTGTAGTCGACGTTGATGCTGGTGCTGACGTTGGGGACGTAGGGCAGGTAGTCGCCAGAAGCGCCGCCCAGGCCGGGCGAGTTCGAGGTGAGCCGCGCGTCGGTGTAGTCGCCGGTCGCGTTCAACCGGAGGCCGCGCAACGGCAGCCAGGTGAAGCTCCACTCGACGCCCTTGCTGACCGCGGCGCCGGCATTGCCGTTGACGTCAAATTCGCCCTGAGACGTGGAGACGATCGACAGCACCTGCACGTTCTTCCAGTCGATGTAGAAGCCGGTCAGGTCGATGGAAACGGTCTTGTTGAACAGGTCCTGCCGCCAGCCGATCTCGTAGCTGACGGTCCGGTCCGGTTGATACGAAGGAACGTTGGTCAGGGTCGGCACTGCCAGGTTGGGCCCGCCAGGCCGGTAGCCGGTGGCGATGCGGCCATAGAAGAGGGTGTTGTCGTTCAGACGCCAGCGCGGCGCGAACGAGTACAGCGCGTCGTGGTCGTTCGACGTGTATTGCGGTGCCACGTTGCCGGAACCAATCAACGCGCCGCTGAAGTTGGTGGTCTGGGCATGCTGCGCGGTGCCGCTGAACCGGCCGCCGAGCGCCACGTCGAGGTTGCGCAGCAGGTAGTAGTCGAACTGGCCAAACACCGCCCAGTCCGAAAGCTGGCCGTATTGCGCGGTGCCGCCGAGAGGCGGCGACAGCAGCGTGCCGATCTGAGCCGGGTTCTGCGCGTCCAGGAACTGCCGGAAGGCGGAGGTTTCGTGCGTGTAGTAGGCGCCGCCGAGCAGGTCCAGGCGACGGTTGAGCAGCGTCAATCCCGGATCCGAGGCAAGCCTTACCTCCTGGTTGAACTTGTCGGTGTTGGAGTTCTGCCGCTCGTCGACCAGGCTGGGCACGACGTCGTAGATCATAGATCCGATGTAGTTGCCGTAGGTCAGCCCCGGCGCCAGGTTCGCGTTGGTTTCGTCACCCAGGGTCTCGAAGTTGTTGAAGGAAAAGCTGGTGACCGAGGTGAGGGTCGCCACGTGCAGGTCGTAGTCGACCGTCCCGTAATAGATCGCCGACTCGTTCTGGCTGCTGGTCGGCAGCGCCGTGTTGTTGGTCAGGCCGTCGACCAGGGAAAGCTGGTTGCGCGGCGGCGTGGCCGGGGTGAGCGCGGCACCCACGACCTGGATGTCGTCGGAGGCGTCGCTCAGCAGGCTTTGACGCTCCGCGGTGAGCCGGACGGTGAGGTCCGGCGTCGGCTGCACCAGCACCGAGGCGCGCCAGCCATACTGCTGCGACGCGTTGACGTCGGTCTTGCCGGTTTCCGGATCATTGATGTAGCCGGGAAACCACTCGTTCCAGGCGGTGAGGCGGACCGCCGCCTTGCCATCCCAGAACGGGACGTTCACGAACCCCTTGGTGGTTCCGCCGACGCCGCCGTCGGTAGAGCCATCGATCCCGGTCTCGACCTCGCCGGAAAATGCCAGCGGGTCCGGGGCGTTGGTGACGTACTTGATCAGGCCGCCTTCGGCGGTGGCGCCGTAGAGCGAACTCTGCGGCCCGCGCAGCACCTCGATCCGCTGCAGGTCATAGGTGTCGAGGTTGGAGGTGTTGGTGGACGCGTTGTTCTGCGCCCCTGTGGTGTTGATCGGGACGTCGTCCAGCACCGAGCCGACCGTGGCGCCGGCGCCGCCGGTGTTGATGCCGCGCAGCACGATGCGGACTGCGGTCTTGTCCTCCGCCTGGATCGATAGGCCCGGTACCTGACCGAGCAGGTCCTGCAGCCGGACTTCCTGCTTGCGGTCGAGCTCCTTGCCGGAGATCGCGGTGACGCTGTTGGCCACGTTGCGCTGCAGCTCGCGCCGCCGGCTCGCGGTGACGACGATCTGCTCGGGCTCGTTGGTCCGGGTCGGGTTGGTCTGGGCGACGTTGGTCTTCGCCCCGCCTCGCTGGCCGGCGTTGCCGGCGGGAGGAACGCTGGACGAGGTCGACGCCCCGGCTGCGGTGGTGGGCGGCGTCGCGGTCTGCGCCAGGGCCGGCGTCGCGGCGAGCGACAGCACGGCGGCCACCTCACGTGGACGGATGCGTGGGCACTTCATCGGCTTCCCCCCGAGATGACCCGCGCGCCGGGCTGACCAATCTCTGGACGAGACGCTATAGTCCCAAGTGGGATACGGTCAATCGTTTTGGGTCGCTATCGAAAGAATGTTTGCGTCTGGTCGCGCGGGGTCACGATGCCGTCCTGGCCGCACCTGGAAGTCGACATCACGCCGACATGCACCACGTCGACCAGCTGCCGCAGGTTGGCCTCGCAGCCGGCCCGCAGCCCGACGGGCATCTCGTCCAGGACGATCTCGACAACCGTCGTGTCGCCGTTGCGGCTTGCCCGAACCGAGTCCGGAATGAGGCTGCGGCGCGCGAAGGGGGCGAGAACCGTGCTCAACAGGCCCGAACTGGACCAGGCCGTCACGTCGTAGCGGACGGAACACGTCGGTGGGCCGTCACCGGATGGGGAGCACATGATCGAGGATCCGAGCCGAGAGGAGGAGCGTACGCACGAAACCGGCTGCCACGGGCCGGATGCGTGCTCGCACCGCCCCTAGGCAGTCGGGCCGGTAATTCGTGCAGGGCCCTCATCGCGAGCGCGATGCGGATGCTCGCAAACGGCCAGGCACCGCATCGTCTCGCCGTTCGACATCAGCGGGTCGCCGGCCCGGGCTGCCGGGTCTTCTTCCGGCCGTCCAGGACCGGTCTCGGCCGTGCCGACGTGACCATCTGCCGCGACGCGTTGTCCAGCAGCTCTTCCTGCGTCGTCGAGCATACGCAAAGCGCCAGCGCCTCGTCGCACCCTTCGGACAGGACGTAGGCATGTCCCATCCTGCTGTCGATGTAGATGGACTCGCCGGCGGCCAGGGCGGCGGGACCGTAGAACTCGGTGTGCACGACGATCCGGCCGCTCAGGACATAAAGAAACTCCTGCCCGTCGTGCCGGACCAAGTCGCCGAACTCGGCGAGCGAGCGCGCCTTCACGCGCGACACGATGGGGATCATGTCCTTCTGCCGCAACTCGGGGGACAGGTAGTGGTAGTCGTAGTTGGCGGTGGCGACCGACAGGGCGTTGGCCAGGGTGGCGACGCTGCGCCGGCTGTTGGCGATGGCGGGAGCCGCAGTGTCCGGCTCCGCGAACAGGTCGGCCATCCGGATGTTCAGCCGCTCGCTGACCATCTGCAGCTTGTCGAAGGTCAGGGTGAGCCGGTCGTGCTCCACCTTGGCGAGGGTGGAGAAGGGAATCCCCGTGATCGTGCTCATCTGCTTGAGGGTCAGGCCGCGCCGGTTCCTCAGGTTCCGCATCAGCGAGCCCAGCGTAGCCTTGGGGATGGTCATGGTCTCGAGGATCCTACGGTCGTCCATGCACCCAGGCCGCGCTTGTTCCCTGGCATCAAACCCATTCCGGTTCCGATAAAGAAGGGCTCGGGCCGCGCGGGCGCTTGAGAAAGATACCGCGCGTCGGCCAGTGGCGGCGCGCTTCCACGTCGCCCGGTAGGCCTAGGGATCATAGCCATCCTGCCTGGGACATAGTCAAGGATTTGCCCGGCCAGAGCGGCGGCTTTCAGGCCCTGAAGTTGTTTCAAGTGCGCGTGTTGACGCTCTCTCCCTTGAGCATAAGCTATCCCAGTCCGAGCAGTGTCCATCGCCGTGTTGCGGACCATGCGAGAACGGGCGAACGGACGGCCGGAGCATCCATGAAACGTTTCAAGACACTGGCCATTGCCTTGCTCGGCCTGCTGGCGGTTTCGGCGGCGCCGCCTGATACAGACACCCTGGCACCCCCTGCTTTGACGCCCCCGGCCGCGACACCGAGCATCGGTCAGCCGACCACGCCGGCGAGTTCAACGGTTCCGGCACCGTCCGGAGCCCATCCGCTGACGAAGGCGGACGTCGACAGCTGGCTCGACGGGTACCTGCCCTACGCGCTGCGGGTCGACGACATCGCCGGTGCGGAAGTCTCCGTGGTCAAGGACGGGCACATCCTGACCGCGCGGGGCTACGGCTTCTCCGACGTCGCCAAACGCACCCCGGTCGATCCGGACCGCACCCTGTTCCGGCCGGGCTCGGTATCCAAGCTGGCGACGTGGACCGCAGTGATGCAGCTGGTCGGGCAGCACCAGCTGGACCTCGACCAGGACGTCAACGCCTACCTCGACTTCCGCATCCCGCCCTTCAACGGCCAGCCGGTCACGATGCGCCAGATCATGACGCACACCGCGGGCTTCAACGAAACCGGCAAGCTGATCATTACGTACAACCCCAAGCAGATGGAACCGCTCGGCACCTACCTCAAGGGCTCGATACCGGACCGGATCTACGCGCCCGGCAGCACGCCCGCCTATTCCAACTGGGCGACCACGCTTGCCGGCTACATCGTCCAGCGGGTCTCGCACACGCCGTTCGACGACTACGTCGAGCAGCACGTGTTCGCGCCGCTCGGCATGCGGAACTCGACCTTCCGGCAGCCGCTTCCGGCGCGGCTGGCGCCGCAAATGTCGACCGGCTACGAACGCGCATCGGGGCCCGGACAAGGCTTCGAGTTCATCATTCCGGCTCCGGCGGGCGCGGAGTCATCCACCGCGACCGACATGGCGCGGTTCATGATCGCGCATCTGCAGGACGGGGAGCTGGACGGCCAGCGGATCCTCGATCCCGCCACCGCGCAGACCATGCACGACAGTCCGCTGGCCAAGGTCGATCCCGCCTCGCTGATCCCGCCGCTCAACCGGATGGAGCTCGGCTTCTTCGAAACGAACATCAACGGGCATGAAGTGATCGGCCACCTCGGCGACACCGTGGACTTCCACACCATCCTGCACTTGTTCATCAAGGACGGGGTCGGGCTGTACGCGTCCTTCAACAGCGTCGGCAAGGACGGCGCGGTGCAGCCGCTGCGCAACGCGCTGTTCAAGGACTTCGCCGACCGCTACTTCCCCTCGACCGAACATGACGGCCAGGTCGCGCCGGACGTCGCAGCCCACGACGCCCGCATGATGGTGGGACGCTGGCAGGCCAGCCGGAAGTCGGTCGGCAACTTCCTGAACGTCGCGACCCTCCTGAGCCAGACCAGGATCTCGACCGGTCCGAAAGGCGAGCTGGTGGTGTCCGGCATCACCGAGCCGGGCGGGGGCTTGCGCCACTGGACCGAGATTGCGCCCTTCGTGTGGCGCGAGGTCGGCGGCCACGACCGTCTCGCTGCCAAGCTGGTGGACGGCCGGGTGGTGCGCTGGAGCTGGGACTTCATGTCGCCGTTCGAGGTGATGGATCCGGTTCCCGCGAGCCGGTCGGCCGGATGGATCGTGCCGTCGCTGGAGACCAGCCTCGCGGTCCTCCTGCTCAGCTTCCTGCACTGGCCGGTCGCGGCCCTGGTGCGCCGTCGCTACCGGGCGATGCTGCCGGTCCCGGAGCCGGCACGGCCCGCCTACCGCACCGCGCGACTGTTCGCCGGCCTGTCGGTCGGGGTGATGGTCTGGTGGGCGGTGCTGATCCTGTCGATGCTGAAGAACGCCAGCCCGTCCGACGCCGCGCTGTGGGCCGTGCAGGGCGCTGGCCTGCTGGTGTTCGTCCTCGCCGTGCCGGCGATGCTGTGGAACCTATGGCTCGCCTGGCGCGCCCGCCGCGGCTGGTTCGGGCGGGTCTGGAGCATTCTGATGCTTT
>CAXTMS010000118.1:4965-11038 GCA_964245345.1 uncultured Acetobacteraceae bacterium | reverse complement strand
AACAGCAGTTCCGAGGAGCGCGCGCTTGGTGATCCGGTTCGGCGTCAACCTCCGCTAAACTCGCATTCTTGCCAACTCGGAACAGCTCCGCGGATCTCACAGCGTAGCTGGCGGCCCTTCGTCAACCTGACGATGCCCGCTCGATGCCGTGCCTGGGCGTGACCTGGAACAGCTCTCAGTGTCGAGGCGGCCGGTCGCCGGCCGTGGGCGCGCCAATCGCGTCGAGGTCGGCCATGATCCCCTCGTCCAGCTCCACCGACGCGGCGGCCAGATTCTGTTCGAGGTGCTCGACGTTTGTTGTCCCGGGGATCAACAGGGTGTTGGGCGCGTGCTGCAGCAGCCAAGCCAACCCGACCTGCATGGGCGTGACGCCCAGCCGCACCGCGACCTTTCTTACCTCGGGATGGTCCACCACCTTGAGCCCGCCCGGACCGTTTCCGCCCAGCGGGTAGAAGGGAACCCAGGCGATGCCGTTCGCGAGGCAAACCTGGAGCAGCGGCTCGGACTCGCGGCTGACCAGGCTGTAAGCGTTCTGGACGCACGCGATGCCGGCCGGGAGCGCGCGGTTGAGCCGCTCCAGGTCAACGGCGCTCAGCCCGATGGCGCCGATCTTGCCCTCGTCGCGCATCGCCACCATCACCGCCATCTGGTCGTCGATGTCGACGATCTGGTCGCCCTCGGCGCTGAGCCCGGACCCGACATCGGCGCGGCGCAGGTTGACCACGGGGATCTGCTCCAGGCCGAGGCTCAGGAGGTTGTCCTCGAGACTCGCGCGAAGCTGTTCGGGCCGCTGTGCGAGCTTTACGGGAATCGGTCCCTGGTCCGGATCACCCCCGACTTTGGTGGCGACCACGACTCCGCCGCCTGGAGGAAGCGCCGCACGGATCGCGCGGTTGACGGAACCATCGCCGTAGAACTGCGCCGTATCGATGTGGTCGATGCCGAGTTCGATCGCGCGCCGGAGCAAGGCGACGGCCTGGTCGGGTTTGGCTGCGCGAAGCTGCAGCGCGCCATAGCCGACGCGCGCCACCTGGTGGTCGCCCAGACGGTAAACGCCGCCCGGAGCCACGACCGATCGCGCGTGCTGGGGCATGAGATCAACTCCGTGCTAAGCCTGGCCTAAACGGAGGCCTGTCCGTTCACGCTTGTTTATCCGGAGGAGCCTCCGTTTGTCAAAGCCTCCTCGCTTGCGCACCGATGCGGCCAGGAACCGGGAACGTCTCATCGCCGAGGCCGGACGGCTCTTCGCCGCCGGCAACGCAACGGTGTCGCTGGAAAGCATTGCGCAGGCGGCCGGGGTGGGCGTGGCCACGCTTTACCGCCACTTCCCGACGCGCGAGGCCCTTGTGGAGGCGGTGTATCGTTCGGAGCTCGACGCGCTTGACGCGGACGCGGAACCCTTGCTCGCCGCCCATGGAGCGCTCGACGCCCTGCGGATGTGGATGGATCAGTATGCCCGCTTCGTCGCCGTCAAACATGCCATGCGCGACGCCCTGCGCGTCGCCCTGACCTCGCCAACAACCTCGGCGACGGAGACCCGCGCCCGCATCCGGTCCGTCGTGGCGCGGTTCGCGGCCGCAGGCGCCGCAGACGGTACCATCCGCAAGGACGTCGAGCCGGACGACGTGACCTTGAGCCTCGCCGGCGCCGTCCTGATGACGGCGGCCTCGGCCGACACGTCCCAGCTGCGCCGATTGCTGGACCTGCTGCTCGATGCGCTGCGTCCGCGGTGATGGGCGGGCGGCGACGCGCTGCGGATGTCGGGAACGGCAACCGGCCGCGGTGTAGGCCCGCTCGTTCTCGAAGCGGACGCGCACCGGCCAGTTCCGCTCACGCCAAGTGGCGACGCGAGCAGCTCCCCGCCTCGCTCCATGCGCGGGCCTGCGCGGCATTCGGCGCCGAGGGCCTGGCGGAGCTGGTCTACCTGATCGGCGGGTACCGCCTGGTGTCGCTGCTGCTCAACGCGTTCGCCGTGCCGGTGCCTGGCCGCGACGAAAACGCCGCATCGTGACCGGTCGCCGAGCCTCAAGGGAACACCATGCCGATCCATGATGCCGCCTCGATCCCCGAGGAGGTCGCTCGCACCCTACTGTCCTGACGACTTTGCGGCCTGGCTGAAGCAAGCGCCGAGCTTGGGCGACCATGCCATCGTGCACGAGCAGCGGGTGGCCCACGACAAGCTGATCCCCCTGAACCCGCCGCCGATCGGCCGGGTGGGGTTCCTGGGCTTCGAGGGTCCGCACGGCACGCTCAACGTGCGCTGCTACCATCCATCGGCACGCGGTCCGGCGGACCGGGCGGCGCTGGTACATCTGCATGTGGCGCGCTGAACCAGTTCGAGACGCCGATGCGGCTGTTCGCCGAGCGCAGCGGCGCGCAGCTATACGCGGTCGAGTACAGGCTGGCGCCGGAACACCAGTGGCCCACGCAGCTCGAGGAGGCAGAGTTCGTGGTGCGCTGGCTGCACGCGAACGGCACCAAACGCGCCGTCGATCCGCAGCGGATCGCGCTGGGCGGCGACTCGGCCGGCGGCAACGTGACCTGCATGCTGGCGCTTCAGCGGCGACGCGGCAGCAGCATCAGGCCCAGGGTGGCGAGGCCGAAGGTGGCCATGGCACTCGCGGTGCCCCGGTGCCTCGTGCTCCAGGCCTGTGCGCTGAACGACAAGGATTCGCGGTCGAACGGGCCGTGCGTTCTGGGCGGCCGCGTGGAGGGCGTGAACAGGTTCTCGTCGCGGGCATCGGCAATGCCCTGGTTGTGCGAGGTCTGGGCGCGCGGCGCGATCCTTGCCGACAGCAGGTCGGCGAGGCCGGGGGCGAGGGCGTTCAGCAGGCCGGTCTGCACCGTCTGCCCGCCGACCAGGACGTCGCGCCGGCGGTTGGTGGCGGCGAACACGATGGCCTCGGCCACCAGCTCCGGCTGGTAGATCGGCGGCGGCGGTCGCGGCAGGCCGTCGAGGCGGCCGGTGGCATGGCTGTAGAACGGGGTGTTGACGCTGGGCGGGTACACGGTGGTGATCCGCACCCGGCTGCGCTCATGCATCAGCTCGGTGCGCACCGACTCAGCGAAGCCGCGCATGGCGTACTTGGCGCCGGAATAGGCCGACTGCAGCGGCACGCCGCGCAGGCCGATGGCGGAGCAGATGTTGATGATCACGCCGCTGTCGCGCGGCCGCATGTGTTCCAGCGCCACCCGGGTGCCACGCACCGCGCCCATGTAGACCACGTTGGTGACGCGCTCGAACTCCCGCTCCGACACGTCCGTGAAGGGCGCGAACACGCTGACGCCGGCATTGTTGATCCACACGTCGATCGGGCCGAGCTCGGCGGCGATCGCGTCCGCGGCCCGGCGCAGGGCGTCGCCGTCGGTCACGTCGGCCACCTGCACGCCGACGCGGCCACCGTTGACGCCACCCGCTTCCAGCACCGCGTCGCGGGCGGCCTCAAGCGGCGCCGCACCACGAGCGAGCAGGCCCACGTGCCAGCCGCGCCGGGCGAACAGCTGGGCGCTGGCGAGCCCGATCCCGGACGATCCGCCGGTGATGACCACGACGCGTGGAGTCTGGGTGCTGCCTGACATCATGTTTCCCCGGAGCGGACGTTTCGCGACGAGGTGGCAGCGTCCCATCCTGGGTTCCGGTTGCCGGAGGAGCCGGCTTTCCCCTGCCGGTCCGGACGCTGCGCCCGGTCCGGAACTCTTCGCCGGCCGCCCGATTAGCCACGGACGCCGCGACGGAGCCGACCGGATCATGCTCTTCTTCAAGCCGATCACGATCTGGCTCGCCTCCGGGGTGGAAGCGGCGGCGGCCGTGATCATCGCCCTGGCGGCGGTGGAGGCCACGATCCGCTCCCTGCTGCTGTTCCTGCCGGCGGGGCGGAGCCACCGCCTGGGGGATGCCAAGGAAGCGGTGCGGCTGCGGCTCGGACGCTGGCTCGCGGTGGCGCTGGAGTTCGAGCTGGCCGCCGACATCCTGCGCACCGCGGTGGCGCCGACCTGGACCGAGATCGGCCAGCTTGCCGCCATCGTGGTGCTGCGCACCGTGCTGAACTTCTTCCTGCAGCAGGAGATCGACAAGGCCGACGCCCGTCAGCAGCCCGTTCCCGGCGATGCGCGGAGCTGATGCGGCGGTCGTCGCGCTGGTCGAGCTGGCCGGCGCCCTGCTCATCGTCGGCCACTGCGTGGCCGCGCTGGTGGTGCTGGCACGCACGCGCGATCCGGTCCGGGTGCGGCTGCTGGTGATCGAGGGCGCGCTGTGGGGGCTCAGCCTCAAGACCGCGGCCTCCCTGCTCAAGACCATCGAGATGCAGGGTTGGACGCAGGTCGGGGCGTTCGCCGCCATCCTGGCGCTGCGCACGGTGCTGAAGCGCGTGATGGGCTGGGAGCAAGCGCGCCTGCGGGCACGGCCGGTGCCGGAACGCGCGATGCGGAGCCGATGAGGCCGGCCGGGACGGGACCGCGCGTTTGCGCCAACACCAGCTCGGGCTACGCTGCGGCGGCCAGACCACCCGGAGGGATCAAGCATTGCAGCGGTTCGAGCAGGCGCCGGGTGGAGCGGCGGCAGGACCGGTCCGGCTCACGCACCTGCAGCGCCTGGAAGCGGAAAGCATTCACATCCTGCGCGAGGTGGTGGCGGAAGCCGAGCGGCCGGTGATGCTTTACTCGGTCGGCAAGGACAGCGCGGTGATGCTGCACCTGGCGCGCAAGGCGTTCCACCCGGCGCCGCCGCCGTTCCCGCTGCTGCACGTGGACACCACGTGGAAGTTCCGGGACATGTACGCGCTGCGCGACCGCATCGGCGCGGAGGTCGGCATGGAGCTGCTGGTGCATCGCAACCCCGAGGCCCTGGCGCGCGGCATCAACCCGTTCGACCACGGCGCGCTGCACACCGACCTGTGGAAGACCGAAGGGCTGAAGCAGGCGCTGCAGCGCTGGGGGTTCGACGCCGCGTTCGGCGGCGCGCGTCGCGACGAGGAGAAGAGCCGGGCCAAGGAGCGGGTGTTCTCGTTCCGCACGGCCAGCCATCGCTGGGACCCGAAGACCCAGCGGCCGGAGCTGTGGAACCTGTACAACGCCCGCACGGGCCCAGGGGAAAGCATCCGGGTGTTCCCGATCTCGAACTGGACCGAGCTCGACGTGTGGCAGTACATCCAGCTCGAGCGGATCCCGATCGTGCCGCTGTACTTCGCGGCGTTCCGGCCGACGGTGCAGCGCGACGGGCTGATCCTGATGGTGGACGACGAGCGGTTTCGGCTGCATCCGGGCGAGCAGCCGGTGCTGCGCTCGATCCGCTTCCGCACCCTGGGCGACTATCCGCTGACCGGGGCGGTGGAAAGCCGTGCCGCCACCCTGCCCGAGGTGATCCAGGAGATGCTGCTCGCCACCACCAGCGAGCGGCAGGGACGCGTCATCGACCACGACCAGAAGGAATCGATGGAGAAGAAGAAGCAGGAAGGGTACTTCTGATGGCGACCACGCCGGCCGAGGCGGACGCGTCCTACCGGGCCGGGAAGCTGGTGGCCGAGGACATCGACGCCTTCCTGGAGCAGCACCGGCACAAGTCGCTGCTGCGCTTCATCGCCTGCGGCTCGGTGGACGACGGCAAGTCCACCCTGATCGGGCGGCTGCTGTACGACAGCCGCACGGTGTTCGACGACCAGCTGGCGGCGCTGGAAGCGGATAGTCGGCGGGTCGGCACGCAAGGCGGCGCGATCGACTTCGCGCTGCTGGTGGACGGGCTCGCCGCCGAGCGCGAGCAGGGCATCACCATCGACGTGGCGTACCGGTTCTTCTCGACCGAAACACGCAAGTTCATCGTCGCCGACACGCCGGGGCACGAGCAGTACACACGCAACATGGTCACGGGTGCCTCCACCGCCGACCTCGCGGTGATCCTGGTGGACGCACGAAAGGGGGTGCTGACGCAGACGCGCCGGCACAGCCATCTGGTGCACCTGCTGGGCGTGCGCCACCTGGTGCTGGCGGTGAACAAGATGGACCTGATCGGGTTCGATCAAGCCCGGTTCGAGGCGATCGTCGCGGAGTATCGCGGCTTCGCCGAAGGCATCGGCATCGG
>CAXTMS010000118.1:0-4865 GCA_964245345.1 uncultured Acetobacteraceae bacterium | reverse complement strand
GGTTCGAGGCGATCGTCGCGGAGTATCGCGGCTTCGCCGAAGGCATCGGCATCGGGGGGGTCACGGCGATCCCGGTGTCGGGCCTCGGCGGCGACAACGTCCTCCGGCGGTCAAACGCGATGCCCTGGTACGACGGGCCGACGCTGCTGGCATATCTGGACGCGGTGCAGGTCGACGCCGAGCGCGACCAGGACAAGCCGTTCCGGATGCCGGTGCAATGGGCGAACCGACCCGATCCCGGCTTCCGCGGCTTCGCCGGGCTGGTGGCGTCGGGCGCGGTGCGGCCGGGCGACCCGGTGCGTGTGCTGCCTGCCGGCCGCACCACGCGGGTGTCGCGGATCGTGACGCTGGATGGGGACCTGCCCGTGGCGGTGGCGGGGCAGTCGGTGACGCTGACGCTGGCAGACGAGGTGGACTGCTCGCGCGGCGACGTGCTCGCGGCCGCCGGCGCGCCGGCGGAGGCGGCCGACCAGTTCGAGGCCAGCCTGGTGTGGATGGCGGACGAGGCGATGCTGCCGGGCCGGTCGTACTGGCTGAAGCTCGCCACGCAGACGGTGACGGCGACGATCCACGCGCCGAAGTACCAGGTCAACGTCAACACCCTGGAGCACCTGGCGGCCCGGACGCTGGAGCTGAACGCGATCGGCGTCGTCACCCTGTCCACCGACCGGCCGATCGTGTTCGAGCCCTATGCCGACAGCCGCACGCTGGGCGGCTTCGTGCTGATCGACAAGATCAGCAACGCCACGGTGGCGGCAGGCATGATCCGGTTCGCGCTCAGGCGGGCGCAGAACGTGCACTGGCAGGCGATCCTCGTCAGCCGCGAAAGCCATGCGCGGCAGAAGGGGCAGAAACCCGCGCTGGTGTGGTTCACCGGGCTGTCCGGAGCGGGGAAATCGACCATCGCCAACCTGGCTCAGAAGCGGCTGCACGCGCTGGGGCGGCATTCCTTTCTGCTCGACGGCGACAACGTCCGGCACGGGCTGAACCGCGACCTCGGCTTCACCGATGCCGACCGGGTGGAGAACATCCGCCGCGTCGGCGAGGTGGCCAAGCTGATGACCGACGCCGGCTTGATCGTGCTGACCGCGTTCATCTCGCCGTTCCGGGCCGAGCGCCGCATGGTGCGCGACATGATGCCGGCGGGCGAGTTCATCGAGGTGCACGTGGATGCGACGCTGGAGGATGCGGAACGCCGCGACGTGAAGGGGCTGTACGCCAAGGCGCGGGCGGGTCGGTTGAGCAACTTCACCGGCATCGACAGCCCGTACGAGCCGCCGGAAGCGGCGGAGCTGCGGCTCGACACCGCCGCGCTGACGCCGGAACAGGCGGCGGAGCGGGTGGTGGAGCTGGTGCTGCGCGGGCAGGACCGGGCCGGTGGATGAATGCGACCACGCGCTGGCGCGCCGCATCGCCGAGGGCGCGGGAACGCTGCTGCTGGCGGTGCGGAACGGCGGAGTGTTCGCGGGCCGGGCGCTCGGCGCGGCAGGCGACCGGATCGCGCACGCGTTCATCGTCGAGGCGCTGAAGGCGCACCGGCCGGGGGATGCCGTGCTGTCGGAGGAGGAGGAAGCCGACCCGGCGCGGCTGCAGCGAAGCCGGGTCTGGATCGTCGATCCGCTGGACGGCACCCGGGAATACGGCGAAGGCCGCAGCGACTGGGCGGTGCATGTCGGGCTGTCGGTGGACGGAATGGCGACCACCGGGGCGGTGGTGCTGCCCGGGCTGGACACGGTGCTCTGCACCGGGACCGTGGGCGGCCTTGCGCCGTCGCATGGCGCGCCGCTCAGGATGGTGGTGAGCCGGAGCCGGCCGGCAACGCAAGCGGTGCACGTGGCCGACGGGCTTGGTGCCGCGCTGCTGCCCATGGGCTCGGCCGGGGCCAAGACGATGGCGGTGGTGCGGGGCGAGGCGGACATCTACCTCCATTCCGGCGGACAATACGAGTGGGACAGCTGCGCGCCGGTGGCGGTGGCCCGTGCCGCCGGGCTGCACGCGTCGCGGCTGGACGGCTCGGCCCTGCGCTACAACCGGTCGGACGCGTTCCTGCCGGACCTGCTGGTGTGCCGCCCGGAGCACGCCGAGCGGGTGCTGCGCCTTCTGGCGGAGGACAAGCGGACATGACGACAGAAATCGAACTTCGGCGCGACAACGGGCTCGGGCGCATCACCTTGCGACGGCCGCGCGCGATCAACGCGCTGACGCCGAACATGGTGGACGCGATGCACGCGGCACTGGCGGACTGGTCGGAGGATCCGATGGTCCTGGGCGTGCTGATCGAGGGCGAGGGCGAGCGCGGGCTGTGCGCGGGCGGCGACATACGCTTCCTGCATGACTGCGTGCGAACCGGACGGCCGGAACAAGCGGACGCGTTCATGTTCCACGAGTACCGGCTGAACGCCTGCATCGCTCGGCTGCCCAAGCCGTACGTGGCGATCATGGACGGGCTGGTGATGGGGGGCGGCGTCGGCGTGTCGGCGCACGGCTCGATCCGCATCGTCACCGAGCGCACCCGGCTGGCGATGCCCGAGGTGGGGATCGGCTTCCTGCCCGACGTGGGGGCCACCTGGCTGCTGGCGATGGCGCCGGGCGAATGCGGCACCCATGCCGCGCTGACCGGGGAAGCGATGGGGGCGGCGGACGCCATCTTCTGTGGCCTGGCGGATCATCACGTCCGGTCGGACCGGCTGCCGGGGCTGGTGGCGGAGCTGACGCGCTGCCGGAACGCGGCGGAACTGGAAGCCTGCGTGTCGGCAACGGCAAGCGCGCCGGCGGCGGGCCGGTTCGTGGAGCACGGGGACTGGATCGAGGCGTGCTACCGGTTCGATACGGTGAACGCGATCCTGCACGCGTTGCAGGCGCGGCCGGAACCGGACGCGCAGGCGGCGGCGGAGCGGATCGGCCGCAACGCGCCGATGTCGCTCGCGGTGACGCTGCAGGCACTTCGCCGGGGGCGCCGCTTCGGGCAGCTGGAACGGTGCATAGACCAGGAGTACCAGCTCGGCACCGGGCTGATCCGCCGGCCCGACTTCGTCGAAGGGGTGCGGGCGGCGGTGATCGACAAGGACCGCAACCCCGCCTGGCGGCCGGCGACGCTGGCCGAGGTCGACCGGGAGGAGGTGGAGCGGCTGTTCCGGTCGACCCTCACCCTTGGCCTTCCATCCGCCTGACGCGCCGGAGTTTTCTTCCATGCCCGATCCCATCCCGTTCGAGGCCGGCCCGTACGAGACCATCCTGGCGGAGCGCCGGGGACAGGTGGCGCTTCTGGTCCTGAACCGGCCAAAGGCGCTGAACGCGCTCAACCGGCAGGCGATGCGGGAGATCGTGTCCGCGCTGCAAGCGGCGGACGACGATCCGGGGATCGGCTGCTCGGTGCTGGCCGGCTCGGACCGGGCGTTCGCGGCCGGTGCCGACATCAAGGAGATGAGCGGGCTGGACTATGTCGACGTGGTGCAGGCCGACTGGTTCGCCGGATGGGACGCCCTGGCGCGCTTGCGCAAGCCGATCGTCGCCGCGGTGGCGGGGTTGGCGCTCGGCGGTGGCTGCGAGCTGGCGATGATGTGCGACGTGATCCTGGCCGCCGACACCGCGCGCTTCGGCCAGCCCGAGATCCGGCTCGGCACCATTCCCGGCATGGGCGGCGCCCAGCGGCTCGCCCGGCTGGTGGGCAGGCCCAAGGCGATGGAGATGTGCCTGACCGGCCGCACCATGGACGCCGACGAGGCGGAGCGCGCCGGGCTGGTGTCGCGCGTGGTGCCGGCGGACCGGCTGCTCGCCGAAGCGCTGGCGGTGGCGGAGCTGATCGTGGGCATGTCCCGGCCGGCGGCGGCAATGGTCAAGGACTGCGTCAACCGCGCCGACGAGGTGGGGCTGGGCGAGGGCGTGCGCGTCGACCGCCACCTGTTCCACGCCACCTTCGCCACCGACGACCGCAAGGAAGGCATGGACGCCTTTGTCGCCAAGCGGGCGCCGGTGTTCCGCAACCGGTAGGAAGCAGCCCGGGGAACGGCGCCGGGCGAGGGTTCAACCCCCCGTGCGGAGGCATCCGGCGAGAACGGCGTCGCGCAGCCCGGGAAAGGCGTCGAACCCGGTCTCGCTGTTGAGGTGGCCGCCGCCCGGCACGATCTCCAAGGGCGTTCGCAGGCGATCGGCCACATCTTGCGACCGCGACAACGGGACATACGGATCATCGTCGCCCGCCCAGCAGCGGCCCATGCCGCCCTTCCGCTGGCGGATGCCCGCCCAATCGAACGGTTTGGCGAAGAATGAACGGTTGATGGCGTCGTAGTCGGCAAGACCGAGCGCGCCGACAAAGGCCGCGGCCAGGAAAAGGCCAGCCACCGGCTCGGCCGCCCGTTCGACCAGTCGCAGCGCCAAGGCGGCTCCCAGGCTGTGCCCGACAAGGACGGTGGAAACCGGGCGCACCGGCCCGATCGCACGATCATAGGCATGGAGCCACGCCTCCAGGGACTGGCCCTGCGGGGTCGGAAACCGGGGCCGCAACACCTCGATGCCTTGCGCATCCAGCTCGGCATGGAGCCAGGGAAACCAGTTCGTGTCGGGCCCTCCACGCGCGCCGTGCAGCACGACCACCCTCAACCCCGCTCGCGCTTCTCCCATTTCTCGTCCCTCACAAACGCAACGACGCCCGGGCGTCGGTTCCCTCGGGAAGGCAGGCGCCTGGATGCGAACGCTTCCTCACGCTGCGACCCGCTTGCGGTCGAGGAAGTCCCGCATCCGGGCGGCGATTTCCCGGTGATGCGTTTCCAACGCGAAGTGGCCCGCATCCAGCAGATGGATCTCCGCGTCCGGAACGTCCTTCCTGTACGCGTCCGCGCCGGGCGGCAGGAAGAAGGCGTCGTTCC
>CAXTMS010000117.1:0-11165 GCA_964245345.1 uncultured Acetobacteraceae bacterium | reverse complement strand
CCGCCCGTCAATCGTCCCGGACCTTCAACAACCGGAGCAAAGACGCTATCTAGGTGTGATGGACACCCTGACCCGTGACCCGCACCCCGCTTCCTTCTTCTCGGTGTCCGAACGCGCCGCCGCACGGATCGCGGAGATCGTCGCCGGGCAGCCCGGCAGCACCGGCCCGGACGCGCAGGCGCTTCGCGTCGCCGTGCTCGCCGGCGGCTGCAGCGGGTTCCAGTACAGCTTCAAGCTCGACCCCGCGATCGCCGAGGATGACGCGGTGATCCCCGCGGGCCATGCCCGGGTGGTGGTCGATCCCGTCAGCCTCGACCTGCTCGGCGGGGCGCAGCTGGACTACAGCGACGCGCTGATGGGCGCCCACTTCACCGTGCGCAACCCGAACGCCACCTCCTCCTGCGGCTGCGGCACCAGCTTCTCGATCGACTGAGCTCCGGCGGACCACCGAGACCGTGAAGCTCGCCACCTGGAACGTCAACTCGATCCGGCAACGCCAGGCCCACGTCGCCGCCTGGCTCGAAGCCAACACGCCGGACCTGCTTCTGCTGCAGGAGATCAAGTGCGAGGCCGCCGCCTTTCCCGCCGACGCGTTCGCAGCACTCGGCTACGACAGCACGGTGGTCGGCCAGAAGGCCTATAACGGCGTCGCGATCCTGTCCCGCCTGCCGGTTGCCGTGACCGCCCGCCACCTGCCCACGCTTGCCCCGTCCGAAGCCGGCGAGCACCAGGCTCGCTACGTCGAGGTCCGCATCCATGACCTCACCGTGGGCAACCTTTACCTTCCCAACGGCAACTCCGGCGGCAGCGACGGCTACGCCGCCAAGCTCGCCTGGATGGACGCGCTGATCGCCCACGCCCGCACCCTGCTCGCCGACGACACCGACTTCGTGCTGGCCGGCGACTACAACGTGTGCCCGACCGACGAGGACTTCGCGCCGAACACCGTTGGTGCCGCCGACGCGCTGGTGCGCCCCGAAACCCGGCAGCGGTTCCAGGCGCTGCGCTGGCTCGGCCTGACCGACGCGGTGCGCGCCTTCCACCCGCGTGGCCCGGTCTACACCTTCTGGGACTACCAGGCCGGCTGCTGGCCGCGCGACCTCGGCCTGCGCATCGACCACGCCCTCCTCTCGCCCCGCCCGGCCGAGCGCCTCCTCGGCGCCATCCCCGACCGCGCCGAGCGCGACCGGCCGCAGCCCTCGGACCACGTGCCGCTGGTGGTGACCCTGGCGTGACGCGGATGGTGCAGACCAGGTCAGGGTAGAAATTCCCGCGGCGACGGCAGAAACGGCCGGACCGTTCGGTGCCGGCAGCCTTAGCCCGGGTCCCGCGCCACCGCTGGCGGCAGGTCGGCCGCGACCAGCGTGCCGTCATAACCCTTGTGCATCGGCACCTGGAACCGCGCCGCCCAGTCCTGCAGCTTGCGGATCGGGCCGCCATGGTCGCCGAGCAGGACCGTGGCGATCTGCCAGCCAGTGTCGCCCGAGCGCATGAAGGTGGTGGCCAGCATGCGGTCCGGCACCGCGATGTGCAGCTCGCCCAGCCTTGCCAGCCCGTGCGGCAGCAGCCCTTCCGTCATCGGCGCGTTGGCGGCGACCCGCATGTCCACCGGCCGGATCGCCCAGCACTCGTGGGTCAACGGGCTCTGTCCGGGCAGGACCGGAGTGATGGAGCCGGCCAGCTGGCCGGGATCGACGCAGGGCGGAGGCACCCCCACCTCCCCCGTGGCGCCGCTCATCACGCTCGGCGCGATCACCAGCATCAGCCCGGTCAGGTGGTTGTTCGACACCCGATCGAACAGCGCCGCCTGCCGCATTTCGCTGCCGCCACCCCGGGCGACCACCAGCTCCTGCCAGGATCCTGCCGGCAGCGGCACCAGCCGTCCCGCGTAGTGGATGATGCCCTGCTGTCCCGGCGTGTCCGGCGGCAGCACGTGCGAGATGCCGCCGTCGGGCAGGACCGGAGGCGGTTGCGGATGATAGCGCGCCATGGCCTTGCCTGCCGAAGCGGCGCCCGTCGCCCAGCGCAGCGGCGGGAGATGCGGGATCGCCGGCGGGAACATCGCCGCCAAGCCGGTAAATGCGACCGCGGTGAGCAGGCACGCCCGCCATGCCGGCGCCCTGCGCCAAAGCCGGCCGATCACCGACACGCGGCGATTCCCGTCCGCCTCAGCGTCCTGCCGCCAGCGCCGCCGGCGCCTCGCGGTCCGGCGCCTTCAAGTCGGCGATCCGCGTGACGATCCCGTCCTCGCCTTTCTCCAGCCGCACCCGGCGCGCGCCCTGCTGCCGCGCCTCGATCAGCCCGTCGCTGACCATCTCCTCGATCGAGCGCACCAGGTCGCGCGCGCTGGCGCCCTGTCCCAGCCGGTCCTGTCGCTGCATCACCTCGAACAGCAGCGCCGGGTCGATGCCGCCGGCGGCGATGTCCAGTCCGTAGCTGGCGATCATCGCCTCGATCTCCAGCGCCGCCACCCGCGCCACGTCCAGCCCGCCCAGGGCGCGGAACACGAAGATGCGGTCCAGCCGGTTCAGCACCTCCGGCGCGAAGCCGGCCATGCGCAACGCGTCCACCGAGGCCTGGCGCATGGCATCCGGATCGGCGGCGTGGCGCTCGGCGATCTCGGCCAGGGCGTCGGTGGCGATGTTGGAGGTCAGCACGAAGATCGCCCGCGTGGTCGAGACCTGCGTGCCCACCGAGGCTTCGGTGACGTGCCCATCGTTCCAGGCGCTGAGGAACTTCTTGAACACGTCGGGATGCGCCTTCTCGATCTCGTCGAGCAGCACCACCGCGTCCGGGGTTTCCTTCAGGCCGCCGGTCAGCTTGCCATAGCTGTCCGATCCCACGTAGCCCTTCGGCGAGCCGAACAGTTGCGTCGCCGCGTGCGGCGCGCTCATCTGCGTCATGTCGAAGTGCAGCAGCTTGCGCCCGAGCGCCGCCGCCAGCCGCTTGGCCAGATAGGTCTTGCCGGTGCCGGGCGGCCCGGCAAGCAGGAAGATGCCCACCGGCTTGCCGCGCACCTGCAGCGCCAGGCGCCGGCGCAGCTGCTGCGCCACGTCCTCGCACACCTGATCCTGTCCGATCACCTGCGAACGCAGCGTCGCCGACAGCGCCACCGCGTCGATCACCGTCGCCTTTTCCTGCCGCGACAGCATCTCCTCGAGCGCGTGGCGGTTGGTCAGCCGGGCCAGAACGTCCATCATCCATCCCCGTTTCTTGCGCCGCACCCTGACGCCGAGCCCGGCCTGCCGCTCCCGCCGCTCGACCGCACCGGCGCGCCACTCGTAGCCGACTCCGCCCAGCACCAGCGCCCACAGCAGCGCGGCGCCGCCGACATAAAGCGGCCCGATCCGCGTGATCCACGATAGCACGATCTCCAGCAGATGCGCCGGCGACACGTGCAGCTGCACCAGGATCTGCACGATGGCCAGCACGAGGAACGCCAGCATCATCAGCGGCATCAGCCGGGCGGCCCCCGCCATCAGGCCCTTCATTGCGCGATCACCCCGACCTCGAGTTGATCCCCCTGGCCGAGATCCGGCAGACGTACCGGTCCGGTGGCGGTGATCGCGCCGATGCCGAGACCGGTCGCGGGCAGCGCCCCGCCTTCGCGCGGCGGCACCCGGAACAGCACCGTGCCAACCCGGTCGATCGGCAGCGTCACCACCACCGGCTGCCGGCCGATCCGCACCAGCCTGCTGTAGCCGCCGGAGCTGACCAGCACTGAACGGCCGGCATCGGACCCGTCCGGCGCCGACAGCCCGGCATCGAACAACGGCATCTGCACCAGCCGCAGCCGGTTGCGCTTCAACGCGTCCTGCATTGCCGACGCGTCGGAGGCCGGCAGGCCGAGCGAAGCGACCAGGCCGGGCTCGTCCGCACGCGCCACCAGCCCGAGCTCCAGCAGCGAGCTGATCGACGGCTTGGCGGACGCCTGCTGCGCCACAGCCGCCGGTGCCGCGAGGCTCGGCGCCACCGTGCTGATCTGGTCGTTGAAGCGAACCCAGCCGCCGGCGGCCAGCATCGCCGCCAAGGTGAGGTAGAGCGTCGCACGAAGCGGCGACGCGCTGCCGGAGCCCGGAATGGCCGGGTCCACGTCCTGATGAAGGCTGAGTCTCTCCATGCACAGGATCAGATCAGAGGGCTCAGCGAGGCGCAACTAACCGCGCGTGTCGAATGGTTAACGTCTTCGTCACGGTCATACCGACAGCACCGGCGGCAGGTGCGGCAGCAGCTTGTCCGGGGTGATCGGGAAGCTGCGCATGCGCACGCCGGTCGCGTTGTACACCGCGTTGACCACCGCCGCCCCCGAGCCGCAGATCCCCAGCTCGCCGGCGCCCTTGACCCCGATTGGGTTCGCCACCGGGTCGGTTTCCGCCAGCACCGTCACCTCCACCGTGCCCACGTCCGCCTGGATCGGCACGTGGTAGTTGGCGAGGTCGTGGTTGGCGAAGAAGCCGCCACGGGTATCCACCTCGTTGCCCTCGATCAGCGCACTGCTCAAGCCCCAGATCATGCCGCCCAGCAGCTGCGAGCGCAGCGTCTTGGCGTTCAACACCCGCGCCACCGAGAACACGCCGACCATGCGGCGCATCCGCACCTCGCCGGTGACCGCGTTCACGCCCACCTCGGCGAAGTGCGCCCCGAACGAGGCTTCCGCCTTGCCGTGCGGCTTCTCCGCCTTGGACACCCTGCCCTGCGCCACCACCCCGTCCGGCGCCATGCGCCCAGCCAGCACGCCCAGCTCCTCCGCCGCATCCCCTGCCGAGATCCGGCCGCCCTCGAACGCCACCCGCGCCATGTCGGCGCCGTGCAGCGGCGAGCGCGCGTCGCCTATCGCGGCCACCGCCAGCTTCTCCCGCAACGCCTCGCACGCCCGGAACACCGCCGAGCCGGAGGTTTCCGCCCCGAACGAGCCGCCCGACCCGGCGGTGGGCGGGAAGGCTGTGTCGCCCATCAGCACGCGCACCTTGTCCACCGGCAGCCCGGTGCTTTCCGCCGCGATCTGCGTCAGCACGGTGTAGGTTCCGGTGCCGATATCGGTCATGGCGAGCCGCACGGTCAGCACTCCGTCCGCGCCCAGCGTCACCTCGGCGGACGCGTCGCGCAGCATGTTGCCGCGGTACGCCGACGCCATGCCGTAGCCGATCAGCCATTCGCCGTCCCGCATCGTGCCGGGCTTGGCCGGCCGCTTGTCCCAGCCGAACTGCTCCGCACCCGCTCTCAAGCAGTCCGCCAGCTTGCGCGTGGTGTACGGCTCGTGGCTGGTGGGATGCACCATGGTGTCGTTCTTCAGCCGAAGCGCCACCGGGTCCATGCCCAGCCGCTCCGCCAGCTCGTCCATCGCGCATTCCAGCCCGAGCGAGCCCGGCGCGTCGCCGGGCGCGCGCATCGAGTCCGAGCGCGGCAGGTCGAGCTTGGCCACCTTGTGCACGGTCGAGATGTTGGGCGACGCGTACAGCCCGCGCGTCGGCTGCGCCACGTTCTCCACGAAGTTGTCGTATCGCGCGGTCTGCACCCACGCCTCGTGGTTCATCGCCTGCAGCGCGCCGTCGTGATCGGCGCCCAGCTGCAGGTGCTGGAACACCTGCGTGCGGTGGCTGGTGAGGTGGAACATCTGCTGCCGGGTCAGCGCCACCTTGACCGGATGGTCCAGCCGCTTCGCCGCGATCGCCGCCAGGATCTGGTCGGCGTAGTACGGCAGCTTGCCGCCGAACCCGCCGCCGATGTAGCGGCTGACGATGCGGACGTTGGTCTTCGACATCTGCAGGGTTGCCGCCACCCCGCCCTGGTGGCTGTCCACCATCTGCGACGAGCACCAGATCGTCAGCTTGGGCCCGTTCCACACCGCCAGGCTGGCATGCGGCTCCATCTGCGCATGGCTCTGGTAGTCGCCGTCATAGCTCGCATCGACGCGCACCGGCGCCGCCGCGAACGCCTTGGCCGCGTCGCCCACGTTGCTGACCGGGCTTTCGCCGCCATCCATCTTGGACAGCACCTGGGCCTGGTCCAGGTGCCCGCGCAGCGCCGTCTCCGCCGCCGCCGCGTCGTAGCGGATCACCAGCGCCATCGCCGCCGCGCGCGCCTGCTCGAACGTGTCGGCCACCACGAAGGCGACCGGATCGCCGTAATGCCTGACCTGGTCGCTTCCCAGCACCGGCTGCGCGCGCGCGAACCGGTCATGCGCCACCAGCGGTCCCCACGGCGCCTGCGGCGGCGCGTTGGCGTGGGTCAGGATCAGCCTCACCCCCGGTGCCCGGCTCGCCACCGCGTCGTCGATCGACGCCACCCGCCCGGTGGCGATCGTCGCCGGCACGATGTACCCCACCAGCGGCTCCGGCCCGTTGTACTCCGCGCCGTTGTACTCGTAGGCGTAGGGCGCGTGCCCCGTCACCTTCAGCCGCCCGTCGACCCGGTCGATCCCCGGCCCGAACGGCCCGTCCAGGTTCGGCTCGCGCAGCCCGGTCGCTGTCCCGTCAGCCATTCTGCTGCTCCTGCGCCGCCGGCCGCACCGCCTGCGCCACCACATGGGTGAGCAGGCGACGCACCATCGGGATCTTGAAGTCGTTGTAGCCGTGCCCGGCCGCCCCCTGCAGCAGCAGGTCGCAGGCCCGGTCCAGCGCCGGCCCGTCGGCGCGCGCGCCGGTCAGCGCCGCTTCCGCCGCTTCCACCCGCCACGGCCGCGGCGCGATGCCGCCGCAGGCGAAGCGCGCCTGCCTGATCTGCCCGTCCGCCCCGTCCACGATCGACGCCACCGACACCAGGGCAAAGGCGTAGGACGCGCGGTCGCGTATCTTGCGGTATCCCTGCACCCCCGGCGGCGGCGGCGGCAGCGTCACCGCGGTGATCAGCTCGCCCGGCTGCAGCACGGTGTCCAGGTGCGGCGTGTCGCCCGGCAGCCGGTAGAAAGACCCGATCGGAATGCGCCGCCCCCCGCCCTGCGCGGTCACGGTTTCCACCGTGGCGTCCAGCGCCATCATCGCCACCGCCATGTCGGACGGGTGCGCCGCGATGCAGGCCGCGCTGGTGCCGACCACCGCGTTCATGCGGTTCACGCCGCCCATCGCGCCGCAGCCGGTGCCGGGCGCGCGCTTGTTGCAGGCGCTGGCGGTGTCGTAGAAATACACGCAGCGCGTGCGCTGCAGCAGGTTGCCCGCCGTGGTGGCCCGGTTCCTGAGCTGCGGCGACGCACCCGCCAGCAGCGCCTGCGCCAGCAGCGGATAGCGTGTTCGCACCGTCGGGTCCGCCGACAACGCACTGTTGCTCACGCCCGCGCCGATGCGCAGCCCGCCATCGGCAGCCGGCTGCACCCCGCCCGGATCGAGCCGACCCAGATCGACCAGCCGCCTCGGCGTTTCCACCTCCAGCTTCATCAGGTCGAGCAGGTTGGTGCCGCCGGCGATGAACGCCGCTCCTGACGCCGCGCCCGCCTGCGCCGCGTCCTGCGGGCTGCTCGCCCGGTCGTAGCTGAAGCTCCTCATGCCGGCACCTTGCCGCTCTTGCCGGACTGGTCCGCCGCTTGGCCGCCGGCTTCGACCTCGCGGATCGCCGCCACGATGTTGGGATAAGCGCTGCATCGGCAGATGTTGCCGCTCATGCGCTCGCGCAGTTCCAGATCGGTCAGCGGCGGCGGCGACGCGGTCAGGTCCGCGGTCACCCAGCTCGGCCAGCCCGCCTTGTGTTCCTGCAGCATGCCGATCGCCGAGCAGATCTGCCCGGGCGTGCAATAACCGCACTGGTACCCGTCATGCGTCAGGAACGCCTGCTGCATCGGATGCAGCGCGTCGTTCTGCGCCAGTCCCTCGATGGTGGTTACCTCCCGGCCGTCATGCATCACCGCCAGGCTCAGGCAGGCGTTGATCCGCTGCCCATCCGCGATCACCGTGCAGGCGCCGCATTGCCCGTGGTCGCAGCCCTTCTTGGAGCCGGTGAGGTGCAGGTGCTCGCGCAGCATGTCCAGAAGCGTGGTGCGCGCGTCCAGCGTCAGCGCCTGCTGCTGCCCGTTCACCGTGATCCTGACCTGTTCCAGCACCACCGGCTCCAGGCCAGGGGCCACACCCGGGCCTTCCACCGGGGCCACCGCCGGCTCCGCCCGGGCCGGGCCGCCCGCGAGCCCAACCGCGATCGCCGACGCGGCGCCGCCCTGCAGCACCCCGCGCCGCGATACCGCCCCCGGCGACACCGTCTCGTCGTGCTTCTCGACCATGCCGATCCACCCCTGCCTCGTGCGATGCCTTCGGGGCAGGCCGATGCTCCGGACCTGTCAGCCATTCCCGTCGCGGCGGCCTCGCGTGCTGTTGCAACATAGTCGGTTTGGTGGCGTGTTGCGTCCGAACAGACAGGCTCCGCGCAACGTGATCATCCGGATACCCACACCCAGCCGCCGTCGCCGCCTCCTGCGGGGCGTCGCCGGCGCCACGCTTGCGGCCGTGCTCCTGTCCGCCGCCGTGCCGTCCGGCGTTCTCGCCCAGGATCCGCCGCAGCCGCAGCCGGCACCTCCGGTGCCGCCGATCCAGGCCCCGCGGGATCATCCCTACCCTGGCACCATCACGCTGCGGATCGACGCCACCGACCTCGACCGACACATCTTCACCGCCCACGAGACCATCCCGGTCGCGGGCGCCGGCGACACCGTGCTGCTGTTCCCCAAATGGGTGCCGGGCGACCATTCCCCCACCGGCCAGATCGACAAGTTCGGCAGCCTGGTGATCCACGCCGGCAACACCCGCCTGTCCTGGGTGCGCGATCCGGTGGACGTGTACGCCTTCCACGTCCCGGTGCCGCAGGGCGCCACCTCGCTCGACCTCGACTTCCAGTACCTGTCGCCGGTGGTGCCCACGGAAGGCCGCGTGGTGATGACCCCCACCATGCTCAGCCTGCAGGCCAACGAGATCCTGCTCTACCCGGCCGGCTACTTTTCCCGGAACCTGCCGTTCGACATGACCGTCACCTACCCCGCCGGCTGGATCGCCTTCAGCGGCCTCGACGTGGCCTCGCAGCAGGGCGCCGTGGTGCACTACAAGACCGTGCCGCTGAACACCCTGGTCGACAACCCGGTCCTGGCCGGCCGCAACGTCCGGCGCGAGGACCTGTCCCCGCCCGCCTCCGTCCCGGGCGGCACCGCGCCGGTGCATCTCGACATCGCGGGCGACGTGCCGGACGACCTCGCCATCAGTCCGTCGGTGCTGCAGGCCTACCGCAACCTGGTGGTGCAGGAGCAGCGCCTGTTCGGCTCGCACCACTACGACCACTACGACTTCCTCCTGTCGGTGTCCGACCAGCTCGGCGACATCGGCGAGGAGCACCACCGCTCGTCGGAAAACGGCGAGGGCGCCAACGACTTCACCGCCTGGGACAAGAACCTCGCCGACCGCGACCTGCTGCCGCACGAATCCACCCATAGCTGGAACGGCAAGTTCCGCCGTCCCGCCGACCTGTGGCAGCCCAACTTCAATACCCCCGAACGCGACAGCCTGCTCTGGGTGTACGAGGGCCAGACCGAGTACTGGGGCAAGATCCTGTCCGCTCGCTCCGGGCTGTGGACCAAGCAGGATGGGCTCGACCAGCTCGCAGACATGGCGGCCTCCTACGACAACGGCGTCGGCCGCTCCTGGCGCGACCTGGAGGACACCACCAACGACCCGATCATCGCCGAGCGCCGGCCGATCCCCTGGCGCGGCTGGCAGCGCTCGGAGGACTATTACGACGAGGGCGCGCTGGTCTGGCTCGACGTCGACACCAAGCTGCGCGAGCTGTCGCACGGCGCGAAGTCTTTGAACGACTTCGCCCGCAGCTTCTTCGGCATGAACAACGGCAGCTTTGTCACCAAGACCTACGTGTTCGACGACGTGGCGAACGCGCTCAATGCCGTCGCTCCGTTCGACTGGGCCGGCTTCCTGCACACCCGCCTGGACGGCCTCGGCGAGCACGCTCCGCTCGACGGCATCACCCGCGGCGGCTACCAGCTGGTGTACACCGAGACCGAGAGCCCATACGAGAAGAGTGCGGCCGGCATACGCAAGATGACCGACTTCGCCTACTCGCTCGGCGTGTTCCTCACCCATGACGGAACCGCACGGAGCGTGGTCTGGGGCAGTCCCGCCTTCAAGGCCGGCATCACGGTCGGAACCGACATCGTCGCCGTCAACGGCACCGCCTACGACCCAGACGATCTGTCCCGCACCATCACCGACAGCAAGGGAACCAAGACGCCGATCGAGCTGCTGTTGAAGGCGGACAACCGATACCGCACCGTGCGCATCGACTACCACGGCGGTTTGCGCTACCCGCACCTCCAGCGCGCGCCGGGCAGCACCACGGGCAGCCTCGACGCGATCTTGACGCCGCTGCACTAGCGGCGGGTTCGGTCGGACGGTTCCGGGCGGCGGATCGCGTCCGACAAACCCGCATCCCCGGGTTCCGTCCGCTCCGGAGCAGCCACGGGAACAGGTGTGTCGGCTCGCCTGATGCCGAGCGCCGCCGCAGACGGGAGCGCATCCGCCCCGCCATCCGGCGAGCGACCCTGCTGGTCAGAAGACCCTCATAGGGCCGTCCTAGGATCGCGATAAGCAGAAACGATTGTCGTTCTCCAGGCGCCCGGCTTCTTTCATGGCCGCGATGCCGCTATTTTTGCGGCACGCCATCGGGGCAACCCGAGGCAGGAAGCGTGTCGAGCCACGCAGCAGAGACCGGAGGAAACATGGACGGAGACAACGTCGGCAAGTGCCCGATGGGCGGCGGATCGGGCGGCAATGGCCCCAGCGGAACCGGCAACGCCGCCAACAACTCGACCGCGTGGCCGCGGTCGAACCAGGACTGGTGGCCGAACCAGCTCAACCTCAAGATCCTGCACCAGCACTCGGTCGACTCCAACCCGCTGAAGGAGGACTTCGACTACGCCGAGGCCTTCAAGACGCTCGACCTCGCCGCGGTGAAGCAGGACCTGTTCGCGCTGATGACCACGTCGCAGGACTGGTGGCCGGCCGACCATGGGCATTACGGTCCGTTGCTGATCCGCATGGCCTGGCACAGCGCCGGCACCTACCGCATCGGCGACGGTCGTGGCGGCGCCGGCTCCGGCACGCAGCGCTTCGCGCCGCTGAACTCCTGGCCCGACAACGCCAACCTCGACAAGGCCCGCCTGCTGCTGTGGCCGGTCAAGCAGAAGT
>CAXTMS010000116.1:9478-11244 GCA_964245345.1 uncultured Acetobacteraceae bacterium | reverse complement strand
TGCCGAGCTCGGGATATTCCAGCAGCTCGACCTTGCGTATGCAGTCCTGCGCCAGACGCGCCGCCGGGCCGCCGACCGAGCCGAGATAGAAACCGCCATGCTTGTGGCAGGCATCCCGGACCGCGCGAGAACGGTTCCCCTTGGCCAACATCACGAACGACCCGCCCGCCTGCTGCAGCATGTCGACGTAGCTGTCCATGCGGCCGGCGGTGGTGGGGCCGAACGAGCCGGTGGGCAGGCCGTCCGGGGTCTTGGCGGGACCTGCGTAGTACACCGGATGGTTCCGGAGGTAGTCCGGCAGGCCCTCGCCGCGGTCGAGCCGTTCCTTGAACTTGGCGTGGGCGATGTCGCGCGCCACCACGATGGTCCCGGTCAGCGACACCCGCGTCTTCACCGGGTGCCGCGACAGCGTTTGCCGGATCTCCCACATCGGCCGGTGGAGGTCGATGGCGACCACCTCGCCACCCAGCGCCTCGTCCGTGGCCTCGGGCAGGTACTGCGCCGGGTCCGCTTCCAGCTGCTCCAGGAAGATGCCGTCGGGGGTGATCTTGGCCTTGATCTGCCGGTCGGCGGAGCAGGACACGCCGATGCCGACGGGAAGCGAGGCGCCGTGGCGCGGCAGCCGCACCACGCGCACGTCGTGACAGAAGTACTTGCCGCCGAACTGCGCGCCGATGCCGAGCGACTGGGTGAGGCGGTGCACCTCCTGTTCCAGCTCCACGTCGCGGAACGCGTGGCCGAGCGGGCTGCCCTCGGTCGGCAGGCTGTCGAGGTAGCGGGTGGAGGCGAGCTTCACCGTTTTCAGCGTGAGCTCGGCCGAGGTGCCGCCGATCGCGATCGCCAGGTGGTAGGGCGGGCAGGCGGAGGTGCCCAAGGTGCGGATCTTGGTGCCGAGCCATTCCAGCAGGTGCGCGGGGCTGGCCAGCAGGGCGCGGGTTTCCTGGAACAGGAACGTCTTGTTGGCCGAGCCGCCGCCCTTGGCGATGAACATGAGGTGCAGCTCGTCGGCGTGGTGCTCGCCGGGGCTGGCGGCGATGTCGAACTGCACCGGAAGGTTGGTGCCGGTGTTGACCTCCTCGAAGGTGGTCAGCGGCGCCATCTGCGAATAGCGCAGGTTGGTCTCGGTGTAGGTGCGGTGCACGCCGAGCGACAGCGCTTCCTCCTCGCTGCCCTCGACCCAGACCCGCTGGCCCTTCTTGCCGAACACCAGCGCGGTGCCGGTGTCCTGGCACATCGGCAGCACGCCGCCGGCGGCGATGGACGCGTTCTTGAGCAGGTCCAGCGCCACGAAGCGGTCGTTGGCCGAAGCGTCCGGATCACGGAGGATGCCCGACAGCTGCTGCAGGTGGCCGGGCCGGAGCAGGTGCGACACCTCGCGGAAGGCCAGGGCGGCGAGCTCGGTCAGGGCTTCGGGCCGCACCCGCAGCACCGTCCTGCCGTCGCAGGCCGACACCGAGACCCCCTCGATCTCCAGCTTGCGCCAGGGCGTGGCATCCTCGCCCAGCGGGAACATCGGCGTGTAGGCGAAGGGGCGGATTGGCGGGCGGGCAGCGGGCGGCGGCAGGGCGTTCATGGCAACGATCCGGATCGGGCGGGTTCAGCTCTGGTTGGGGCTACGCTTGCGGAACGCATCCAGGCTCACGACCTGCGGCGTCGGGTCGGGCGCCGGACCGTCCTGCGGCTCCGGCTCGGGCAGCACCGCCAGCTCCGTCGCCGGCTCGGCCGCCTCGACCGGGGCCGGGGTGAAGCGCAGCGCCAGGCGCACG
>CAXTMS010000116.1:1427-9378 GCA_964245345.1 uncultured Acetobacteraceae bacterium | reverse complement strand
CGCCGGCTCGGCCGCCTCGACCGGGGCCGGGGTGAAGCGCAGCGCCAGGCGCACGTGCGGGTCGGCAAAGCCGGTGATGGCGCGCAGCGGCACCGCCAGCGAGGTGGGCACCGAGCCGAACGACAGCCCCACCGTCAGCAGCTGGGCGTCCTCGTCGATCTTGAGGTCCCAGAACTGGTGCTGCAGCACGATGGTCATCTCGGTGGGATACTGCGCCAGCATCCGCTTCGGGATCACCGTCAGCGGGTCGTCGGTGCGGAAGGTGACGTAGAAATGGTGGCCGCCCGGCAGGCCTTCGGCGGCGGCGTGCTCGATCGCCTTGACCATCACCTCGCGATAGGCCTGCTCGATCCAGCGGTCGTAGGGCAGCAGGCTGTCCGCCATGCCGTTATCGTCGCCGGCGCCGCCGTGATCGTCCTCGGCCATGCTGGGCTCCTGGTTTGCGACGCGGCACCCCGGATAACGGGAGCCGCCTCGACACGGCGCAGCCATGCGACAATCGATGCAGCGGCGCAAGCCACGGATCGGAAGGCCAGGCTTCTGGATGAAGTGAGGGGGCTTCTGTTGCCCGGTGCCCCCCCGAACCGCGCTTGTCACTTATGCAGCGACAGCGAGCGCCTCATGATTGTCATTGGCACTTGTGATATGACCCGATAACGGCGGTATCATGCCGAGCAAAAGGTAGGTCTTTACCACGCGTGTCGAGCCTGTTTCGTCCCCATATGCCCCGTTGCCGGGATGGTGGAGACGCCGGGCACTGCCCCCGGGTCCACAACGTTTATTCCACGTACCGTTTATCGCCGTAGCCGAGGTTGCCCTCTTGCACGGCTAGATATAGGGCGTTCCGCGCCCGGCGTCCAGACGTGCACAGCTTCGGGCTCGATGAAGCCCTCGCGGAATGCTAACCCCGGACGGGCCATCACCGCGCCCGAGGAAGCCGATGCAGAACCCGTCCCCGATCCCGGCGCCCCTCCTGACCGACGCCCAGCTGGCCGAGATCGAGGACGCGCGGAGCGCCGCCGCGACCACGCGGCGCGCCACCGTGCCGGAGCTGGAAGCGCTGATGTTCCAGGCGATCCCGGTGCTGGACAAGGGCTTCGTGCGCGTCGTGGACTACATGGGCGACGACAACGCGGTGGTGCAGGGAGCCCGCGTGTCCTATGGCCGCGGCACCCGCGCGGTGCAGAGCGACCGCGGCCTGATCCGCTACCTGATGCGCCACCGACACACCACGCCGTTCGAGCTGGCCGAGATCAAGCTGCACGTCCGGGCGCCGATCTTCGTCACCCGGCAATGGTTCCGCCATCGCACCGCCTCCATCAACGAGTACTCCGCGCGCTACTCGGTGCTGGAGCGCGAGTTCTACATTCCCCCGCCCGAGTCGGTGGCGGCGCAGTCCGACTCCAACCGGCAGGGGCGCGGCGCGGCGATGGCGCCGGAGCAGGCGGCGCGGGTGGTGGAGATGCTGCGCGACGACGCCGCGCGCTGCTACGACAACTACCTGTGGATGCTGAACGAGGCCGAGGGCGAAGGACACGATCCCGAGCGCGCCGGCGTCGCCCGGGAGCTGGCGCGGATCAACCTGCCGGTGGGGATCTACACCCAGTTCTACTGGAAGGTGGATCTGTGGAACCTGCTCCGGTTCCTGTCGCTTCGTGCCGACCCGCACGCCCAGGCCGAGATACGCGCCTTTGCCGACGCCATCCTGGAGGTGGTGCGGGCCTGGGTGCCGGCGGTGCACGATGCGTTCGGCGACTACGTGATGAACGCCTCCACCCTGTCCGGCCCGGCGATGGCGCTGCTGCGCGCGGTTCTCGCCGGCGGCGAGCCGCCCGATCCGGCCGCCTTCGGGCTGGGCGGCCGCGAGCTGCGCGAGCTGGTCGAGGCGATGCCGGAGCTGGCCGGCCGGATCCGGAGCTAGCGGTCGCGCCCGGCCGGCTTCCCATCCCCGGCCGGGATCGATGAAACAAGCCTTGCCGAAACGTTGATGACCGTTAATCTCTGTCCAGAAGTTGAGCATCGTCCAGATTCCCGGACGCTGCGGTGCAGCTTCTGCCCGGAACAAGGGCAAACGGGTCGCGCAACGCGGGAGGATCACGCTTGTCATCCAATAAGATCGTGCGCCGGGCTGGGCTCGGCTGTGCGCTTGCCTGTTTCGCCGCCGCCGGCGCGCAGGCCGCCACCGGCGGCGCCCTGGTCACCGCGAAGGTGTCCGACAGCGCGCTGACCACGGTGTCGCGCTCGGTGCCGGCCGCGGCCGCGGCCGCGACCGATGCGGGCCCGCTCGCCTCCGGGCATGTGCTGCAGCACCTGACGCTGGCGCTGAAGCGGCCTGCGGACCGGCAGGCGGCACTTGACGCGCTGGTGCTGGCGCAGACCACCAAGGGCTCTGCCGAGTACCACCGCTGGCTTTCCCCGGCCGAGCTGCGCGACCAGTACGGCCCGAACGCGGCCGACATCGCCGCCACCGTGGCGTGGCTGCAGTCGCGCGGGCTGGTGGTGAACAAGGTGTCGCCCACCGGCATGTCGATCGACTTTTCCGGCACCGCGGCGAGCGTCGGCGCCGCCTTCCACACCACGCTGCGCAGCTACACCCGGTCCGGGCAGCAGCACTTCGCGGCGTCGGGCGAGCAGTCCTTCCCGTCCGCGCTCAGCCCGGTGGTGGCGGGTGCCGTGCTCGGCAACTTCTTCCCGCACCCGATGCTGACGGCCAGCCGCAAGCCGTCCGCCGCCGCGCTGGCCTCCGCCAAGGTGCACAAGGTCGGCACCAGCTACACCATGGCGGTGCAGGGAACGACCTTCTTCGCGGTGACGCCGAGCGACTTCCACACCATCTACGACGAGGCCGGGCTGCTCAGCGGCAACAGCTTCCTCGGCAAGGTGACCGGCAAGGGCGTCACCCTGGCGGTGGCCGAGGAAACCGACATCAACCCGGCCGACGTGCAGAACTTCCGCTCGCAGTTCGGCCTGTCCGGGTTCGCCGGCACGCTCAGCCTCACCCATCCGGGCGGCTGCATCGATCCGGGCTTCACCGCCGACGAGGGCGAGGCGGCGCTCGATGCCGAGTGGTCGGGCGCGGTGGCGCCGGACGCGACGGTGATCGCCGCGTCCTGCTCCTCCAGCGAGACCGGGTTCGGCGTGATGACCGCGCTGCAGAACCTGGTCGAGGGCGGCACCACGGCCTCGGCGATCTCCGTGTCCTATGGCGGGGCGGAGTTCGAGGACGGCATCGTGTTCCTCAACGAATGGTCGAACCTGGTGGAGGAAGGGGCGGCCGAGGGCATCTCCATCTTCGTGTCCACCGGCGACGGCGCCGCCGACATCGCCGATACCGGCGCCACGCTCGCCACCAGCGGCATCAACGTGAACGGTCTCGCCTCCAACATCTACGACACCGCGGTCGGCGGCACCGATTTCGGCGACACCGTGGTCGGGCTGAACAGCACCTTCTGGAGCAGCACCAACACCACCACCGGCGGCTCGGCCAAGAGCTACGTGCCGGAGATCCCCTGGGACAACAGCTGCGGCTCCTACGTGAACTGGGCCGGCGCCGGGGCGGCGGGCGCGCTGCAGAACTGCAACAACCCGCAAACCAAGGCCACCTACCAGAACGTGGTCGGCGGCAGCGGCGGGCAGAGCCTGCTGTTCGCCAAGCCGTCCTGGCAGCTGACCAGCGTGCCGGGCGTGCCGAACGACGGCGTGCGCGACCTGCCCGACATCTCCTTGTTCGCCGCCAACGGGCAGTGGAACCACTTCTATCTGGAGTGCATGTCGGACACCAAGGAAGGCGGAGTCCCGTGCGACTTCACCAACCCGACCGACTTCCTCGGCTCCGCCTTTGGCGGCACCTCGTTCGCGGCCCCCGACTTCGCCGGCATCGCTGCCCTGGTGAGCCAGCTCTACGGCCGGGTCGGCAACATGGCGCCGGTGCTGTACCAGATCGCCAAGGTCCAGTACAAGAACAAGCTGCTGGCGGCGCAGTGCCAGACCACCAACTTCCCCGCCAACCCGCTCTGCGTGTTCCACGACGTCGCGGTGGGCGACAACTCGGTGGCCTGCCAGGCCGGCACCCCGAACTGCTACAGCAACGCCCTGTCCACCAAGGGCATCGGCATCTCGTCCACCAGCACCACGGCGCAGTCGACCGCCTTCAACGCCGGCGTCGGCTACGACCTCGCCACCGGCCTCGGCTCGGTGGACATCCCGCAGCTGCTGTCGAACTTCTGAGCCGACACCGGGCGGCGGCGCGATCCGCCGCCCGGGTTCCATGCATCACGGGGTGAACGCGAGGGTCCCGGCGACCGAGGCTTCCCCGGACCCTCGCCGTGCCCGCCGGCGACGCATCCATCGCCGTCCTGCGCCGTTCCGGGAACACCCCGTTGCGGAGACGCCCAATGAAGATCCCGACCCGGCTGCATGGCGTGATCGACTACGCCGTGGCGTCGCTGCTCGGCAGCCTCGCCGTTTCGGGCACGCTGCCGCGGCCGGTGCGGCGCGTGGTCGGCACGGCGTCCGCCTTTCACGGCTCCTATGCGGTGCTCACCGACTACGAGGCGGGGCTGCGGCCGGTGATGGGCATGCGGACCCATCTCCTGCTCGACGCGGCCGGTGGGGCCGCCTTGTGCGGCGCCGCCCTGGTGATGCGGCGACAGCCTGCCGGGGCGCGCGCGCTGCTGCTGGCCATGGGGCTGGGGGAACTCGCGGTGACGGCATTCAGCAGCGCCAGCCCGGTCAGCGGCCCGGGGCAGGGCTCCGGCCCGGTCGGGCGGGTGCTCGACCTCCGGCCGGCCTCGCCCGAGCAGGCGGGCTACCCGCCGGTCGACGTCCCGAAGCCGGTCGCCGACGACGTGTTCGTGGTGGACAGCCTGATGCCCGGGCCGCTGGGCAGCGCCCTGCCGGTGCGCATGACCGTGATCCGCCTGCCCGGCGGCGACCTCCTGCTGCACTCGCCGACCCGGTTCAGCTACCCGCTCAAGCGCCAGCTCGAGACCCTGGGCCGGATCCGCCACCTGGTGGCGCCCAACGTGGCGCACTGGATGTTCCTGCAGGACTGGCAGCGTGCTTGTCCGGAGGCGGTGACCTGGGCGGCGCCGGGCCTGCGCGAGCGCGGACAGGTGCGCCGCAGCGGCGTCCGGCTGGACAACGACCTCGGCGACGTGCCGCCGCCGGGATGGGAGGGCATCGCCCTGGTGACGGTGCCGGGCGGGCTCGGCTTCCTGGAGGTGGCGCTGTTCCACCAACCGTCGCGCACCCTGGTGCTGACCGACCTGGTGCTGAACCTGGAGCCGCACAAGCTGCCGGCCGCCTTGCGCCCGCTCGCCCGTCTGCTCGGCACCACGGCGCCGGACGGCATGCCGGCGACCTATCTGCGCGCGGTGATCAAGCTGCGCCGCGCGTCTGCCGCCCGTGCCGCGCAGCGCCTCCTCGACCTGCGGCCGGAGCGGGTGGTGTTCGCGCATGGGAGCTGGTTCGAGCAGGACGGCACCGCGGCGCTGCGCCACTCGCTGCGCTGGCTGCTCGATTGAAACCGGCGGCATAGCCGTTGATTTCTGAACAGCGTTCACGCCCGGCTTGCGTCGTTTCCGGCCCGGCGTCATCGTAACGGGCACGCGGCTGGATCGCGAACGGATCGGCCCCGCAGGAGTGCCCGTTCATGCGTAAGCCGCCTCAGGGGCCGAGCCCGCTTCCGAGCCTGATGCCGTTCGTCGTGCTGGCGCTGATCCTTCTGCTGATCTACGCCGGCGTGATGCTGTTCCCGATGGTCCAGCGCTATGTCGCCCAGCAGGACTGCATCGCGACCGGGCGCACCGACTGCTCCCCGCATCCCTGACTGTGTGCGATGGGACGCCCGCCGCCCGGTCCGCCGACTGATCCCGTTCCGGGCGGCCCGCGGCCGGTGCCGTTCGCCGCCATCACCGCGCTGTTCCTGGTGTGGGGCTTCGTGTCCTCGGTGATCGACGGGCTGGCGCCGGCGGTGCGCGCCATCTTCCACCTGAGCTACGCGGCGCAGATGCTCACCCAGTTCGCCTTTTTCGCCGCCTACGGCGCCGTGTCGCTGCCGGCGGCGGCGCTGCTGGCGCGGGTGGGGGCGCCGCGGGCGATCGAGCTGGCGCTGGGCGTCACCGTGGCGGGCTGCCTGGTCGTGATGCTGGGCACGCGCACGCAAAGCTACGGCGCCATTCTCGTGGCGCTGTTCGTGGTCGCGTCCGGCATCACCCTGCTTCAGGTGGCGGCGAACCCGCTGGTGGCGGCGCATGGCGAGCCGTCGCGGGCGCATGCGCGGCTGACCCTGGCGCAGGCGTTCAACTCGCTCGGCACCGTGCTCGGGCCGGTGGTCGCAGGGCGCCTGCTGCTCAGAGGCGGCTTGTTCGGCTCCGGCACCACGCCTGATCCGAGCGTCGACGCCACCAGGGGGGCACGGCTGGTGTCGCTGCACAACATCGACCGCCAGTTCGAGCTGATCGCGCTGCTGGTGGCGGCCCTGGCGCTCCTGGCGTGGTCGGTGCGCCGGCGCCTGATCGCGGCGGACCCGCTGCACGCGGTGATCGGCGGCAGCCTGAAGGCGGCGTTCCGCTCCGGCTGGGGGCTGTTCGGCGCGTTCGCGGTGTTTGTTTATGTCGGCTCGGAGGTGGGCGTGTCGACCATCATGGTCAACTTCCTGTCGCAGCCCGCGATCCTGGGCGTGTCCGCGTCGCGCGCCGCCCTTCTGCTCGGCACGGTGTTCTGGGGCGGGGCGATGCTGGGCCGGTTCGCCGGCAGCCAGCTGCTGCGCGTCGTCAGCGCCGGGCGGGTGCTGGGGGCGTTCGCGATCATCAACGTCGGGCTGTGCCTCACGGTGTCGCAGACCCGGGGCGAGGTGGCCGCCGCCGCCGCCCTCCTGATCGGGTTCTTCAACTCGGTGATGTTCCCGACCCTGTTCACCCTGACGCTGGAACGCTCCAGCGCGCCGGCGGCCTCCGTGTCCGGCCTGCTGTGCAGCGCGATCGTCGGCGGGGCGGTGGTGCCGCCGCTGGTGGGGCTCCTGTCGGACCGGTCCGGCATCAGCGCCGGCTTCGCGGTGCCGCTGGCCGGCTATGTCGGGATCGCCGTGTTCGCCTTGTTCGCGCCGGCGCGGCCGATGCGACAGCGACGCGGCTTCCTGCTCACCCGACGGGCGGCGCAGGCCGGTCGCTAGGCCGGGTCCGGTCGCAGGTGCGGTCGCAGCGCCTCGGCCACGCGCGCCGCGATCGCGGCGTAGGCCTGCCCCGCCTCGCCGTGCGGGTCCTGCGCCAGGATCGGCGTGCCGGCGTCGCCGCTGGTGCGTATGTCGAGCAGCAGCGGCACCTCGCCGAGGAACGGCACCCCCAGCGCGTCCGCCTCCGCCCGCGCCCCGCCATGGCCGAACAAGGGCGTGCGGTGGCCGCAGCTGGGGCAGCAGAACACGCTCATGTTCTCGACGATGCCGAGCACCGGCACCCGGGTCTTCTCGAACATCGCCACGCCGCGTCGGGCGTCCAGCAGGGCGATGTCCTGCGGCGTGGACACGATCACCGCACCCGCCAGCGCCACCTTCTGCGCCAGCGTGAGCTGGGCGTCGCCGGTGCCGGGCGGCATGTCCACCACCAGCACGTCGAGCGGGCCCCATTCCACCTCGCCCATCAGCTGGGACAGCGCGCCCATCACCATCGGGCCGCGCCAGATCATCGCCTTGTTCTCCTCGACCAGCAGGCCGATCGACATCGCCTTGATGCCCCACGCTTGCACGGGCACCAGAAGCTTGTTGCGCACCTCCGGCTGGACGGCGGACACGCCCAGCATGCGCGGCAGGCTGGGGCCGTGGATGTCGGCGTCGAGCAGCCCGACCGACAAGCCGAGCCGGGACAGGCCGATCGCCAGGTTGACCGCGGTGGTGGACTTGCCGACCCCGCCCTTGCCGGACGCCACCGCCACCACCGCCCGCACGCTGGCCAGC
>CAXTMS010000116.1:0-1417 GCA_964245345.1 uncultured Acetobacteraceae bacterium | reverse complement strand
CTTCGCCGGCGGCTCCGCACCGAGGCCGCCGAGCGGCCGGTGGCCGCCGGCAGCGCGCCCAGGCGCCGGTTCCGCACCGGCTGGCCGGTGCGCGGTCAGCACCACCGTCGTGTTCAGCACCCCCGGCAGGGCGCGCAGCGCCTGCTCGGCCCGTTCGCGAAGCGGTTCCAGTTCAACCGCTCCCGCGCGCCCGGCACGGATCGCCACCTGCACCAGCCCGTCGCGCACGACGACGCTTTCCACCAGCCCGGCATCCACGAGGTCGCGCCCGTCCGGTGCCGGCACGAGCTGCAGCGCCTGCCGCACCGCCTGCTCCAACGCCTGGTTCGTGCCTGGACCGTTCGTGCCCGCCTGGTTCGTGCCTGCCATGTGTTTGCCTCGTCCGCCGGTCGCGCCGGGCTTAGTGCACCCTCCGGCCTGTGGCGAATCGCATCTTGGCCATAATCGTTCACCATCCTGCCCTGGCGTCGCGCGCCCCGGCTCCATAGGTTGGAACCGGGCGCTGGCGGAACGGGAGGCGGGATGGACACGAACGACCCGATCCTGGCGCCGTCCCCGGTCGCGGCAGCGCCGGCCCGGCCGGGCCGCGACCACCGGGTCGACGCCCTGCGCGGGGTGGCGCTGACCATGATGTTCTGCGACCACATCCCGCAGAACCTGCTGAACCGGCTGACCATACGCAACCTCGGCTTCTGCGACGCGGCCGAGATCTTCGTGCTGCTGGCGGGGTTCGCGTCCATGCTGGCCTATGGCCGCGCCTTCGGGCGCGGAGGAATGCGCACCGGCCTGCTCCGGCTCGGGCAGCGGGTGCTGCGTCTCTACCTGTTCCAGATGGGGATGCTGGTCGCCACCGTGATGGCGGTGCGGGAATGGCGGCGTTACCACCCGGTGCCGGTGGACTTCCTGGAGCCGGAGCTGGCGCACGGCGTGCGCTCGTTCTGGCGGGTGCTGTCGCTGCAGGCGCTGCCGGGCAACCTCAACATCCTGCCGCTGTACATGGTGCTGCTGATCCTGTTCCCGGTGATCTACCTGGGCCTGCGCACCAACCGCTGGGCGGCGCTGGCGCTGAGTGCGGCGATGTGGCTGCTGATCAACCTCGATCCGCGCTTGAACCTGCCGAACTGGCTCGATCCGGACGGGTGGTACTTCGATCCGTTCGCCTGGCAGTTCTTGTTCACCATCGGCGCCTGGTCGGCGATGGAGACCGGCCGCACCGGCGGCGACATCCCGTGGAACCGCTGGGTGGTGGCGGGGTGCTGGCTTTATCTCGGCTTCAGCGCGGTGCAGTCGTTTCCGTGGGCGCAATGGGGGCTGCCGAACCTGTCGCCGCTGCCGATCGACCCGCCGCAGAAGACGCCGTTGTCGCCGCTGCGGCTGATCGACGTGCTGGCGATCTTCTACCTGGTGCAGAGCAGCC
>CAXTMS010000115.1:0-11247 GCA_964245345.1 uncultured Acetobacteraceae bacterium | reverse complement strand
CGGTTTAGCAAACCGCCGCCTTCAGCCACTCGGCCACCCCTCCGCCGAAGAGCGTGCTCATCACACGGCGTTTGCATCGCCGGTTCTAGGGTGTCCCGGGAAGCCCGTCAATCAGGAGCCGGGGGCTAGGCGGCGCTGCAAAGCCTCGTTGACCAAAGCCGGATTGCCCTTCCCGGCCATGGCCTTCATCACCTGCCCGACGAAGAAGCCGAACAGCTTGTCCTTGCCGGAACGATACTCAGCGAGCTTGTCGGCATGCGCGGCCAGCACGGCGTCGATCGCGCTGTCGATGGCGCCGAGGTCGACCACCTGGCGCAGGCCCTTGCGCTCGACAATCACGGAGGCTCCCTCCCCCGTCTCGATCATGGCCTCGAACACCTCCTTGGCGATCTTGCCGTTGATGGTGCGGTCGGCCATCAGGTCGAGCAGGCCGCCCAGCGCCTCGGCGCTGACGGGGCTGTCGGCAATGCTGCGGCCGGTGCGGTTGAGGGCGGCGAACAGCTCGCCGATCACCCAGTTGGAGGCAAGGCGCGCGTCGCGGCCCTTGGCGACGGTCTCGAAGAACTCGGCGGTGTCGCGCTCGGCGACCAGCACGGCGGCGTCATAGGCGGGAATACCGTACTGGGACACGAAGCGAGCGCGCTTGGCGTCGGGGAGCTCGGGAAGCGCGGCCTTGAGTGCCGCGACCCAGTCCTCGTCCAGCACCAGCGGCAGCAGGTCGGGATCGGGGAAGTAGCGGTAGTCGTGCGCGTCCTCCTTGGTGCGCAGCGATCGGGTCTCGCCGCGCTGCGGGTCGAACAGGCGGGTTTCCTGGTCGACGGTGCCGCCTCCTTCCCACACGGCGACCTGGCGGCGGGCCTCGACCTCGACCGCCTGCATCACGTAGCGCACCGAGTTGACGTTCTTGATCTCGCAGCGGGTGCGGAACGGCTCGCCGTGGCGGCGCACCGACACGTTGACGTCGGCGCGCAGGGAGCCCTCCTCCATGTTGCCGTCGCAGGTGCCGAGGTAGCGCAGGATGGTGCGCAGCTTGCGCAGGTAGGCACCCGCTTCCTCGGGGCTGCGCATGTCCGGCTCGCTGACGATCTCCATCAGGGCGACGCCGGAACGGTTGAGGTCGATAAAGGAGCGAGCCGGGTCCTGGTCGTGCAGGGACTTGCCGGCGTCCTGCTCCAGGTGCAGGCGGGTGATGCCGATGTCGCGCCGCGCGCCGTCGGGAAGCTCGATCTCGATGCGGCCGGCGCCGACAATCGGATGGGTGAACTGGCTGATCTGGTAGCCGGCGGGCAGGTCGGCATAGAAGTAGTTCTTGCGGTCGAAGCGGCTGAGGAGGTTGACGCGGGCGTCGAGGCCGAGGCCGGTGCGCACCGCCTGGGCGACGCAGAACTCGTTGAGCACCGGCAGCATGCCGGGGAACGCGGCGTCGACCAGGCTGACCTGGCCGTTGGGCTCGCCGCCATAGGTGGCGGAAGCGCCGGAGAACAGCTTGGCCTGGCTGACGACCTGGGCGTGCACCTCCAGGCCGATCACCAGCTCCCAGGAGCCGCTGGCGCCGTCGATCGTGTAGCTCACGAGGCCGCTCCGGCGCGGATGGAAGGCCGGTGGGAGAAGGCGGCGGCCTGCTCCAGCACGGTGCCGAGGGCGAACAGCCCTTCCTCGTCGAACGGACGGGCGAGGAGCTGCAGGCCGAGGGGGAGGCCGTCGCGGTCGAGGCCGGCGGGAACCGAGATGCCGGGGATGCCGGCCATGCTGGCTGGAACGGTGAACACGTCGTTGAGGTACATGGTGACAGGGTCCGTCATCTTCTCGCCCTGGGCGAAGGCGGCGGAGGGAGCGGTCGGAGTCAGCAGCGCGTCCACGTGCGCAAAGGCATCGGTGAAGTCGCGCAGGATCAGGCTGCGCACCTTCTGCGCCCGCAGGTAGTAGGCGTCGTAGTAGCCGGCGGACAGCACGTAGGTGCCGATCAGGATGCGCCGCTTGACCTCGGCGCCGAAGCCGGCGGCGCGGGACCGCTCATAGAGCGCGTCCAGGCTGTCGGCCTCGACACGTTCGCCGAAGCGGATGCCGTCATAGCGGGACAGGTTGGAGGAGCACTCGGCCGGGGCGACGATGTAGTAGGTGGCAAGGCCGTACTTCGTGTGCGGCAGCGACACGTCGACGATCTCGCAGCCGGCGTCGCGCAGCCAGGCGATGCCCTGCTGCCAGATCGCCTCGATCTCCGACGACATGCCGGGCAGGCGGTACTCGGCCGGGATGCCGATGCGCAGGCCCTTCGGGCTGCGCCGGCAGGCGGCGCGGTAGTCGGGCACGGCGCGGTCGACGCTGGTGCTGTCCTTGGGGTCGTAGCCGGCCATGGAGCCGAGCAGGCGGGCGCAGTCCTCCACCGTGCGGGCCATGGGGCCGGCCTGGTCGAGGGAGCTGGCGAAGGCGACCACGCCCCAGCGGCTGCAGCGGCCATAGGTGGGCTTGACGCCCGTGATGCCGCAAAAGGCGGCCGGTTGACGGATGGAGCCGCCGGTGTCGGTGCCGGTGGCGGCCAGCGCCAAGCGCGCGGCGACGGCGGAGGCGGAGCCGCCGGAGGAACCGCCGGGGACCAGGAGGGCAGTGGGATCGTCGCGTCGGGTCCAAGGGTTGAGCACCGGGCCGAAGGCGGAGGTCATGTTGGACGAGCCCATGGCGAACTCGTCCAGGTTGGTCTTGCCGAGGCATACCGCGCCGTCGCGGTGAAGCTGGGCGGTGATGGTGCTGTCGTAGGGCGGGACGAAGTTGGCCAGGATGCGGCTGGCGGCGGTGGTGCGCACGCCCTCGGTGCAGAACAGGTCCTTGATCGCGATCGGGGCGCCGGCGAGCGGACCGGCATTGCCCCCTGCCCTCGCCTCGTCGGCGGCACGCGCCTGGTCAAGGGCGCGGTCGGCGGTCACGGTGATGAAGGCGTTCAGGCGCGGGTTGAGCGCCTCCACGGCGTCGAGGTGGGCCCGGGTCAGCTCCATGGCGGAGAAGCTGCGGCGGTCGAGGCCGTCCAGCGCTTCGGACAGGTTGAGATCGGTAAGGGACAGGTCGGAGGACATCACTCGACCACCTTGGGCACGGCGTAGAACGGGCCGGCGCGGTCCGGAGCGTTGGACAGCACGGCCTCGGCCTTGTCGCCGTCGGTGACGACGTCCGGACGAAGGCGAAGCGCGGCCTGGCCGACGCCGGCGATCGGCTCCACGCCCTCGACGTCCAGCTCGCCCAGCTGCTCGATCCAGCCGAGGATGGCGTTCAGCTCGCCCTGCAGGCGCGCGATCTCGGCATCGTCGACGCCCAGCCGCGCCAGCCTGGCGATGCGACGGACGGTCGCGGGTTCAAGCGCCATGGAGCGAAGCCTTCGATGGTTGCCGGACACGGTCGCGCCGAGGTGGACCCCCGCGACAAAACGACGGTCGTCCGGCCTGGACCCTGGCAGCGCGGGTGCGGCCGGACCATAACCGCTCCCCATGGCGCTGTTCAACATGCCGCAGCTGCGGGCTGCCTTGCCGTCGGGTTCGCGGCTCCTGGGGATCGACCTCGGCACGCGCACGATCGGGCTGGCGTTGTCGGACGTGTCGCTGATGCTGGCCTCGCCGTGCGCGACGTTGAAGCGCGGCAGGATGGCTGTGACGGCGGCGGAGATCGCGGCGATCGTCGCGCGCGAGGGCGTGGGCGGGCTGGTGGGAGGCCTGCCGTTGTCGCTGGACGGCGGCTTCGGGCCGGCGGCGCAGGCGGCGCGGGACTGGCTGCGCAGCCTGTCGGAGATGACCGGGCTGCCGGCGGCGCTGTGGGACGAGCGCTTGTCATCGAGTGCGGTGAACCGGATGCTGATCGACGACCTGGACATGACGCGGCAGCGGCGCGCGGAGGTGGTGGACAAGCTGGCGGCAGCGTACATCCTGCAGGCGGCGCTGGATGCCAGCAGGGAACCGTCGGCATGAGCGGGCCAGGGCTTCGCGAGCGGTTGCGGAACGAGACGCGCGCGGCGCACGACGCGCTGGACGGGGCGCTGGACCTGCTGGGGGCGCCGCCCGGGCTGGCGCAGTATCGGCGCCTGCTTGAACGGTTCCATGGCTTCCACCGTGCCATGGAACCGGCGCTGGCGGGTTGGCTCGATCCGGCGCTGCTTCGAGGGCGAGGTAAGCTTCCGGCGCTGGAACACGACCTTCGGGCGTGCGGGATGCGGCTGGAGGCGATGGCGGGGCTGCCGGTGGCCGTACTACCGCCGCTCGGGGGCCGACCGGAAGCGATGGGCGCGTTCTACGTATCGGAAGGCAGCACGCTGGGCGGGCGGTTGATCAGCCGGCATCTCCGCGGCAACCCAGCGGTGCCGGCGGAAGCGCACCGGTACTTCAACGTCTATGGGGAGCACACCGGGGAGCGCTGGCGCGAGGCCTGTGCGGCGCTGGACGCGCCAATGGCGACCGAGGACGGTGACCGTGCGGTCAAGGCGGCCAAAGCCGTGTTCGAGGTGCTGCTCGGCTGGCTGGCGCCGGCGGGCTGGAAGGACTGCGCGAAACGGATGGTGGGCGCGACAGGGATTGAACCTGTGACCCCTACCATGTCAAGGTAGTGCTACTACCGCTGAGCTACGCGCCCATCCGTCGCGGCGTTTTCTACAAGCGCCCGGACGGTTCCGCAAGCGCCGCCTGCCCCGTTTCCCGCCCTCGGCCGCGTCGCCTGCGACGGATCACCGCGCGGGCAGCGCGGGCAAGCTTGCGGCCATGACGAGGCAAGGTCAGCCGGACGCCGCGGACGGGTTCGTCGCCCGTCCGTTCCGGATCGTGCGGCCAACCGGCCGCAACGGTCCGGTGCTGGTGGCCTCGCCGCATTCCGGCCGCGTCTACCCGCAGGCCTTCCTGGCGGCGTCGAGGCTGGACCCCCACGCCCTGCGCCGCAGCGAGGACTGCTTCGTCGACGAGCTGTTTTCCGGTGCGGCGTCCTGCGGACTGCCGCTGCTGGCGGCGGACTTTCCGCGCGCCTACTGCGACGTGAACCGGGAACCGTGGGAGCTCGATCCGGCCATGTTCTCCGACAAGCTGCCGCCCTGGTGCAACACGCGCTCGCCGCGGATCAACGCAGGCTTCGGCACCATTGCTCGCCTCGTGGCCTCAGGGCAGCCGATCTATGGGGAGAAGCTGTTGTTCGCGGAGGCGGAGGCGCGCATCCGGTCCTGCTGGCAGCCCTACCACGATGCCTTGTCGGGGCTGATTGCGGAAACGCGCAGCGCGTTCGACCGCTGCGTCCTGCTCGACTGCCATTCCATGCCGACGGAGGAGCCGGCCGGTGCCAGGCAGGATCCGGACTTCGTGCTGGGCGACGCGCACGGCACGTCGTGCGACCCGGCGCTGTCCGGCGCCGTGCACCGGTTCCTGGAAGCGGCCGGATACCGGGTGCGGCGCAACGATCCTTATGCCGGCGGCTATGTCACCCGCCACTACGGCCGGCCGCGACAGGGCGTGCACGTGCTGCAGATCGAGGTCAGCCGGAGCCTGTACCTGGACCAGGCGCGCTATCTCAAGCTTGCCCGCTTCGACCAGCTGCGCGACCTGATGTCGGCGCTGCTCCGGGCGCTGTGCGGGGCGATGCCACAGCCGGGCTGACGCAGGGCAAAAAAAAGGCGGTGCCGAAGCACCGCCAAGTTTAGGGAGGAAACGTCCAAGAAGCGACGCGGCCAAAGCGGCGCCGCCGAGCCGTATATATCAACGCCGACTGCGCTGGTCAACATGTTTTTGCGTCGCACAATGCGAATCGTTCGCAAGAAACGGCGTTAAGGGTTGGGGAAGCTTTCGCGCCGTAGTGTCGGGGCCATGGCGTGTCCCGGTGCCCTGCGGTTCCTCCTGCTGAGCCTGCTGCTCATGATCCATGCGGTCTCTGCCAGGGCGCAGACACCGTCCAGCGCCGGGATCCTGTGCCAGCAGGCCACCGCGGACGCGGAAAACAGCACCGGCGTGCCCAACCAGCTGCTCGGCGCGATCAGCCGGGTCGAGACCGGGCGCTACGACCCCGGCGCCGGCGGCGTGAGGGCGTGGCCGTGGACCATCAACGCGCAGGGCATCGGTCACTTCTACAACAGCAAGGAGGAGGCGGTCGCGGCGGCGCGGGCGTTCCAGGCAGCTGGCATACGTTCGATCGATGTCGGCTGCCTGCAGATCAACCTGATGTATCATCCGGACGGCTTCAGCAGCCTGGAGCAGGCGTTCGATCCGCATGCCAACGCCCTGTTCGCGGCACGCTTCCTGACCGACCTGTTCCACCAGACCGGAAGCTGGCCGCACGCGGCGGCGGCATACCATTCGCAGACGCCGGATCTCGGCATCGACTACCAGAGAAAGGTGCTGGACGCGTGGGCGGAGCCGATCGACCGTCCGGACGGCACGGCCGCGCGCCGCGCGGGGCGTGCGCATGCGGCGGTCGCGGTGGCCAGCCTAGCGACCGCGTCGTCAGCTTCGGCCGGGACCCCCGGAGGCGGGTTCGGAAGCGGGTTCTCTGGCGGCGGCGGGTCGGCGCTGCCGCCGATGAGCCGGCCGCTCGGCGGGTTCGGGCACATCATACGCAGCACGCCGGCCGGGCCCGGGCTCGGCACCATGGGCATGCCGATGGGCAGCCTCGCCGCCTACCGCGCCCGGCCGGTGGCGCTGGCGTCGCTGCCGATGCGGCCGATGCGCGACTGAAACGGATGATGAAGCGCTCCGGGCGCGGGGCATGTTGAACTGGACGGGATCTCCGCGCATATCGCCGGCACGGGCAGCACGCGCGCTTCGAGATCATCCAGCAGGGACACCACGAGATGAGCGACCAGGACACCATGCAGCCAACCCAGCCGGCCGGCGAGGAGCGCCACGAGTTCGGCGCCGAGGTCGGACGGCTGCTCGACCTGGTGGTGCACGCGCTTTACTCCGAGCGCGAGATCTTCCTGCGCGAGCTGGTCGCGAACGCCGCCGACGCGTCCGACCGCAGGCGGTTCGAGGCGCTGACGGAGCCGTCGCGGGCGTTGCCCGAAGGGGCGAAGATACGCATCGTGCCCGACAAGGAGGCGCGGCTGCTCACCATCTCCGACGACGGCACCGGCATGAGCCGGGACGAGCTGGCGCAGAACCTCGGCACCATCGCGCGCTCGGGCACGCGTGCGTTCGGACAGGACATCACCAAGAGCCTGGCCGATGCCAAGCCGGAAGAGCGGCCCAGCCTGATCGGGCAGTTCGGCGTCGGCTTCTATGCCGCGTTCATGGTGGCCGACCGGGTCGAGGTGGTGTCGCGCCGGGTCGGCGAGTCGGAGGCGTGGCGCTGGTCGTCGGAAGGCCAGGGCAGCTACACGCTGGCGCCGGCGACGCGGGAGCTGCCGGGCACCGACATCGTGCTGCACGTGAAGTCCGACGCGGACGAGTTCCTCGAGCCGTACCGGCTGGAAGCGATCGTGCGCAAGTGGGCGGACCACATCACCTGGCCGATCAGCATCACGCGCGACGGCAACGACGTCGCCGCCAACGAGGGCACGGCGCTGTGGCGCAAGCCGCGCGCGGAGGTGACGGAGGAACAATACACCGAGTTCTATCAGCATCTCGGCCACATGTTCGACAAGCCTTGGGCGACGCTGCACTGGCGCGCGGAAGGCACGCTGGAGTTCAGCGCGCTGCTGTTCGTGCCCGGCATGAAGCCGTTCGAGCCGGTGGAAAGCACGCGCGACAGCCGGGTGCGCCTGCATGTCCGGCGCATGTTCATCACCGACGAGGCCAACCTGCTGCCGTCCTGGCTGCGCTTCGTACAGGGCGTGGTCGACACCGAGGACCTGCCGCTCAACGTGTCGCGCGAGATGCTGCAGGCGACGCCGGTGCTGGCGCGGATCCGCAAGGCGGTCACCAACCGGGTGATCAGCGAACTGAAGTCCAAGGCCAAGGAGGCGGATGGCTACGTGCCGTTCTGGGAGAACTTCGGCGCGGTGGTGAAGGAAGGACTGTGGGACGATTTCGAGCACCGCGCGGAGGTGGCGGGACTGTCGCGGTTCCGCTCCTCCGGCGCCGAGGGCTGGGTGTCGCTGTCCGAGTACGTGGGGCGAATGAAGCCGGAACAGGAGGCGATCTACTTCCTGGCCGGCGACAGCCAGGAAGCGCTGGGAAGCAGCCCGCAGCTGGAAGGCTTCCGGGCGCGCGGCATCGAGGTGCTGCTGTTGTCGGACCAGGTGGACGCGTTCTGGCCGGAGCGGCTGGACAAGTTCGAGGACAAGCCGCTGCGCAGCGTGACGCAGGGGCTGGCGGACCTGTCCAAGATCGCGCTGGACAACGCGCCTCAGGCGGAGGCGGCGGACGTGGCGGCGCTGCTGCCGGCGCTGAAGCAGGCGCTGGGGGATGACATCGCCGAGGCGCGCGCCACCGACCGGCTGGTGAGCAGCGCGGTGGTGCTGGCGGCATCGCAGTCCGGGCCGGACCTGCAGATGCAGCGGCTGATGCGACGCACCGGCCAGAAGATGCCGACCTCCGCACCGATTCTGGAGATCAACCCGCACCACGCGCTGATCAGAGCGCTGGCGGCGAAGCTCGGTCGCGAGGAGCCGATCGACGAGGCGGCGCGCACCCTGCTGGACTTGGCACGGGTGCAGGACGGGGAGCAGCCGGCGGAACCGGCCGCCTTCGCCCGCCGGGTGGCGGAGGCAATGGTGGCGTCGTTCTCGCTCCCGCCGCAGGACATCTGAGCGATGCCGGCCGGCCTGGTGCTCGATCCGGCGACCGACGTGCTCGGCGTCGTCGACCTGCAGCCGTGCTTCATGCCCGGGGGCGAGCTGCCGGTCGCGGGGGCCGAGGAGATCGTGCCCGGAATCAACCGGCTGCTTCGCGAGCGCTTCCTTCACGCCTTTGCCACGCAGGACTGGCATCCGCCCGGCCACACCTCGTTCGCCAGCAGCCATCCCGGCCGCAAGCCTTACGAGGTGGTGTCCATGCCCTACGGACCGCAGGTGCTGTGGCCGGACCACGCGGTGCAGGGCACGGCGAGCGCGGAGCTGCATCCGGAGTTCGACGCCGCGCGCGTGTCGCTGATCCTGCGCAAGGGCTGGCGCCCGGAGCTGGACAGCTATTCCGCCTTCTTCGACAACGACGGCGCCACACGCACCGGGCTCGCCGGCTGGCTCGCAGACCGCGGCACGCGCCGGCTGTTCCTGGCCGGGCTTGCGGCGGATTTCTGCGTCGCCTGGTCGGCGGAGGACGCAATGCGCGCCGGGTTCGAGACGATCGTGATCGAAGACATGACACGCGCCATCGCCCTGCCGCAGCCGGACGGCGGCACCAGCGCGACGCTGGCGCGCAGCCGGCTGGAGGCGGCGGGCGTGCGCTTCGTTCAGTCCGACGCGCTCGCCTGACCGTTTCCTCCCCCTTGGTGGGTGGCGAAGTGCCTCCTGCCGACGGGTCTGGGCCGCCCGCGCCGCGTTCGGCGATGCGTTGGGAGCGGCTGCTGGATGACACCCGGCTCGGCGATGCGCCGCGCCGCTCTTCCGGTACCGCCCGGGCCGCCGCCACCGGGCGCTCCGAGTTCCAGAAGGACCACGACCGGCTGATCTTTTCCGAGCCGTTTCGCAAGCTCGGGCGCAAGACCCAGGTGCACCCGCTGCCGCAGAACGACAGGGTACACAACCGCCTCACCCACAGCCTGGAGGTGTCCTGCGTCGGGCGCTCGCTGGGCGAGCTCGCCGGCAAGCGGCTGCAGGTGGACGGCGAGCTGCCGGATCGGGTGGTGGCGGCGGACGTCGCAGCCATCGTGCAGGCGGCGTGCCTGGCGCACGACATCGGCAACCCGCCCTTCGGGCATGCGGGCGAGTTCGCGATACGCGGCTGGTACGCCAAGCGGCCGGCGGGGTTCTTCGAGGGAATGCGACCGTCCTGCGTCGAAGACCTCAACACCTTCGAGGGCAACGCCCAGGGCTTCCGGCTGCTCACCAGCCTGGTCGACACGGTAGGCTTGCGCCTGACCTATGCGACGCTGGGCAGCTTCATCAAGTACCCGTGGTCGGCGCTGCACGCGCCACGCTACAGGCCCGGCAAGTTCAGCTACTTCGCCTCCGAGCGGGACGCGTTCCTGGTGATCGCACGCTCCATGGGTCTGCTGGAGATCGAGCCCGGCGTGTTCTGCCGGCACCCGCTGGCCTACCTGGTCGAGGCAGCGGACGACATCTGCTACGCCATCATCGACATCGAGGACGGCATCGAGATGAAGCTCCTGCACACCGCGGAGGTGGAGGAGCTGCTGTTGTCGGTGATGACGGCGGAGGTCAGGCGGCGTTACGACAGCTATCGCGGCGGGCGCTCGGAGCGGCAGCGGGTGCGCTGGCTGCGCGGCCAGGCGGTGGACCTGCTGATCGAGGACTGCGTGGGCAGCTTTTTCCGCAACGCGCCGGCGATCCTGGAGGGCCGGTTCGCCGGCAGCCTGGTGGACGCCGGCAGCCCGCACGTCGCCGCCGGCGTGGCGGGGGCCAAGGCGCTGGCGCGGGAAAAGATCTTCACCCACACGCGCAAGATGGAGATCGAGATCGGCGCCTATGCGGCGGTCGACACCCTGCTCGACTCCTGCTCGGACGCGGCACGTGAGCTGCTGCGGACTGGCGCCGGCCCTGGGCTGTCGTACCGGGCATCGCGCATCCTGGGGCTGATGGGCGAGTCCGCGCCGAACGAGGCCACCGGGCTGGAAGACAGCTACCGCCTGGTCAACGACTTCCTGTCCAGCCTCACCGACAACCGCGCCACCGAGCTGGCGCAGGTGATCCGCGGGCGCGGCTGAGGAGTATAGCCCAAGGAGGCGGACAGGAAGACCGGTTGCGCGCTCGATATCGCGTTGCAGCACGGGGCTGGCTAGACGGGCGGCGTTCGATCGGATCCGGCGCAACCCGGGTGGCTCCTCCGGCCTCCAATCCGCCGGACCATGCAACGCACGCAGCCGCTCCAGGCTCACGTCGCTATCGGGCCGTAGCGTGCATGCCTTCCCCGCAAAACAGCGTCCTCACAACGTAGACAGCGGCTTCGTGCGACGTTGGCTCGCGAACCTGCGGACGGGGGGAGGTGCTGGCCACGGTGGTGGTAGCGCTGGCCCTGATCCCAGCGGCGATCGGCTTCTCGGTGGCATCGCGGTTGGATCCTAGGGTCTCTCCGTCTGCTTCGCTGATGATAGCCTGCGTGATCGCGTTCACCGGCGGGCGCCCAGCGACGATCTCGGCCACGACCGCGTCCATCACGGTGCTGATGACCGAACTCGTGC
>CAXTMS010000114.1:0-11349 GCA_964245345.1 uncultured Acetobacteraceae bacterium | reverse complement strand
AAGACGCAGCCTAATCAGGCTGGCATCGGCCGGGTGATCGGAAACCTCGGCGTCAACCTGGGCGGCCTGGAAACCTCGGGCAGCCCGCTGGTGACGAAGGATAGTCTTGTCCAGTATTTCGGCAGCACGGTGGGGATCACGACCTATCGCGTGTGCATGCTCTGGTACAACATGCAGCCTACGCTGGGCCAGACGACGCTCAACGCCACCTACCTTGCGCAGCTGAAGCAGGTCTGTCAGTCCTGCCTGAACTGGGGTGCGACCCGGATCATCCTGGACAGCCACGACTACTGCACCTTCAACGGGGTGGCATTCGGTGCAGCCGCATCCGGCAGCACGCCAGCCGGCCCGACCACGGCGCAGTTCGCTGCTTACTGGACGCTCCTCATGAGCGATCCCATGTTCAAGAACAACCCGATCTTCCGCATCGGCCTGAACAACGAGCCGCACGTCAACGGGACCGTCTGGTATCCCTTCGTGGAGGCGGCGATCACCTCGTTGCGCCAGGCCGGCATCACCAACCAAGTCACCGTCGCGCCGTCCAGCGGCGGCAGCATGTCGAGCATCGGCGAGGTGTTCACCGCGGCTTTCTCCGACACCGTGGCGGTGGTCGCCGAGGGCCACCAGTACTGGGACAGCACCAACGCGGGAACGGCCGCCGTGGTGAACGCCTATGACTACCCGATCAGTGCGGCTCTCGCGATCGGCCAGTTCCTCTCCAGCGGCACCGCCATGGTGCCGTTCTGGGGCGAGTGCGGCTTCGACACCGGCAGCACGGCACAAGCGGCGCTCGATGCTTTCCTGAGCGTGTGCCAGCGTGCCGGCGTAGACAGCATCACCCTTTGGGGCGGCGGCCAGGAGTTCGGATCGAGCTACATCTATGACAACAACCTGGGCAACGCACCAGGGACGATGAGCATCCTGCAGAACTACCTTCCGGGCGGGAGCAAGTATGGCGTGCCGGCGCTGGCCGCCGCAGCCCCCCTGTTCGTGGCGTCCGGCAACGCCCAGACGTTCGGCGACGTGGGTCCGTTCGGCGGCTCGACCCAGGCCCTGACATCGGGCTTCCTTGGCATCGGCGGGAAGTATAGCCCGAACCGGAACGCGGTGTTTCCGGCCATGGAGGTCTGGTTCAAGGTCACCGGCACGGCGGCGAGTTCCTACATCCTGGGCGACGAAGCCTGGATGGGCATCCAGATGACCAGCACCGGCGCGCTGCTGTTCACGTACGGCAACGGGAGCCGAGTGTCCTTCACCACCCCCGGCACCTATGCCGACGGCAAGTGGCACCATGCCGAGATCGACACCAGTGCGTCCGGCGGCCTGTTCTTCGTCGACGGCGTAAAGGTCGGCAGCAGCGCCACGACGTATGCCAACTCTGGGCCGCAAAGCAACGTGACGACGGGCATCGGCTGCTGGTACAAGAAGGTCTACAACGCCTTCCCAGGCAGCATTGCCGAGGCGGCGATCTGGGCCATCCCGCAGCACAGCGCCGCCTTCACGCCTCGCACGGTTCCGATCAGCACCAGCGTCGCCACCACGAAAGGCGCGACAGACGGGCTGGTCTTCTATGCCCCGCTGAACGGCAACCTGAACACCTACGTCTAGGCAGTGCGCTGGATGAAGACGCTCTCCCTTTGCCCGGTCGCGAGCCGACGCGCCAAGCGGTGCATCGGCCTCTCGACAAACCGAAAGCAGAGATAGGCGACAGCGAGGAAAAGCCCGCAGAGCAGAACCAGGGCCGATGCCTTCACCTCGATGCTCTGTAGACGCAGCCTGCCATACGCCAGGTACAAGAACAGATTTTCCAGAGAAAGCTGCGTCAGGTAGAGCGAGAAGGATACCTTTCCGAGCCAGAGCATGACGTGACTTCGCAAAAAGCGGTCGATCGGCCCGGCGTTGTAGGACAGGGATGCGATCAGGGCCGCGAAGGCGAAGACATCCAGGACGCTCAGCCTTGGCACGACGGAGCTGAGGGCGATGAACAGCACCGAAGCGATGGAAACCAGGGATGCAGGACGCTCGCACCCCGGGCCAAGCAGGTCGGTCGCACGTTGCAGCAGGATGCCGGATGTGAAGCAGAATGCCATCCGCACGATGCCGAAGTTTCCGGACGAGTTCGTGTAGGCGTGGTGAACGGCGAACGAGATCAGCGTGAGAACTGCCAGAGAAGCGCTTGCCAATAGGCAGCAGTTCCTGACGCTGGCCTGCTTCAGGGTGTAGAAGGCCAGCACGGGGAAGGCGAGGTATCCGGGGATCTCCGCGCTCAGGCTCCATGCCGGGCCATTCCACGCGCCAAGCTTCACGAACGTCCAGTTCTGCATCAGCAGCAGGTCCTGGACGAAGCTGGCGGAGGACAGATTGTGTACCCGGTCGACCGCGCTGCCGACATAGTAGCTTCGCTCATAGCTGATGAATCCGGGTAGAAACGCAATTATAACGACAATTGCGAGCAGAGCCGCGGCGTTCACCGGGTAAACGCGAACGAAGCGTGACAGGAAGAAGCGCCGTGCCGCGGGCCAGCGCATCTCAGCGAAATCATTGCCGTGCGTGCGCATCAGGATGAAGCCGGACAGAATAAAGAACAGGTCCACGCCCCTCCAGCCGTTCGCGAGAAAGCTCGAACTAAGCAGCCAGGGCACGGATAGAAGAACAGCAACGTACGTGTACATGTGGTGCATCACGACCCACAGCGCAGCGGCACCGCGAATACCGGTGAGACTATAGACCGATTTAGAGCTCATTGCTCATGCCCCGCGGCTTTCGGATCGTTGCCAGAAATCACGCCAAAGCCAGCGTAATCGCATCTCCGGTTCGTCTCGGCAAGGAACCCGCCATGACCGATACCTCCGACACTCTGGCGCCTCGGGACGCTGCCGCGCTGCCTATGGAGGCGTCGCTACAGGCCGCGGCCCGCAAGCTCCTCGGCGACGCGTCCCTGATGACCGTGCCCTATAACGGCGGCACAATTAGCTTGACCCAGCTGGCGGCCAATCTTCTGACCGTCGCGGGTAGTGCGACCGGCCTGAGCAGTACACAGCTGGCGGAACTCAACGGCGCGCTTCAGGGGCAGGGCGGTGATGCGTCGGCCGTCAGCTTTACCAGCGGCTCGACAGTCCGCACCGGCAGCAGCGTCCTGGCCGATCAAGTGGCGGATGAGGCCGGCATCGCCTCGCTGTCATCGGGCGTCAGCAGCAACACAACGGCCATCGGCACCGAGAAGACGCGCGCCACGGCGGCCGAGACTGCCCTGTCCAACGAGATCGCCAACCTGCCAGCAGGCGGGGCGGCGCCGATCGCCAGCACCTCGACGGCAGGGGTCGTCAAGCCGGACGGGGTGACGATCACCGTGGCGGCTGACGGGACCGAGAAGGCGACCGGGGTGGCATCCAGCGTCGCGGCCGGGACCGACATCTCACAGACCGATGCCGTCGCGACCTTCACCGGAGCGGTCGCTCGGACCGAGCAGCAGCGGGCCAGCGACGTGCTGTCCATAGCCGAACTCGGCGGCAAGCAGGGTGATGCTGTCAGCGCGACGAAGGCGTTCAACCTGGCCCTCGCCTATGCTGCCAAGTATCCCGGCACGATGATCTATTTCGGCCCAGGCAACTGGAAGCTGACGTCGCCGGGTCTAGGTGGCTTTCCGGTCCCGAGCAGCACAGTGGTTTCCGGAGCCGGGCGCGATGCCACCTTCATCACCTGGAACGACGACGCGGCGAACGTCAACTTGTTCACCGCGGCGCTGGTCAACAACGCGGCCTCGAACATCACCTTCCAGAACTTCACCGTCACCGGGCAGTGGGCCACCCTCGGCAACGCCACGGATAACGGCGGCTACCCGTTCCAGCCCTACAACGTGAATGCCCTGACCTTCGACCACCTCGCCGTCCTCTACAGCCGGGTCATGTCGATCGTCGCGCGGCAGTCGCAGGACGTGACGGCCTCGAACTGCCGCGTCGCCTACTCCGGACGAGATGCGATTAACTTCTCGTCCTGCACCAACATGTCGGTGACGGACAACGTCATCGAGCACACCGACGACGACGGGATCGCCCTGCACAGCGCGTCCAGCGACGACTGGGGTGTGCGTCGCGACATGGTGGTGACCGGCAACCGCCTGTTCGACACGCAAGAGATCCGCCTGTTGTCGGCCCGGTCAGCGGTCGTTAGCGGCAACCTGCTCGACAGCGTGAAGCAGGCCGGCATCAACGTGCAGACGGTCGGTGCCAGCGGATCGACCAGCGGTCTGCAGGAGGGCGTGTCGGCCGGCAGCGCCATCGTAATTACGAACAACGTGATCACCAATGTGGTCAACCGCGGCTATGTCGACAACGTCAACGGCGGCTGCGACTACATCCTCATCACCGGCGACAGCTCGCGCGCGGGCAACTACGGCGCAGTCCCCGGCCTACCAGCAGCGCCGGGTTCGTCCGAAGCGGCGGGGACGATCCACTCGCCCTACAACGAGTTCATGGCGAACTCGCAGCTGACCACGGTTGCGACCGACGCCACGGCCGGGATCATCATCAAGGGCAACTACCTCGGCCGAACGCTGCCAGGCTGCAACGGCGCCGACAGCCGCTACAAGCAGTGGACTGACTTCCAGCAGGGCACGATCTTCTCGCGCAAGGGCTTTCAGAACCCCTCGATGGCGGTCAATGGCCTCTACGGCGTCGGCATTCATGTCTACGACGGCGTGATCCGGAACACGCTGATCGAGGGCAACCAGTTCGTCGGGCTCTACTATACGCTGGAGCTCGAAGGCGGTCAGGACCTCGGCGACTACGACTTCCGCAACAACCTAGTCGTCGACTCGGTCAGCCACGCGATCTACCTGAACGCCAACAACACCAAGACCCGCGCCAGGGTGACCGCCACGGGCAATACCTTCGACCTGGACCCCTTCTTCTCATCGACCGGCCGGGGATCGAACGGACGATGGAGCGGCGCCGGCCCCTACGCCTTCTACAACAACGCCTCGCCCGCGATGACCCTGACCGCGATCGGAAACACCATCCGGAACGCGTATGGTGACACCAACCTCGCCACCGACAGCCCGACCAGCGGCAACCTGTTCCGCGACAACACCAACGAGGCCAACCCGGTCACTGTCAACGGCGCGGCCTCGACCGCGAACGAGGGCATGAGCGTCCTGCATCTGGCCGGCTTCAAGGTGCTGCAGTTGGGCTCCGACCCGACGCTGACGAATTACGGCACCGTGCTCAGCGTGCCGATCGAGGCCGCGGCCTCGCAGCCGACGACCGGGTTCTGGGTGCAGGGCGCCTGGGTGCGCAACAGCGCGCCGTCCAGCAGCAACACCGCGCTGGGCTGGCTGCGGCTGACCACGGGTTCCGGCAACGCCAACGGCACCGACTGGCTGGCGAAGTAGCTTTTCTAGCCGCTGCTGCGCCCGCAGCTGACATCAAGCCCGATTAACACACGCCGCGGCGGCCTCGACGCCGAGGAAGGACGAATCATGGCCATCGAGACCGCACCCGCATCGCTGAGCGACGGGCAATACCAGACTGCGACCGGCGTCTTCCTGCTTGATCCGCTCGGCAACCCGCTTGGCACGTCGGCTACGTATCCGCTGTATGTGACGGGCGGCGGTTCCAGCGGCGGTGGGGGCGCCGTCACGCAAAGCACGGGCGCCGGTGCCAGCGCTCCGTGGTCCGTCGAGATCAGCAACGGCTCAGCGTTCAACTCCGCGTCGGCTCCGCTGTTTGCATCGATCACGAACCTGCCGGGCACGCAGGCTGTGTCGGGCACCGTATCGGTCGGGAACTTCCCGGCGACGCAATCGATTTCTGGATCCGTCGCCGTCAGCAACCTACCTGCAACGCAACCTGTGTCTGGCAGCGTTTCGGTCAGCAACTTGCCGACAACGCAAACTGTCTCGGGCACTGTCGCCGTCTCCAACTTCCCCGCCACTCAAACTGTCGCCGACACCAACAGCGCCGCGTTTCAGGGCGTCGTCGCTATCACCCCCGGCACTGCTGTGGCGGCGGCACGCTCGTTAGGCTTTGTCATCACCACGGCTGGGACCGTCACGCTCACTCTCGCAAACGGTTCTACCCTTACCATCGCGCTCCCTGTGGCTGGGTTCTCGACGTTGCCCTTTGCGGTGACGAACATCACGCTAGGCACCGGTACGGCCGGTTCCTTCTGGAACCTCGTCTGATGCGTGCGCTCGTCCTTGGGCTGCTGAGCAGCGTGGCGATCAGCGCTTCGGCCATGGCTGTCCCGGCTTCGGTTCAGCCGGCCGGCGGTCTGCTCAGTTCAAACAACCTGTCGGACGTGGCCAACAAGGGCACCGCGCGGGTCAATCTCGGCTCTGCCGCATCCGGCGCCAACAGCGACATCACCAGCCTAACTGGACTGATCACGCCATTGCCGGCGGGCGAAGGCGGCACGGGAGCAGCGACCGCCGCCGCGAACATGGTCTTTGCCGGCCCGTCGTCTGGGTCCGCCGCGGCACCCAGCTATCGAGCCTTGGTGACGACTGACATCCCGTCGTTGTCTGCGGCTTATTGTGCGCTTACAGGCTGCACTCTGATCGGTGCGTTGATGGCAAATTCGCTCAGCACTCCCACAAGCGGAGCCGGGACGAACAACATCTACGGTGGGACCAACTTCTTTAACTCCACGTACTTTAAAGGGACCGTCAACCAGTTCAACTCGGCAATTACTGGCAATGGAGGCATGAACACCACGGGGACGATCACCGGATACTCCCTCACAAGCACCAACGGTATGGTTGTCCAGCCTGCCGCGCCCGGCATCACTCTCGCCGCCATCACCGCACCCGCTTCTGGAGCCGCGCCGACCGGCGCCACGCAGCTTACGGCGGCGTCGGGCAGGATCACCAGCTGCCCCACAAACAGCGCAGCACAGACCACGGTCAGCACCGGGCAGTCGCAGTCCTACGTCAACGCGTGCGGCGCGTCGTTCATGCTGTATCCCGTTGCAGGAGGTACGCTTGGCGCGCAGACCGCGAACACCCCGCTGATGATCGATACGGGGATGACCTTCACCCTCACCGGCCTAAGCGCGACAGCGGCGAACATCGATGTCCACATGAACTTCCAGTGGACGGACGTGAGCCAGCCTTTCACCGTGCCTGCCATGGCCGCGCAGACGTGCTCGCCGCCGATCAACATCACCGAATCGAAGGCGATGGTTGGCGACAAGGTGACGCCGACCGGGAACAGCGCCATCCCGACCGATAACATCCCGGTTTCGTTCGAGATCAGCGTGCCCAGCAACGGGACGCTGCAGCTCAAGGCGTGCAACATCGCGAACACGGGGCTGGCGAACTCGACGGCGATCAGTGGCGCGACGCTGAACTTGCTTGGGACCGGGTCGCGGTGATGTTCGTCCTAGATCGCGAAATTAATGCTCAGCCGAGGCGCGATACATGAGCGCTCTCACTTCTTCCTTGCAAGGCGATGTCCGGTGAGATGCAAGAGCCACATACCGATCGACGATGGCTTACGCGCACCGAGATCGAAGAGATCATCACGCGTAGGCTGGACGAGCATCGTCTTTGGCGCGCAGATGACACGGAGCGGCGAGAATTTGGTCGAGCGGTAGAGCGGATGCTGACCTTCTTCGGAAGCGAGGCGTCAACTCTGCTGCTCGCCACCCTGGTGGACAAGTTCAGGCATCCAGAGCAAGTCGAAGCCTTGAACGCCGCGATCAAGATGGCGAGTGACCAGAAGCTGCTCGACTTCTTCGAGCGCGCCCAGCAACGGGAAAGCAAATGGTCCTGGGCCTACGCTCTGTTCGGCAAATACTTCGGTTATGTCCTGACTGCCATCTTCGGGGCAGCCGGCACGGCGATGATCGCCTATCTGCAATCGCTGGCTCACCACGTAAGAGGTGGACCATGACCCGGCGCCAACTTGGGCTGCACGGGCTCGTGCTCGGCGTGATGGGTGCCGCGGGCCTGCTCGCCGGCCGCGTGATCTGGCCCGCGCAGCCGGCGCGCGAACCGAAGATCAACGTCGAGAACGTCGAGGCAATCACGCCGGCGGTGCGAGGCAAGTATATCGGCCTGCGAGTCTATGCGCCGGGCGGTCATCCGGTGCGCGATTGCATCGCGATCACGTCACGCGACTTGGCGCAGTGGGCGACAGATGGGCACCAGCGATGGACCCGACGTTACGTGCTGGCGAACATCACGATCGTGCCGATGGATCCGCCTGTGCCGGAAGGCATGAAGGCCCTGCCGCAGGCCAACTACTTCGACGTCTACATTCCGATGCCGTCATACCTGCCGGACTGGTCGGACACATCCTTCCAGACGGCGGCACTTCCCACTCCGTGCCCTAGCCCACGCGACCGCAACATCGAGAACCGGATCACGGAGTTCACCACGCCGGTTCAGATACTCAAGCAGGAGGACAAACCATGAGTTGGCATGACATGGCCCTGACGGCCTGGCAGTTCATTCTGTTCCTGACCGGCGGCGGCGACGGCTCCGGCGGCTGACGACACGACCTGCCCGGATTCCGATGGGGTCCGGGTGGGGAGGTTGCTGCGGGCCGGCTTGGCTACCGGCTTCTCACTATTTTCGCCTCGCGGCTGCTCTGACACAACGCTGTTGCAACAACGCTAAGTCAGACCTCCACCTCGCGCATCCTGGTAGCTGGCCGTAGGACGTTTCGAACCGCCTTTTGGCCGGTGAGAGCAAACCGTCGAAGAAGCTGAGGGGCTACCCCTCTGCCGCAGCACCCGAATCGTACCACCACCGCGCACTCCGTCGCAACCGCCCCGTGCGGGTCGCAGGCGCATGTCCAAAGGACTCCCATGCCAGACCCCTACCTCGCGGCCCTCTCGCCCGCGCTGCGCACCGCCGCGTCCGCGATCGGCACGCAAGCCCTCGGCATGGCGACGGCGCTGATCCGGCAGTGTGAGGGGTGCAGGCTCGCGCCGTATCTCGACAGCAAGGGCCGCCCCACCATCGGCATCGGCTCGCTGACCGACCCGCACGGCAACCCCGTCACCATGAAGACGCCGGCCATCACCTTCGCGCAGGCGGAGGAGCTGTTCGAGAACGTGCTGCAGCAGATCGCGCCGAAGCTGTCGGCGATGGTGACGTATTCGATGCAGCCCTATCAGGCCGCGCCTTTGCTGTCGTTCCAGTACAATGAGGGCTCGACCGCCCTGCGCACTTCCACGCTGATGCGGGAATTCAACGCCGGCAACGTGCCCGCTGCCGCCGCTCAGTTCATGGATTGGGTTTACGTCACCGAGGGCCACGAGAAGGTCAAGGTGCAAGGCCTCGTGAACCGCCGGCTGCTCGAACAGGCCGTGTTCCTCGGCAAGGTCAACCCGACTGTGCCGACGCCGCAACCGGCTCCCGTGCCCGCGCCGGCTCCCACCCCATCGGCAGACGATCTGAATGCTGCCGAACTCAACACCCTCACGGAGAACACCGATGCGTAACGCCCTCCTTTCCAGCGCCGTCCTGCTGTGCCTCGGCGCCTGCGCCTCAACCCAGCTCTCGACCGCGGACGGCCTCATCGCCGACCTCAAGAAGATCGACCTGACCCTGCCGGCCAGCACCGGCACCGACATCGCCGCCCTGGCCCTGACCGGCCTGGAAAGCGTCGTCGGCAGCTACGAAGGCTCGGTCACGACCGGCGCGTCCGCCGAGGTGACGGGGCTATCGGGGCTCGAAGCGGCCCTGAACCAGGTCATCACCAACACCAGCGGCAAGGTCCAGGCCGACGCGCAGGCAGCGCTGGCGGTGGCTCAGACGCTGAGCGTCACGTCCAGCAGCACCGTGCAGGCGCAGGCGGAGGCCGCGATCGGCACCGCCCTGCTGGAGTACATGGAGCTCCAGGCCACCAGCAGCAGCCGCTACGGCGCGCCGGCTTCGTCGGTCGCTGGGCTGATCGCCGATGCGAACGGGAAGATCGCGTCGCTGCATGGGGCGGCGTAGCCGTGGCGCACCCTCCGCACCACAGGCCGACGCCGGCGCGCAAGCCGGGCGCGGTGGCGGCACACCCGACGCGCAAGCTCGGGCGTATTCGCACACCGTCGGCGCACCGCCTCCTACATTTCGACCTCATCAAGAAGTTCCGCGGGATCAACCCCACGATCCAAACCTTCGATCACTCCATCGGCATGCCGGATGACCTTGGCATGATGCACAATGACACGGAAGGTTGCTGCACGGCCGCTGCGAAGATCCATCGGATCCAGATCGTCCGGCACGCACTTGGACTTCCGCCGTTCGCGATCCCTGACCTCGCCGACTGCGCCCAACGCCTCTACATCGGCAGCACGGGCTACGATCCCAGCCAGACGGCGCCGGACGGGTCCAACCCGACCGACAACGGCTGCAACATGGATGACCTCAGCCGCTACCTGATGAAGACCGGAATGCCACTACCGGATGGGACCACTGATCGGTTCGCCGCTTCGTTTGAGATCGACATTCGCAATTTGGCCGACCTTACTACCTGCGGCAAGGAAGGCCTCGGCGTGGATTACGGCATCGTGGTCGATGCTGGTGTCATGCCGGATGACGGCACGGAACCGCCTCTCATTTGGATTCCGAAGGGACCTGATGATGGGGGTCACGACACTTATGCGGCCGGATTTCTCGAAAGCGGAAACTGGAAGGTCAACTCCTGGGGCTCCTGGTACCAGTGGACCCAAGCATTTCACCTTCAGAATGTCGAGACTGCGATCGGCTACGTCTCTACCGACGCACTCAAGGATGGCAAGACCGTTTTCGGCATGGACATGGCAGCTTGGCAGAACGCGATGGCCGAGCACGGGTCGGCGGTGTCGTGACCGACGACATCATCGAAATCAAGCCCGGCTGGATGTGGGAAGCACATGGCGCCGATGGCGTCATCGCCGCCCTTCAGGACCAGGACAAGGCGGACCGATATCTGCGGCAGGAATCGCGACAGGAAGCGCTTCGAAAAGTTGTCGTCGTAGTCGTGTCGGCACTCCTCAGCGCTCTCGCCATCTTCTGTCTGCATCATACCGGCGCGCTAATCAGCTACGGCTGCGATGCGCTTCGTCACCCCGGCGCCATCATTCTCACCCTGGCAGTTCTGGCGATCATCTGGTGCGCCCTGCCGAGGAACTACGAATGACCCGCCTGCGCATCCCCCGCCTGACCAGCACCAGCATCATCGGCAGCGGGCTCGTCGTGCTCGCGGCTGTCGCCTACGCGCTGCACCTCATTTTCCCATCCCGGCCGATCGGCGAGACGCTGATCGGCGGGTTCCTCGCGGCCGGTGTCCACATCTGGGCGCTGCCGCAGGGTTCCGCCCCCACCATCAACCCGCCGGCACAGCCCGGCACCGGAGAACACCCATGAGC
>CAXTMS010000113.1:0-11411 GCA_964245345.1 uncultured Acetobacteraceae bacterium | reverse complement strand
GCAGGCATCGTCCGGCTTCATCCTTTCAACGCGCAGCACAGGATGGCGGCGAAAAGAACCGCGTTCGGAACTACGGCTTTTAAGATCTTGCAGCAAAAGTTTCCAGATCGGTGCCTGCGCCACCGTGGCCTCGGAACAACCCCCGCGCCGGCTGCAGCTTCGGGCAGCAACTCAGAAGCGGTCCGCAACGCAGACCGTCTATATCGGCATAAAAGCGACGACGCACCCACTGCCGACTCCTCGCGTTCCCGCTCGGCTGCCGCCGGCAAGCGAACACTCATGCGCGCGAGGCGACGCGCAGCGTGTGGCTGTAGGCGCCGTCCGCCGCGTCCTGAACCGTTGAACGGCGCGGGCCGGTCGTTCCGGTCCGCGTCACCCGCCCGTGGCCGGCCCCTGCACCACCTGGGCGAGGTCGTCCGGGCGCAGCGCGTCGCGGAAGGCGGCCTGCACCTGCGCCGCGGTGGCGTCGAAGTAGTGCCGTGCCGCCACGTCCGGCTGGTCCAGCGGCAGGCCGAGATCGGACAAATGCAGGTCCTGCGCGCCGATCGCATCGAAGCTGGCGCGACCCATCGGCAGCTGACGCAGAAGCGACGCCTTGGCCCGGACCAGCTCGTCCTCGCCGACCGGCTGCGCCTGCATCGCCTTGATGTCCGCCACCACCAGGTCGCGGGCCCGGCCGATGTTCTGCGCGTCGGCGCCATAGGACACCGAGTATTCCGACCGCGTGCGCGACCAGTTCAGCCTCGAGCTGACGCTGTACACGTAGCCGGTCTTGACCCGCAGGTCGCGATACAGCCGCGACGAGAAGCCGTCGCCCAGGATCTCGTTGCCGAGCGTCAGGGTGAAGTGCTCCGGGTCCGACACCCGCACCCCCAGCATCTCGGCCAGCTCGGTGCTCGATTGCAGCGTGCTGCGATCCGGCACGTAGGCCTTGGAGGTGCGGTTGGCAGGCACCGCCGGCAGGTCGATCGCAGGCGTCGGCCCGTCCGCGTGCCAGCCGCCGAACGCGTGGGCCACCGCCGCCTGCGCGTGCTCCGGGGTGACGTCGCCGACGATCACGATCGTGGCCAGGTCCGGCCGGAAGGTTTTCGCGTAGTAGGCCTTGGCGTCCGCGACGGTCAGCGCCATCACGCTGGCCGGCGTGGCTTCGCGCAGGGCAGGGTCGCCTGCCGGCACGATCGCCCGTTCGGTGGCGCGCCCGAACAGGTAGCCGGGCGAGCCCAGCAGCCCGGCCAGGCTGCCCGCGGTCTGGCGCTGCACGATCCGGAACGCGTCCGCCGGGAACACCGGGTGCAGCTCGTTGTCGGCCAGCAGCGCCAGCGCGGCATCGAACTGCCCGCGCAGCACCTTGAGCGAGAAGGAGGCGCCCGCCGTCTCGTCGGCGGCAATGGCGTCGAGCGCCGCCTGGAACGTCAGCCGATCCCTGCTCTCGCTGCCGTAGTCGAACATCCGCTCGACCAGCCCAGCGACGCCGTCCTGGCCCTTCGGCTCCTCCGTCGCCGTCACCTGCCGCACCTGGCCATACAGCGACACCGTGTTGGTGACGTGCTCGGGCTGCACGATCAGGCGAAGCCCGTTCGGCAGGACGCTGACCACCGGGGCCGGGGAGGCAGGCGGCAGGTGCAGCGCGGTCAGCGCGCTCGCCGCCCAGTCCGGCAGGGCCACCGGCTTGTCCGGTGCCGACGCGAACGACTCGGCGCCGCCGAACCCTCGGCCTGCGATGGGCTTGCCTGAGTCCTGCGGCGTCAGCACGGCGGTGACCGCATGCGCCGGATCGAGCACCGCGCGCGCAATCCGGTTCACGTCGTCCACCGTCACCGCCTTGTAGGCGTCGGCCAGCGCGTCGGGACTGTCCAGACCCTGGAACGCCAGCGCGTTGGACCAGCTCTGCGCCAGCCCGCTGATGCTGTCGTTGCGCTGGCCGAGCTGGGCGCGCTCGCGCCGCTTGGCCGCCTCCACCAGGTCCGGCGACACGCCGTTCTTCGCCACGTCGGCGATCACCGCGCGCAGCTTGTTCAGCAGCGCGTCGCTGTCGCCGCCCTTGGGGAAGGCCGCGAACACCACGCCGAAGCCCACGTCCGGCTTGGGGCGATAAAGGAACTCCGCTGCCAGCGCGTCGCCGGCCGGCACCAGGCCGTAGAGCGCCCCGCGCTCGCTCGACAGCACGTCGCCCAGGATGTCGGCCGCTGCGAAGTCCTTCGACTTCGAACCCGGCATCCGGTACGCGAGCGTGGCGATGCCCACCGGATAGTCGGTCGGCAGCCGCAGCGTTTGCGGCGACACCGTGCCCAGGGTGAAGTCCTTGCGCACCGGCAGCGCCTTGCGCGGGATGGAGCCGAACACCGTCCGCACCGTGTCGAGCGCCTTGTCGGGATCGACGTCTCCGGCGATCACCAGGATCGCGTTGTTGGGCGCGTACCAGCGCTCGTAGAAGCCGCGCAGCAGCTTGGCGTCGGTGCGGTCGAACGACGGCCGGGTGCCGAGCGCGTCGTGCGCATAGGGCGTGCCTGCGAACATGGTCGCCTGCAGCTGCGAAAGATAGTTGTACGCCGGGCTGGACAGGTCGCGCGACACCTCCTGCTCGATCGCGCCGCGCTCGGTGTCCCAGTCCGCCTCCTCCAGGCTGAGCCGGTTCATGCGCAGCGCCTCGACCCGAAGCACCACGCCGAGGTCTTCCGAAGGGGCGGTGTAGAAGTACTGGGTCACGGTTTCGGTGGTGTCGGCGTTGTAGCTGCCGCCGAGCTTGGCGCCGATCTCGGCCAGCTGGTTCTTGTCCAGCCCGTTCGAGCCGCGGAACATCATGTGCTCGGTGGCGTGCGCGGTGCCGGGAAACCCCTCCGGCGCGTCGTTGGAGCCGACGAGGTAGTTGATCTCGGTGGTCACCACCGGGGCCAGCCGGTCCGGCACGATCACCACCCGCAGGCCGTTCGGCAGCGTCGCCCGCAGCGCCGAGTCCGCCGCCGTCGCATGGGCGGCCGGAGCCGGCGGCGTGGTCGGGGTCGGGTCGGCAACGGCGGGACCGGCGAGGCCCAGCGCGGCCAGCATCAGGCCGGTGATCAGGGGCCTGGTCGTCATCGGCTCGCGCATAGGGCTCTCCCGCGTTCCCGCAACCCCGGGGTTCAAGGGCTCGCGCCGAGGCCGGCGAGCGGCGCGCAGCCTAGTTGCCCCCGTCCTGCCCGGAAAGCGGCCGGCCGATGAACGATGCGTCACACGGTTCCGGCGGTCATCCGGCGGCGCGCCACCAGGCAGGCAGCCACCGTGCCGACCGGCCGGCGACAGCGGTCAGTTCACGAACTCCGTCAGCTCGGTTTCGTGCAGCAGGCGCACGCCGCTCGCGGCGGCCAGGTTCCGCGCCGCCTTGGTGTAGCCCGCGTTCGACACCACGGCAGCGACCTGGGCATCCTGCGCCCTGCGCACCACCAGCGCTTCCTGCACCACCGCCGCCTCCAGCGGACGGGTGGACGGCCGGCATTGCACCGTCAGCAGGCGTCCGTCCCGCCTGGCGATGATGTCCGCGGTCAGCCGGCCGGCCGGGAAGCTCATGCGCGCCTGCCACCCGGCCTCCGTCAGGGAGGCGACGCACCATTGGCGGTACGCGTTGTTGTCGATCGGCGGAACCTCCGCCTCGTCCGCGGGAAGCTCGGGCCGTGCGTCATGGAGTTCCGCGCGCGACCGTTCAGCCCTTCCCCGGCGGCGGCGGACCAGGAACAGGCCGATGACGATCAGGCCCGCCAGCAGCGCCAGGATCGCGACCAGGCCGACGACAAGGCGGTTTCGCCGCGTCATCGTCCGGTTCGTCCAAGGGATGCTGGCTGCGTGGGCCGGCACCGCGGCAGGCGGATGCGCGACCGCATCCGGTGCCGAAGCCGCCGGCGCCGGCGGCGGCGCAACCGGGGCCGGAACCTGAAGCGCGGGCGGAGGCGCAGGCGTTGCGGCGACGGGCGCGGGTGCGGGCGCCGGCGCGGCCGTGGCGGCGGGCAGGTCGGGCAATGGCGTCGCGACAACCGGCGGTTCCTGCGTCGCAGCGGCTGGTGGCGCCTGCGTCGCGGGGTCGGATCCGGTGGAGGAGGTCGAGGGCGGGATGGCATCCGGCGTTGCCGGCGCGGGCGCCTGTTCTCCCGAAGCGGCCCCCGACACCGACAAGGGCGCTGCGGCAGACGGCGGCGGATCGCTGGCCCCGGACGGCGTTGCGTCGGTCGATGCGGGCGCGGCGGGTGGCGGGGCATCCGCTTCCTGGGCCGGATCGGGCTGACCGGGCGACCCGGCCGGCGGCTCCGGCAGCGCGGAAGGCGTCGTCGCCTCCGGCGGGGCAGGCGCCGGATCCGCGATCCCGCCCACGCGCAGGTCCGACGGCCGGAACAGCAGCGGCGTGGCGCCGACATGCGGCGGCACCTGGCGCAGCAGCACGAGCCGTCCGATCCGGCCGACCCGTTCCCATTCCTGGATCGGGCTCACCAGCCGGCAGCTGCCGCGCTCGATGATGCGGTTGAGCCAGCGCGCGTCGCGTCGGTGCGGGTTGTGCCCGTCGTTCAGCGCCCAGGTGGTCCACGGCACCACGCAGCCGAAGCTCGGGGTCACGACGTGGTAGCGGTCCGAGGCGATCCCGGCGGCGGGAAGCAGGAGCATCAAGCTTGCTGTCGCGAACAACCGCATGGTCACCTCCCCCGGGAACGCTGCAGAAAACGGAAGCTTATGGCGGCATCAACCGCGCTTGGCTATCGCGATGCGGATAGGTCCGCGGGTTGCGGAAGCGTCGGATGGCCTATGAACGCCGCGCCGGCTGGCCGATGATGGCGTCGATGCCCCGATCCCTGCCTGCCGACGATGCCGGCTTCACGCTGCTCGAGGTGCTGGTGGCGTTCGTGATCGCCGCCCTGGCGCTGGGCGTGCTGTTCGAGGGCGCGGTCGAGGGCCTGCGCTCCACCCGCGTCGCCGACCGCACGGAGGAAGCCCTGGCCAGGGCCCGCTCGCACCTCGCCACCGTCGGCCACGGCGTCGCCCTGCGCCCGACCACCCAGGAAGGCGAGGACGGCAGCGCCTACCATTGGAGCCTGCGCATCGTGCCGGAACAGTTTGCCGCCGGAGGCACCGGCCCGCAGGCGCCCCGCCTGGTGCTTTATGCGGTGCAGGTGACGGAGTCCTGGCCGGACCCGGGTTCCGGCGACGGGACGCGCGCGGTGGTGCTTCGCACCGAGCGGCTCGGCACCGAGGCGGCGGCAGGACCGTGAACGATGTTCACGTCGCCGTGCCCGGGCGAGATTTGCAACGAAGTGCAAGCCTTCCGGCCCAAGACGGCGGCTTCACCCTGCTGGAGATCGTTGTTGCCCTGGTGGTGCTTGGGATCCTGCTGGTGACCCTGTCCCGCGGCACCCAGTTCGGCCTTGCCGCGTTCGACCGGCAGGACCGCATGATCGGCGTCGGCGGCCGCCTGGAAGCGGTCGACCGCACCCTGCGGCAGCTGATCGTGCAGCTCGATCCCGGCACCGCCACCGACGGCAACACCGTGGTCGGCGCGCGGCACGTGCTGGTGTTCCGAAGCCGGCTGCCGGTGGGCCAGGCCGGCACCCTGGCCGACCTGCGCTTGTCGGTGGACGACGCCCACCACCTCGTGCTGGCCTGGCTGCCGCACCGCCACGCCAAGGCCGTGAACGCCGCGCCGGCGCCGCATCGCGAGATCCTGCTCGACGACGTGGACGCGATCAACCTCGACTACTGGGGCGACAACGCGTGGCACGCGCAGTGGAAGGAGGTCGCGCCGCCGGCGCTGATCCGGATCCGGATCGTGTTTCCCGACGGCGATCCGCGACGCTGGCCGGACGTCGTCGCGGCGCCGGCCCGCGACCAGGCCAACGGGTAGGGAGCGGGGCAGGGGCGATTTCAAGCGCCGCCTGCTTGTGCTCTACCTTTCACCACCATGATGCGCGACGCCCTGACTTGGTGGACGAGCCAGATGCTCGACCTGGTGCCGGCCCAGCTGGCGCGGCCTGATCCGGCCACGGTCGGGGCGCTGCTGGTCGAGCCGTTGTTGTCCGGCTGCCGCCTGCTTCGCCGCCGCGGAACGGAGGAAACCCTGCTCGGCGTGTTCGACCTGCCGGCGGACGAGGACGCTTTCGCCGCTGCCCTCGCCTCGGAAGCGGCAAGCAGGCCGGGCAGCAGCCCGGTGCTGCTCCGGCTGCCGCCGCAGGCGGCGCTGCGCCGCGACGTGGTGCTGCCGCTCGCCGCCGAAGCCGGGCTCGACCGCGTGCTGGGCTACGAGATGGACCGGCTGACCCCGTTCAGCGCCGACGAAACCTTCTTCTCCTGGTCGGTGCTGCGCCGCGACCGGGAAGCCGGGCGGCTGCACCTCCGGCTGTCGATGGTGCTGCGAAAGCCGCTCCTGCCGTTGCTGGGAGCGTTGCAGGCGGCCTCGAGCCCGGCCCGCGCGATCGAGATCCCGCCCGGCCTCCTGATTCCGCTGGCCCGGTCGCCGTCCGCGTCCGCGTCCCGCACCCGCCGGTTGTTGGCGGCTTCCAACTTCGGCTGTGCGGTTCTGGCGCTGCTGGCGGTGGTGCTGCCCTTCGCGCTGCAATCGCTGGCCGCCGCCCGGATCGACCGGCGGATCGACGCCCTGCAGCCGCGCGTGGCCGCGGTGCAGGCGCTGCAGCGCCGGCTCGCTGGCTCGACCGCCGGCGCCGACCTGGTGGTCGCCGAGCGCAACCGCCTCGGCAACACCCTGGCGGTGCTGGCCGCCCTGACCCGCGTGCTGCCCGACGACACGTTCCTGTCCGACCTGACCTTGCGACAAGGCCAGCTGACGGTCAGCGGCCAGTCGCCGCAGGCCTCGAAGCTGATCCCGGCGATCAGCGCCGACCCGGCCTTTTCCGCGCCGGCCTTTTCCGCGCCGGTCACCCGGATCGAGGGCCAGAACACGGACCTGTTCTCCATACGCGCGGGGCTGGCGCGCTGATGGCCGCGTCCGAGGCAGCCCCGGTGCGGGTCGGACGGGTGTCGCTGCCGACCGGGCGACCGGGACGGCTGCTGGCCGCCGGCCTGCTGCTTCTGGTGCTGGTGGGGGGATGGGAGCTGGTCGGCAGCCCGCTTCGCGACTGGTTCGACGGACGCGCCGACGCGCTGGCCGGACGGCAGGCGCTGGCGGTGCGCATGCAGGCGCTGGCCGCCCGGCTGCCGGCGCTGCGCCGCGCGGCCGAGGCCGGAACGGGGCGGTCCGGCCCCGCGGTGCTGATCGAGGGCAGCAGCGACGCCATCGCCGGTGCTGCGCTTCAGGGCCAGGTGCAGCAGATGGCGAGCACGCTCGGTGCCAGCCTGTCCAGCAGCGAGACCCTGGCGGGTGCTGCCGCCGGTGCGCCCGGAAGCGGCTACCGGCGGGTGTCGGTGCGCATCTCCGTCACCGCGCCGTTCGAGGTGATGGTGCGGCTGGTGGCCGCCATCGAGCGGGCCAGTCCGGTCATGCTGATCGACGATTTCGAGCTGCACGGCTCGCGCATCCAGCTGATGCAGAACGCGCCGCTGGAAGCCTCGCTGACCGTGCTGTCGTTCCGACGCGGCGAGGCCGGGACGGCCGGCCAGCCGGACGCCGCGGAGCCGGACGGAGCCGCGCCATGACCCTTGGCCGCCCGGTGCTGCAGCCGCGTCCGCTGCTTCTGCTGGCCGCCGCCTGCGCATGCCTGCTTGTCGGGCTGCTCGCACTTGAATATCACTCCGCCGTGATCAGGGAGATGCGCCTGCCCCTTCCATCCTCCCCTGCCGCCTCCGGGCGCGCAGCGTCCGCCGTCCACGAGGCCGTGCTGCCCGATCCGGCCCATGTGCGGGACTGGACCGCGACGATCCTCGCGCGTCCGTTGTTCAGCCAGTCGCGCCGTCCGGCCGCCACCGTGACCTCGGGCCCGCAGCGTCCGCGCCTGGCCGGGATCGTGGTGGGGCCGGCCGGACGCAGGGCGATCTTCGCCGGCAGCGGCGACGCCCGGGGCGTCGTGGCGGCGGCGGGCCAGCAGGCCGGCGCCTGGCGCGTGGTGTCGATCGATGCCGACAGCGTGCGCGTCCTCGGCCCCGAGGGCCCGCGCGTGCTGCGGCCGTCGCGCGACGACAGTTCCCACGGCGGCGCTGCCGCCGCTGCCGCCGGGACCCTGCCGCCGCACCCCTCCATCCTCGACCTGCTGCGCAACCGGCCGCTGCAGCTGGGCGGGGCGGGGCTGCCGTTCTCCAGCGGCGTACGCCCGCCGCCATGACGGCCGGCCTGCCTCGTTCCGCGTCGGTCGGATGGTTGCTGTTGTCCGGCATGCTGGCGCTGGCCGGATGCAGCGCGCCTGCGGACAAGCCGGTGATCCGGCCGCTGCGGCCGCTCGCGCCGTCCGCCAACCAGGCGGCGACGCCGCGCCTGAACGGTTATGTCGGCACCACCGAGCAGCCCTTGTCGCCCAGCGTGAGCTATGGCCGCGACCGGGTCCCGGTGCTGCGCAGCGTCGGCGCGGATAACGGGTCCGGCAGCGTGATGCTCGACTTCGCCGACACCGACATACGCGACGCGGTGGCGCAGATCCTCGGCAGCCAGCTCCACGTCACCTACACCATCGACCCGGCGGTGAAGGGCACGGTGACGCTGCACACCGCGGCGCCGTTGTCGAACGCCCAGCTGCTGCCGGCGCTGCAGACGCTGTTGTCCCAGGTCGGCGCCACGCTGTACCAGTCCGGCGGCATCTACCGCGTGGTCGCCGCCGGCACCCCGGGTGCGTCGGCGGCGCCGGGCGGTCCCGCCTCGGCGGCAGCCGGGTCCGGATCGCCGATGCTGGCCGGCGGCGAGTCGCTCGCCGGCAGCGCCATGGTGCCGCTGCGCTATGCCGGCGCCGAGGACCTGGCCAAGGCGCTGCAGCCGTTCGTGCAGGCCGGCGCCAAGATCACCGCGGTCAACGGCAGCAACGCCCTGCTGGTCAGCGGCGACCCCAACGTGCGCGGCACGCTGCTCAGCCTGATCCAGGCGTTCGACATCGACGCCCTGGCCGGCCAGTCCTATGCGCTGCTGCCGGTCGACACCGGCGGCGCCAAGGACACCGCCACCGCGCTGCAGGAAGCGCTGCGCGGGCGCGGCGGCTCGTTGTCGCAGGTGGTGCGCGTGGTGCCGATGACCCGCGTCGACGCGGTGCTGATCGTGGCCAGCGAAACCCGGTACATCGACGACGCCACCCGCCTGTTCCGGCTGATCGAGGCGCAGCGGCGCACCACGCTCCGCGCCTGGCACGTGTACTACCTGCAGAACAGCCACGCCAACGACGCCGCCTATGTGCTGCAGCAGGCCTTCACCCCCAACGACGTCACCGCGCAGCCGACGCCGACGCTGCAAAGCCAGCAGAACGCACAGCAGGGGATCGGCGGCAGCAGCAGCGGCGGCCTCGCCTCCGGCGGCGGCCTCGGGTCGAGCGGCGGCCTCGGCTCCAGCGGCGGGCTGGGATCGAGCGGTGGCCTCGGCTCCAGCAGCGGCTTGGGATCGAGCGGCGCGACCACCGGCCTCGGCGGCGGTGGGCTTGGCGGCGCGACCACCGCGCCTGCTACCGGCGGCGGGCAGTCGGCCGGCGCCAACCCGCTGCTGGGCGGCCTCGACAGCTCCGGCGGCGGCGCCGAGCTGCACACCATGCGGATCATTCCCAACCCGCAGAACAACGCGCTGCTGGTTTATGCCACCGAGCAGGAGAACGACACGGTCAGCCAGATGCTGCGCAAGATCGACATCCTGCCGCTGCAGGTGCGGATCGACGCGGTGATCGCCGAGGTGCAGCTCAACGACCAGCTGCAGTACGGCACCCAGTTCTTCTTCAAGTCCGGCGGCATCAACGGCGTGCTCAGCACCGGCGCCTCGACCATCACCGGCCCGATCGCCACCGCGGCGCTCAACAGCACGCTGCCCGGCTTCGTCATCGGCGGCGCCACCGGCAACGGCGGCGCGCCGCTGGCGATCAACGCCCTGCAGGCGGTGACCACCGTTCATGTGCTGAGCTCGCCCGAGCTCCTGGTGCTGGACAACCAGCAGGCCCGGCTGCTGGTGGGCCAGCTGGTGCCGATCCAGACCGGCTCGCAGACCAGCACGCTGAGCACTGGCGCGGTGTTCAACCAGGACAGCTACCAGCCGACAGGCGTGATCCTGCAGGTGACGCCGCGGGTGAACAATGGCGGGCTGGTGACCCTGGACATCTCCCAGGAGGTCAGCTCGGTGGTGACGGGCAGCTCCAGCACCCAGGCCGCCAACCCGACCTTCAACGATCAGTCTGTGGTCTCGCGCGTGGTGATCCAGGATGGGCAGACCGTGGGGCTGGCCGGGCTGATCACCGACAACTCCAGTCGCCTCAACCAGGGCATCCCCTGGCTCAAGGACATCCCGATCCTGGGCCTGCTGGCTGGCAGCCAGACCAACAACCGTATGCGCACCGAGCTGCTGATCCTGATCACCCCGCACGTGCTGCACGACCAGCGCGACGCCCAGGCGCTGACCGAGGACCTGCGCGACACCCTGGTGAACGCGGCCGCGGTGCCGGACGAGCTGACGCCCATGCACCAGACCGGCAGCTCGGACCCGCAGCGCCGGGTGCGCAACGCCGTCGGGCTCGGCCCCTGACCACCGCGGCGGCAACCCGGTCCCCGGTGCGCGAGCGCGGCTTCGCGCTGCTGATCGTGCTGTGGACCCTGGTGCTGCTGTCGCTGCTGGTGTCGGCGATGGCCGCCTCGGGAAGCCTGCGCACGCGGCAGGCCGGCGACCTCCGTCGCAACGCCCAACTCCAGGCGGCCGCGGATGGAGGGGTCGATCTCGCGACGTTCCACCTGCTCGACGCCTCGCTGCCGCCTGCCGGCGGGCACTGGTTCGCGGATGGGCGCGTGCACCGGGTCCGGCAGAACGGGCTCGTCCTGTCGATCCGGCTGCTCAACGAGGCCGGCAAGATCAACCCGAACCGGGCGCAGGCGCCGCTTCTGGCCGCCCTGCTGCAGGCGGTCGGCGCCGATCCGCGCACCGCCGCCGCCGTCGCCACCAACATCGTCGCCTGGCGCTTCTTCGGCAGCGCCGGCGCCGATTACCAGGCCGCCGGCCGCGACTACCGGCCGCCCGGCGGCGCGTTCGAGTCCCTGGGCGAGCTCGGGCTCGTGCTCGGCATGACGCCGCAGCTGCTGGACGCGGTGTCGCCGCACCTGTCGCTGTACCATGACGGTGATCCGGATCCGAACGCGGCCGACCCGGTGGTGCGCAGCGCGCTCGCGCTGCTGGGCGCCGATCCGAACGCGCCCGTGCCGGCCGGCGCGGCGCAGGGTCCGCCCGACGAGAGCGCGGTGACCGTGGTGGTGGACGCCGAGGACGGTGCCGGCCACCGCTTCACGCGCCGGGCGATCGTGCTGGCCGGTGGAAGCGGCTCGAGCGGGTCAGGAGGTCAGTTCGG
>CAXTMS010000112.1:0-11440 GCA_964245345.1 uncultured Acetobacteraceae bacterium | reverse complement strand
GACCGGTATGCACGACCTGGCTTGTCATGCTGTTCGGATCCTTCAGGGCGGTCGCGTCACGCGAGATCGCCGTGAGCGGGCTCATGTTGTGCAGCGCTTCGTTCGCGCCGGCGTTGTCGCCTTTCGACGTGTCGAACGCGGCCTTGGCGCTCTCGGACAACCCATGCCGTATCCTCCGGGCACCCTGCCGGCCCCGTCCGGCACCTTGTCGACCAGGCTTTCGCTGTCCTGCGAACCACCCATGGGTGCCTGGCCGCCGCCCTGGACGCCGCCGGGCTGGCCGCTTGTCGAGGCGAGTTGCGAGAACGCGTCCTCGGAAGAGCCTCGGAACGTGTCTAAAACATAGACCGTCCACCCTGGCGCCGGGTTCCGATCATGCGTCGGCGCCGCGATTGGGACGCGGTCCGCCGGCCGTGGCAGCCGTGCCGGCCAGCCCGGCGAAGCGCGGAAGCTTTAGGACGGCCAGGAACAGCAGTCCCTGGAGCACGCACAGAAGGGCGAAGGCGGCGACGAACGCGTTCGGCACCGTCGCGGGAGCGGGCGCGGAGCCAAGCCGCCAGCCCAGGAACGTCGCGCACAGCGTGGTCAGGGTCGGGCCGCCCAGTCTTTGAACGATGTTCATGGCGGTGGTCGCCATGGGCAGGTCCTGCCGCCGGACGGACGCGTAGCCGGAGGTGATGGAGGGGATGCCGATGGCGCTCATGCCGGCGCCGCGCACGAACAGGGAGATGGCCAGCACCGGAAGGAGCATGTCGTGGCCGGCCATGTAGGGAAGCGGCAGGGTCCCGACCAGGGCCAGGAGCGCGCCCGCCGCCGCAAGCCGGCGTATGCCGAAGCGCGCGGTCAGCACGCCCGTGAGCGGATAAGCGCACATCATGCCGAGGCCGAGCGGCGCCATCAGCAGGCCGGTCCTGGCGGGCGGGATCCCGCATTGGCGGGTCAGGTAGATCGGCACGAGCATCTGGCCGGCGAAGCTGACGCCGTTCAGCACGAACATGGCGGCGACCGAAGCGGAGAAGCCCCTCGCCTTGAGCAGCCTCAGGTCGATCAGCGCGGTGTCTGGCCGATGCAGGGCGTTGCGGCAGAACAAGGCGAGCAGGACGAGCGACGTCGCCAGGGCCGGAACGCCCGTCGGCCGCTCCAGGTGGCCCGACCCGTACAGGAACAGCGCCAGGGCGGGCGAAAGCAGGGCAAGCCCGAGGAGGTCCAGGCTGCGTGGCTTCGCCTCGCCGCGGTCGTCGGGGAGGAACAGCACGGCGAGGCCGATCGCCAGCGCGCCCACCGGCAGGTTGACCAGGAACAGCCAGCGCCAGGAGGCGAACTGCAGGATGGCGCCGGCGATAACCGGGCCGAGCAGCGGCGCCAGCAGGATCGGCATGGAGGCGAAGCCCGCCACGCGCGCCATGTGCCGGCCGGCGGCGCGCGCGATCAGCATCTGCGCCATCGGCGCCAGCAGGCCGCCGCTCATGCCCTGGAGGATGCGGAAGGCGACCAGCGCGTCCGCGGACCAGGCCAGCCCGCACAGGGCGGAGCACAGCGTGAACGACGCGAAGCAGCGCACGTAGAGCGCCCTGGCGCCGATGCGGTCGACCAGCCAGCCGCTCAGCGGCAGCGTCAGCGCGAGCGCCAGCAAGTAGCCGCTGGTGACCCACTGGATGGCGGACAGGCTGGCGCGGAGGTCGCGCGCCAGGCTGGACAGCGACACGTTCACCATCGTCGCGTCGAGCTGCGACAGGAAGGAGCCGGTCGCGGCGACGGCGGCGATGCGCCAGATGGCAGGGTCCATGCCCCCCGCGTCGGGAGGCCCCGCGGTCGGCGGCGTCCTGCCGTCCATCAGCCGCGGCGGTCCAGCAGGTCGAGGATCTCCGCGGTGGTGCCGGTCTCGCCCAGGCGGGGGAACACCTTGCCGACGCTGTTGGCGTGCAGCCCGGCGTCCAGGTCTGTCATGGCATCGACGGCGAGGGCGACGTTGAAGCCGAGCTCGTGGGCCTGCCGGGCGGTCGACTCCACGCCCATGCTGGTGGCGACGCCGGCGAGCACGAGCTGGGTCACGCCGCGCGCCCGGAGGTGCGCCTCAAGGTCGGTGCGGGTGAAGGCGCCGGCGGTGCGCTTGGTCAGGAGGTGGTCGTCCGGCTGCCGGTCGAGCTCGGGCACCAGGTCGGCGAAGCCGTCGGGAAGCTCGCCGCGGAAGCGGGACTGCTCGGTGCGGCCGGGCGCCACGCCGGCGACGGCCACCAGAACCACCGGCAGGCCGTGCCGGCGGAAGGCGGCGAGGAGGCGGGCCGCCCGGTGCACCACGTCCGCGATCGGATGGACGGTCGGAAGCGAAACGATCCCCCGCTGCAGGTCGATCACGACCAGGGCGGTCGCGTCGTCAAGAGTGGTCAGGGGCATGGGAAGGGTCCTTGTCCGGTTGGGAGGGGGAAAGGCTGGGCGTCCGGATCGTCAGGACTCGACCAGGCGCCTGAGCAGGCCCAGCGCGCGTGCGAGCTCCTCCTGCTCGCCGGGCGACAGGCTCCTGCCGATGGCACGGAACAGCCAGTCCTCCCGCGCCAGGCGGGCGGCGTCGATCCGCGCCCGGCAGGCAGCGGTGAGCGACAGCATGGTCCGCCGCCCGTCCTTCGGGTCGGCCGCGCCGCTCACCAGACCGGCCGCTTCCAGGACGGCAACCGTGGCACCCACCGATTGCGGCCGCACGCCCTGGTCGCGTGCGAGGCTCGTCACCGTGGCGGTCCCGACCCGGTCCAGATGGCCGAGCACGGCGACCTGCGAGGCGGTCAGGTCCCCGAAGGCGGCGCGGTCCTGCATGCGCCGCTTGAGCTGGCCGACCAGCACGCGCAGCTCGCTCGCCAGGATGGCGGCGCGGACGGCAGGAGGGGGATCAACCGCACTCATGCCGCGGACCTATCATGTGCGAAGGAAACTACAAAGCTTCCTTCATGGAGGGTGTGGCGGTTCGCAGCGCCGGACGCACGATGTAGGACAAGGAAGGATCGCGACGGGTTGCGGCCCGGAACGGGCCGGGCCGGCCGGCCGGGAAGGAGGAAGCAGATGAACCGCAGACTGCGTCGTGCCGCGGCCGGATCAGGCGGGGTTGCAGCCGCCGAAGCTCGGAACCTGCCGCCGCTGCTGGGCCTGGCCCAGGCGGCGCATCGCGACGGCCGGCTGGACGAGGCCGACGCGCTGTGTGCCCGCCATCTCGCCGCGTCGCCGGGTCACGCCCAGGCTCTGCACCTGCGCGGCGAGGTCGCGCGGTTGCAGGGGCGGCCGGCGGACGCGATCGCGCACTTCACCGCAGCGCTCGTCACCGCCCCAACGGTGGCGGCCGTGCATGACGGGCTGGCGGACGCCTTCCGGTCGGCCGGGCAGCCGGTGGACGCGGAACGCCATTACCGTCGCGTCGCCGAGCTGCGGCCGGGCTCGGTGACCCTGCTGAACCACGGCAACGCCCTGATGGAGCTCGGCCGCCCGGCCGATGCCGCCGCGACCTTTCGCAACGCCCTGCGCGTCGATCCGCGCCTGCCGGAACTGCACTACGCCCTCGGCACCGCGCTGGGCGCGCTGCAACAAGGGCAGGCGGTGGACGCCTTCAGGCGCGCCGTGTCGCTTCGCCCGGACTTCGTGCTCGCGCATGAAGGGCTGGTCGAGGCCTGCCTCGCCGCGGGCAACGGGGACGCGGCGCTGCGCGCCGTGTGCCACGCGTTGGAGCGCATGGACACCACCCGGCTGCGCGTGCTGTTCGTCGACTGCGTGCGCGAAGCGGTGCCGACCAGGGAGATGGCGGGGCTGGAGCAGGCGACGCGACGCGCCCTGGCCGAACGCTGGACGCGGCCGCAGGAGCTGGCCCCGGCAGCCTGCGCGGTTGCCCTTCTGCGCCAGCCGCTCGACGTGCGGGGCGAGCCGCTGCGCACCCTGCTGGAGCTGGCTCCGGTGTGCCACCGCACGGTCGAGCAGGCGCTGACGGCGCAGCGACGCGTCCTGCTCGACGCGGTGGGATCCGGCGCGGCGCTGCCGCCCGAAGCGCTCGACACGGCGTGCGGCCTGGCCGGGCAATGCTTCATCAACGAGTACGCCTGGTTCTGCACGCCGGACGAGGCGGAGGCGGTCGAGCGGCTTTGCCGCAGCGTCGAGGACGCCCTCGACAACGAAACGGTGGTGCCGGAGCTGACGCTTGCCGTGATCGCGGCCTACCGGCCGCTCGGCGGGCTGGCCGGCGCCGACCGCCTGTTGGGGGGGTCCTGGTCGCCGCAGGTCGCAACCCTGCTCGCCCGGCAGGTCGAGGAGCCGGCCGAAGAGAAACGGCTGCGCGGCGTCATCCGGCGCGGCACCGCGATCGGAAACGCGGTGTCGCAGGCGGTGCGCGACCAGTACGAGGCCAACCCGTATCCGCGCTGGGTGGCGACGATCGACGCGGCCGAGCGGATCCGGCTCGGCGACTGGCTCGCAGCACGGTTTCCCGGCGCGCCGGCGGCGGCGCTGCCGGACCGGACGCTGGAGGTGCTGGTGGCCGGCTGCGGCACCGGGCAGCACGCGGTGGAAACGGTGCGCGGGCTGGCAAGCGTCGACGTGCTGGCGATCGACCTGAGCCTGTCCAGCCTGGCCTACGCGTCGCGCGTCACCGCGGCGCTGGAGGTGGGCGGGATCGAGTACGTCCAGGCCGACCTGCTGGAGGCGGCGGAACTCGGCCGCCGCTTCGACATGATCGCGGTCGGCGGCGTGCTGCACCACATGGCCGATCCCTGGGCCGGCTGGCGCGCGCTGCTCGGGCTGCTCCGCCCGGGCGGGGTGATGAACGTGCTGCTCTACACCCGGCGCGGCCGCGGCGACGTCCGGACGGCGCGGGACTGGATCGCGGCGGAGGGATACGAGCCGACACCGGACGGGATACGCGCCTGCCGCCACGCGCTGATGGCGCGGCCCGAGGACTGGGCTGTCCGCCTGTCCGCCAGTCCGGACTGCTGCTCGGCCAGCGGATGCCGGGACCTGCTGTTCCACGTGCAGGAAGGGGCCGTGACGCTGCCGGAGGTGGCACGGTTCCTGGAAGCGGAAGGGATCCGCCTGCTCGGCGTGGACGTTTCGGCGGCCACCGAGCAGCTGTTCAGGGAGCGCAACCCCGGCGCGGACGGACTGCGCGACCTGTCGTGCTGGGACCTGTTCGAGGCGGAGAACCCACGATGCTTCGCGGGGATGTTGAACCTGTGGGTGCAGAAGGATCCGGCCGCCGCCAAACCCGATCCGGGATGCTGATCCGCAGATGCCGGAACCTCGCCATGCGTGCGATCCGGAGATTCCTGATCTGCGCACGTCGCGGTCAGCTGACGGAGCTCGAGAACAACCAAGTCAACAGAATGCTGGTCGAGTTCAAACGGTTCATCAATCCACCGAGAGCGGTTCCGATCCGGGAGGTCCGGTTACCGGTCGTTAACGAGGTGCGGTGGATGTTCGGCCCGCTTTGCAAGGGTCCTGCATACGATGCCTCCGTTCCATCGCCTTCAGCTCACGACCAAGCTCACCCTGGCGGCAGTACTGAGCACGCTGCTATGCGCGGTGATGATCCTGGCCATCACCTTGACCACCCTGCGGCAAGCCGCGCGGGCAGGAAGCAGACAGGCTGGACAGCAACCTGCGGGTTGCGTGGGAGCTGGTGCATGAACACGGTTCACAGCTGCGGCTCGTGTCGGGCAGGCTGCAGGCGGGCGCCACGGTGCTGGACGGCGACACCGCGTTCGTGGACCGGCTGCACGAGCTGGTCGGCGGCGTCGCCACCGTGTTCCGCGGCACGACACGGGTCGCCACCAACGTCAGGACGCCCGGCGGCGCACGGGCGACCGGGACGCAGCTGGCCCCCGGGCCGGCCTATGACGCCGTCATCCGCCGGCACACGCGGTTCAGCGGCGTCGCCAGCATCCTGGGCGAGCGCTACGTCACGATCTACGACCCGATCCTTTCGCCGTCCGGGGATCTGCTGGGCATCCTGTTCGTCGGACAGCCGATGGCCGATTTCGAGGGCTCCATGCGGCGCACCCGCGACATGATCCTGGTTGGCGGGAGCATCGTCGTGCTGCTGGTGGGGCTGGGCTTTGCCGTTGTCGCCCGGCGCATGTTCCGTCCGCTGCGCGGCATGACGACAGCGATGCGCCGTTTGGCCGAGCACGACCTCCTGGTCGAGGTGCCGGGGTCCGGCCGGAGCGACGAGATCGGCGCCATGGCGGAAGCGGTTGACGTGTTCAAGGATGGTCTGATCGCCGTCGACCGGGCCGCGGCGAGTCGCGAAGCCGAACGCCTGGTCAAGGAAACGCGGGCGCTTCGCACTGCCGATCTGGTCATGGGCTTCGAGAACCAGATCGGCAGCATGGTCGGCATCCTGTCCTCGGCTTCCACCGAGCTGGAGGCCACCGCACGGTCGATGACGAACTCGGCCGGGCAGACCAACACCCAGGCAACGGTGGTGGCGGCAGCGGCCGAGCAGGCGAGTGCGGGCATCCAGACGGTGGCGGCGGCGGCCGAGGAGCTGTCGGCGTCCATCGGCGAGATTACCCGGCAGGTCGCCGCCAGCGCCTGCATGACCGGGGATGCGGCAGCGGAAGCACGACGTACCGACGCGACCGTGCGGACCCTGGCCGACGCGGCGGCCCGGATCGGCGACGTGGTCGGGCTGATCAGCGGCATCGCCAAGCAGACCAACCTGCTGGCCTTGAACGCGACCATCGAGGCGGCACGGGCCGGCGAGGCCGGCAAGGGCTTCGCGGTGGTGGCCTCCGAGGTGAAGGACCTCGCGCAGCAGACGGCGAAGGCCACGGCGGAGATCGGCGGCCAGATCGGCCAGATCCAGCACGCCACCATCGAAGCGGTGGCAGCGATCCAGCGCATCGCGGCGCGGGTGGAGGAGGTGAGCGGGATCTCGACCCGCATTGCCCTGGCGGTGGAGCAGCAAGGCGCGGCAACGGCAGAGATCGCACGCAACGTGCAGCAGACCGCGGCCAACGCGAAGGAGGTGACGGTCAACATCACGAGCGTGAGCGAAGCAGCGAACGACACGGGGACGGCGGCACGCCAGGTCCTGGCAGCAGCCAACGACCTTTCCAGGCAGGCCGAACGCTTATCCGGCGAGGTGCAGGGCTTCGTGCGCGAGGTCCAGGCGGCGTGATCCGGCGGCAGACCGGGAGGGTGAAGCGACCGGAGAGGGGCGGCTGTCAGCTTCTGGGCAGTTCCGACATCTTCCGCGGCCGCGGCCGCCAAGGCTTCGAGCATCCGAGGCCGGTCCCGGCGGGGCAGGTCCAGGAGCTCAGGTTTCGTTGTCCATCCTGAACTATGCGCTGCAGCCTGGTCACCAACTGGATGGTGCAGGCGCAAAGCACGCTGTTCCCGTTCTACGACCGCCACCGCACGGCCATGCGCCCAACATCTCGTTCGCGAAGCCGGCGGACTATTATCCGGCCGCCATGACCGTTGAGCACGGCGCTGGAGGCCCCAGCGCCGCGCTTGCTGTTGCCGGTCGTCGAGCTTTCTGGAGCGTGGACGCCCGGACAAAGGGTGTTTCCGGAGCGTTAACCAGAGGCGGCTAGGGTGGAGAAGAGCCTGAGCCAGAACGTGACGCCATGACAATCCCCGAACCGGTCGAGCCCCGACGCTGTGAACTGGAGAACCGCGCCTTCAAGGTGCTGGGAGAGCCGTTGTTCCTCCGCAGCCAGGACGGTGCCGAGGTGATGATGCGAGTCCAGCTGGGCGATACCCAGGCGCTGGTTCCGCTCGCGACGATCCAGCGCGAGGCAGGCATCGCGGACGACACCGCCGATGGACGCATGATCGTGCTGATCACGCGGTCGCTGGCGTTCGTGCAGTTCCTGCATCTGGGGGACATCCTGCCGCCGGAGGTGCTGAGCGGAGAAGCAAGCTGGACGGCCGGTGGCGAGTTCTGCGAGCTGGCGCTGGCGAAGCTCCAATACGGCCTGGTGCGCAACCTCGCGTCGTCCGACGACAACCTTGCCAAGGTCGATGGGCAGACGCTGATCGCGTGCGTCAACGACCCGGCCTTCAAGCCGAAGGTGACCAGCGCCTTTCGCAAGGGCGCCGAGATCCTCGGCCTGGCTGACGGGGACGCCGTCTTGGACCTGATGGCTCAGCTCGCACATGAGCTGTCGTTCGTCGAGGCGCTAAGGGCCCAGATGCTGCAGGGGGTCGAGGTGCTGGCAGTGCGCCTCGAACAGTTGAAGTTCCGCGGGCGCGGCGACAGTCAGCGCCAGGAGATGCTGATCCAGACGCGGCGGATGATTGACCGTGCCATCGACAGGATGCGCGGGCGCTTCGCGGATATCGATGCCCAGACAGGCGAGGTGGTCGCCGTGCTGCGGCAGGCGGCAGCACAGACGACGTTTATCCGCGACCGTCGCGACGAGCTGTACATGGCGTACCGGGGATGGAAGGATCTGCTGGCGACGTGGAACGCTTGTTCGGCACGTTCCCTCGACGCGTGCTGGATGCTGATCGAGGAGACCTACCGGTTCCTTACCCCGCGCTTCATGGCCTACCACGAGTGGAAAAGGATCACGGAGCAGCGGCCGTTGGTCCGGCCGCGGGAGAACGTGTGGTGATGCACGCTCGTGGACGCCGGATCGGCAAATGCTCGGCGCGGCGGTCCGGTTGCTGCGTCTCGACCGACATCGGCCAGAACCCGGCTCTGCAACACGTGGCAGGAGCGGACGGCTGAGCTGCGCGAGCGTGACCAGCAACGTCGTCAGGCGCGGAAGATGGACAACCGTTCGATGGCCGCACCTTGACTAGGTCTGCCTCCATTCCAAACGCGCAAGCCCTTGCCTTCGGTTTCAAAGGTGAAGCTGACGAGCCGGCGAGGCGTGGTCGGGGCGCCGGGATCACGACAGGTCCATCACCACCTTTGCATTGGGCAACCTGCTCAGGGTGATGCAGTGCGGTCCCTGCGTCGGTCAGGCCGATGCGTTGCCAAAGGGGTTGGGACGGCTTCGCGGAAGGATCGGCTCGCGCAACGCAGACACCTCATCGGCACTCTTTGTAATCGGCTTGGTGGCGACGCAGCGCCAGCAGGATCCGGACCGGGTGGTGACCGCGGGCCTCGCCGTGTCGTTCCGGTTCGGCGCCCTCGCCAACGTCCCGGTGTTCGCCGGCGATCAGTGCGCCGCGCGCTCGGTGGTGTTCTGGTCGCTCGGTGACTTCGGTTTCGCGCGCTGGGGCAACCTGCCGCTCGCGGTGCCCGGCCTGGCCGTGGTGCTGGTCGCGGGCTCTGCTGGCAGCGACCGTTTGATGCGGTCCCGGCCGGCGAGTTATCCTTCGACCGCGCTGTTCGAGCTGGATCTTCATGTCGGGTTCTGAAGCAGTTGCTCCCGGCCGAACGCTTGTTGATGCGTCGGAAGCATGCGGGAGAGCGGCTTCGTGAGGCTCACGGCGGGAGGTCGAACCGGTTGTCGGCGCGGTTGGTGTCGGGAAGCCTGTCGTCCGGATCAAGCAGGACGGCGCGCACCGCGTCGTGGGTCTGCAGGGTGACCTCCACGCGGTTCCCCTTCATCCAGGCCTCGACCGGCACGGTGACGCGCGTCCGGCTGCCGTTCGCGAGCCTGACCTCCAGGCTTGCCGGCATCACCAGCCAGCCGTGGTTGACGAGGCTGACGGTCACGCCCTTGGCCGGGTCGTTGTCCGGATAGGTGGCGCCGGCGATCCCCATGTCGAGGGTCCAGTTGTGCCCGTACCAGCCGCGCCACCACCAGGACAGGTCCTCTCCGGTCTCGCTGTCCATGAACCGGAAGAAGTCGTACGGCGTCGGGTGGTGATAGGCCCAGGTGGCGATGTAGCGACGGAAGGCCGGATCGAAGCGCTCCGGACCCAGGATCTGCTCGCGCAGCAGCACCAGCCCGAGCGCGGACTTGAAGTAGGTGATCGGGTGGCGGTAGCGCTCGCTCACCAGGTCCGACGGCGACAGCATCGACGGCGCGTTCGGGTCCTGCAGCCAGGGGATGATCTCGTCCACCGGGTTGCCGCCACCCGGCGCATATTCGGGGTCGCGCTTGGGCGCGTACTCGCCGTGGTTGAAGTGGTCGGACGCGTAGACGTCGATAAAGGTGTTGAAGCCTTCATCCATGAAGGCGTTGCGGCGCTCGTTGGTGCCGACGATCATCGGGAACCAGCCGTGGCCGAGCTCGTGGGTGGTGATCCAGAACAGCTCCTTGCCGGCGTCGTCGATGCCGTCGAACGCCATCGCCGGATACTCCATGCCGGCGCCGTGCCCGGCCAGGTTGACCGCGTTCGGGTAGGGAAAGGGATACCAACGCGCGGAGAAGTACTCGATCGCGTGCTTCACGTACTCGGTGGAGCGCACCCAGTTGGCGGCGGCCTCGACCGGATAGATCGACATCGCCAGGCGCGGCGTCGGTGCGGGTGCCCACGGAAGCCAGGACGGCGTGCGGGACGCCGGCTCGAGCGGCGGCAGGTCGAGACGCGCCGCGTCCCAGGCGAACGCGGCGGACGCGGCGAAGGCCACGTCGCGGGTGTTCTGCATCCGGAAGTGCCAGGTCTGGGTGCCGGATCGGGTCGGCCGCGTTGCGGGGTCCGTCACCTCGGACGGGGCGCGGATCATCACCGTCTGGTCGCTCCGGGCCGCCCGGGCCAGGCGCTGGCGTTCGGTCGCGGTCAGCACCTCCCCCGGGTTGAGCAACGCGCCGGAGCCCTGCACCAGGAAGTTCCACGGCACCGTCACGCTGTAGTCGATGTCGCCGTAGTCGAGGTAGAACTCCTGCCCGAGATAGGGCGCGGTGTCCCAGCCGCGCAGGTCGTCGTACACCGCCATGCGCGGATACCATTGCCCCATCTCGTAGATGTCGCCGTTCTTCGTCGGCGTCACCGCGGTGCGTCCGCCCCAGGGGCCTGGCACGGTGTAGTGCCAGGCAATCCGAAGCTGCAGGCGGCCGCCCTTGGCCGCCAGCGCCGTGGGCAGACGGACCTGCATGCGCGTGTCGGAGATCAGGAACGGCACCGGCACGCTTCGCGTCCCGTCGCCGATCGACACGCTTTCGATCACGTCGCCGTCGGTGGCGTTGCGGCTGAGGTAGTTGTCGGCGAAGCGGGCCCGGCTGTCGGCGCGGTAGATGTTCTGGTCGAGCTGCACCCACAGCACGTCGAGCGCGTCCGGGCTGTTGTTGGTGTAGGCGATGGTTTCGGTGCCCGACAGCACGTGGGTGTCGGGATGGATCGTCGCCTTGATGGCGTAGTCGGCGCGGTTCTGCCAGAAGGCCGGTCCTGGCCTACCGCTGCCCGAGCGGAACGCGTTCGGGCGGTTGCCGGCCTCGAACGGTGCGAAGATCACGCTGGGATCGGGCGTGCCGGGCGGCGGCGGCGGCGCTCCGGACGGCTCAGTGACGCTGCCGCGGCGCGGCGGCACGCCGGTGGGCGGCGCGGCATGGGCACCGATGGCTGC
>CAXTMS010000111.1:0-12009 GCA_964245345.1 uncultured Acetobacteraceae bacterium | reverse complement strand
GAACGGCGTGCTCGACCGCGCCGCGCGGCGAGGGGCGGTGGCGGCCGGCCCGGCGCTGCTGGGCTGGCTGGAACGCATCGTCCACCCGCTGGTGCGACGGGCGCAGGCGCGCTTCCTGGCCGGAGCGCGCCGGCGGGGCACGCCGGTGGCGGTGCTCGACGTGCCGCTGCTGCTGGAAACCGGCGGCGAGCGCGCCTGCGACCTGGTGCTGGTGGTGTCGGCGCCGCAAGCGCTGCAGCTGCACCGGGTGCGGCGGCGGCGCGGCATGAGCGACGGGGAAGCGGCGGCGCTGATCGCCCGGCAGATGCCGGACCGCGACAAGCGGGCGCGCGCCGACCTGGTGATACGCACCGGCTTGTCGCGCCGGCACGCCTTGCGGCAGATACGCAAGCTGCTGGAAACCCTCCGCCGGCAGCCTTGAGGGGGAATCGGGCCGATGAAGCGCGCGGTGCTGTTCGACACCGAGACCACCGGGTTCGACCCGTCCACCGGCGACCGCGTGCTGGAGATCGCCGCCCTGGAGCTGGTCGGCGACCTGCCGACCGGGCAGCACTACCACACCCTGATCGATCCCGAGCGCGACGTGCCGGAGGAGGCGGCGCGCGTGCACGGCTACACCCGTGCCCACCTGCTGGGGCAGAAGAAGTTCCACGAGGTCGCCGACGCGTTCCTCGCCTTCGTCGGCGACGACCCGCTGATCGCCCACAACGCCCCGTTCGACTTCGGCTTCCTCGACGCCGAGCTGACGCGGATCGGGCAGCCGCCGCTCGACCGCGCCCGCATGGTCGACACGCTGGACATGGCGCGCACCCGGTTCCCCGGCCTGCCGAACAGCCTCGACGCGCTGTGCCGCCGCTTCGGCATCGACCTGTCGGAGCGCACCACCCACAACGCCTTGCTGGACTGCCGGCTGCTGGCGGAGGTGTATGTCGAGCTGATGGGCGGGCGGCAGCGCGGGCTGGAGCTCGCGGTGGCGGAAGGCGGGGGTGCGGTGGCCTACACCCTGACACGCGCGCGGACGCCGCGGCCGGTGGTGCCGTCCGACGCGGAGCTGGCCGCGCATGCCGCCTTCGTGGCCGGGCTCAAGGAGCCGGTCTGGCTGCGCGGCTGAAGACGGGGTCGACCCTGTTCAGCCAGCGAGCCTGGCGTGCTGCAGCAGGATCACGGTCTTGGCGTCGCGTATCCGACCGGCCGCGACCATGTCCAGCGCCTCGGCCAAGGGCAGTTCCAGCAGCGCGATCCGTTCGCCTTCCGCGGGCACGCCGCCACCCGCGCCGGTGCGGTCGGCGGAGGTGAACCTGGCCGAGAACAGGTGCAGCAGCTCGGTGCAGGCGCCGGGGCTGGTGTAGACCTCGCACACCTTGCGCACGTCGTGCAGGCGGTAGCCCATCTCCTGCTCGGCTTCCTTGCGCACGGTGTCGAGGGGATCATCGCCCTCGTCGACCATGCCGGCGCAGGCTTCCAGCAGCGTGGCCTCGCCGCCGCGCAACAGGGCCGGGATACGCAGCTGGCGCACCAGAAGCACGGTGCCTGCCGCGCGGTTGACCGGCAGCACCGCGGCGCCCGTGCCGCTGTGATACACCTCCCGGTCAAGCGTTTCCCTTGAGCCGTCTGCGGCGGTCTGCTCGAAGCTCACGGTTTCCAGCTTGAAGCGCCGCTCCGACAGGGTTCGGCGCGCCCGGATGCGGATCGGATCCTCGGCTTGGTCGGTCATGGGGAGGTTGCTCCGGTTGCGGTTCGCGGCGGGCGGCAGGCTCGCCCGGTCAATGGAGCGGCGTGGCGGCGGCACGGTTCCCGGCCGGGGGCGGGGCAGGCGTCGCCGGACGCGGCGGCTCGCTTGCCCGGGCCTCGTTCCGGCTCCATCTGCAGAAACCTCGGACCGGCCGGGGGTCATCGCTGGAGCGCCACCGGATGCCTCGACTCGAGCTCGGCCTCGACAGCTTCGGCGACGTGACCGCGGGCGTCGATGGCCGCCTGCTGCCGCACGCGCAGGTGATCCGCGACGTGGTGGAGGAAGCGGTGCTGGCGGACGCGGTCGGCGTCGACGTGTTCGGCCTGGGCGAGCACCACCGCGCCGACTTCGCGGTGTCGGCACCCGAGCCGGTGCTGGCGGCGATCGCCGCGCGCACGACGCGGATCCGGCTCGGCTCGGCGGTGACGGTGCTGAGCTCGGACGACCCGATCCGGGTGTTCCAGCGCTTCTCCACCCTGGACGCGCTGTCGTCGGGGCGCGCCGAGGTGATCCTCGGGCGCGGCTCGTTCACGGAATCCTTTCCGCTGTTCGGCCACGCCCTGTCCGACTACGAGACCCTGTTCGGCGAGAAGCTCGACCTGTTCGCGGCACTCCTGCGCGAACCGCGCGTGAGCTGGAACGGCACGATCCGGCCGCCTCTGGTCGACCAGGCGGTGTTCCCCCCGGTCGAGGCCGGACGGCTCCGCACCTGGATCGGCGTGGGCGGCAGCCAGGAGTCCGTGGTGCGCGCGGCGCGTCACGGCCTGCCGATGATGCTGGCGATCATCGGCGGCGACCCGAAGCGGTTCGCGCCGTTCGTCGAGCTCTACAACCGCGCGGCAAGGCACTTCGCGACGCCGTTGCAGCCGGTGGGGGTGCATTCCCCGGGTTTCGTCGCCGACACCGACGAGCAGGCGCGCGACCAGTTCTGGCCGGACTACAAGCGGATGCACGACCTGATCGGCGCCGAGCGCGGCTGGCCGCCGCTGCAGCGACACGCGTTCGACGCCGAGATCGAGCGCGGCGCGCTGCATGTCGGCGCGCCGGACACGGTCGCGCGCAAGATCGCCGCAACGGCGAGGGCACTGGGCCTGTCGCGGTTCGACCTCAAGTACAGCGCCGGGCCGCTGTCGCACGCACGCCTGATGCGCTGCATCGAGCTCTACGGCACGCGCGTGATCCCGGCCGTGCGCGAGATGCTCGACCAGGACCGGGAACCAGGTGGCACCGATCAGCACGGCCGGGTGGCGCATCGGCACGATCGTCCACGCGCAAGCTGATAACTCGGACAGGATCGCGTTCGGACACGAGGCGGATCGGTCCGCAACGCCGTCATGCTTGCGCTTGTGTGGCTGCGGGCGGCGCTTTGCCTGGCGGCCGGTCTCCGGGCAAGCCATTCCGCGCGCGCCGCCGCGACCTATGCCAACCCGGTGCCGTCGGCCAACGCCGCCGATCCCGACGTGATCCACGGCCTCGACGGCTACCACTCCCCGACCGCGGCGACTGCGGCAGCCTTCATGCAAACCGTTTCAGAACGTGGCGACCGAACCTTGTCCGCGGGCGTCGTCGCGTAGCCGCATGTCGCTGCCGGAACGCACGTTGTAGATGTAGGCGCGGTCGAGGGCGTTGCCGCGGTCCTCGGCACGCAGCTCCAGCGCAACCAGCCCGCATGTCCGCGACACCGCCGCCTGCGCCGTGGCGATGGCGGAGCGGCAGGTGGTGCACACCGAGCGCGTGCTGAACATGGTCACGGTTCCAGGCTGGCTCAGCCGGTCGATCGAGTACAGGTAGTTCAGCAGGCGGACCTCCGTATGCAGGTCCTGTCGGCCCGGGCGGTGGATCAGGCACCGGTGCGGCCGGCCTTCGGGGATCAGCGAGGCCCGGATGCCGCGCATCGGAACCGTCGTGAGGCTGCTCGGGTTGGAATAGCTGATATAGGTTTCGCTGGTTCCGTTGGATCGTTCCACCACCGCGGTGCACAGGTTGTGCTCCTCAGGATCGTGCGCATAGCCGGCGCTCGCCTGCACAAGCTCGGCATACAACGCGAGGAGATGAAGGGCATGGTCCTGGGCATTCGTCTCGTTCATCGCCGTTCCTTGGATCGTTGGACCCGGCAATCCACCATGGTCGGGCCGGAAGCGGAACCCGGCCCGGCAGCCGCATCGCCCCGGGGGCGCCTAGCAAGGCTGCTCGGGGAACGGGCGGATCGCCAGGAACCCGGCTAGCTTCTCCTGCGGCACCAGCGCATGGTTCCAGGCGTCGGGATCGTGCGCAACCGTGTCGCGGGGGGTGGCCAGCCGGCCGGGACCCAGCGTCACGTCCACGTAGCGCCGCCGCCGGATGAAATGGTTGAGCCAGGGCAGGTCGGCGTTGGGCAGCACCTCGACGAACAGCACCGGCCGGCGCAGGCGGATGGTCCAGCGGGCGCCGTTCAGTACCGCCGCCTCGTGGCCCTCCACGTCGATCTTGATCAGCGAGATGCGCCGTGTCACCCAGCGCGAGCGCAGCAGCACGCGGTCGAGCCGGCAGGACGACACCGGCCGGATCGCTGCCGGCTCGCCCTTGAAGTCGCGGCGCAGCGAGGCGCTGGTTTCCACCACGCCGTGCAGGTCCGGCGGCACGTAGAACTCGGCCAACCCGTTGCGGTCGCTCAGCGCCACCTGGTGCACGTGCACCCGGTCGGCGAGATCATTGCGGTCGACGTTCCGCCGCGCCCGCTCGGCGATCTCCGCCATCGGCTCGAACGCCAGCACCGTGTTCCGTTCGGAGGCCGATGCGGCCAGCAGGGAATAGAAGCCGGTATTGCTGCCGATGTCGATCACCAGCCCCGGCATGCGCCGCGCCACGCCGTACAGGTACTCGGGCAGCGGCGTCTCGAACCCGGTCCAGCCGTGATGGGCCACAGCCCCCGCGACCTGGTCGCGGTGGTCCCGGTTGTCCATGACGAGGCCAGGCCGGGCGGCATCCTTCGGCAGCGGAACGACGTCGTCGTCGGCCGCTTCGTGAACATGGTTCATGTGTCGCTCCGTGTCCGGTTCATCCTCGGCGTGGTCTCGGCTCGCGGGGTGGTCCTGCGGCGTGCCTCACCCGTCGCCGTCGGATCTCGGCCGCCGCCCGGGCCAGGGCAGCCGCTGGCCGATCGCCATGCCGAGCAGGATCGCCGTGCCGAGCCGATCGGACAGCCCCGGGCCGATCGCGTCGCCCACCCGGAGCGTGCCGAACAGGACCAGGATCCAGAACAGGAGCCCAGGCACGTTCAACAGGTGGCGGCTGCCGATCAGGTTCCTCCGTTCGGCCGCGTCGGCGATCCGGAACAGGCCGTGCACGTAGCCTGCGGACACCAGCGCCGCGATTGTTTCCAGCACCACGATCCAGGGAGTGGACATCCTGCAAACGGTAGGACGGGACCCCGGACATCGGGAACAGGCTCGCGTCGAAGTTGATGCGGATGCGAGGTGCCCCGGCGATCCGGCGGGCCGTTCTCACCCGTCCTCGGCCGGCAGCCCGGCCAGTTGCCGCCAGCCCGCCTCGTCCAGCGTCTCGATCCCCAGCTCGGCCGCCTTCTTCGCCTTGGATCCGGCGTCCGCGCCCAGCACCACCAGGTCGGTCTTCTTCGACACCGTGTCCGTGACCTTGGCGCCCAGGCGTTCGGCCATCGCCTTGGCCTCCGGCCGGGTCATGGTGGCGAGCGAGCCGGTGAACACGATCGTGCGGCCGGCCAGCGCGGCGCTGTCCGGTGCGGCCTCGTCCTCGATCTCGCGCATGGTGCCGGCCAGCTCGTCCACGGCCTGACGGTTGTGCGCCTCGCCGAAGAAGGCGGCGAGCTCGTCTGCGATCGCGCCGCCGATGCCGGAGATGCTGCCCAGCGCCAGGCGCTCGTCGGAGCCGACCACGGTGGCGGCCTGCATCTGCGCCCGCCAGTTGGCATACGAGCCGTAGTGCCGGGCCAGCAGGCGGGCGTTGGTTTCGCCGATGCGCCGGATGCCGAGGGCGAAGACGAAGCGGGCGAGCGGAAGGGTGCGCCGGTCGTCGATCGCGCGCATCAACTTGGCGATCGACACGTCCTTCCAGCCTTCGCGGCCGGCAAGCTGCTCCGGCCGGAGGCGGAAGATGTCGGCGGGGGTGCGGATCAGCCCGGCCTCGTGGAACTCGGCGATCGACTTGCTCCCCAGGCCCTCGATGTCGAAGGCCAGCCGCGACACCAGGTGGATCAGCCGCTCCACCGTTTGCGCCGGGCAAACGAGGCCGCCGGTGCAGCGCACCACCACCTCGCCATCCGGCCGCACTGCCTTCGAGCCGCAGGCGGGGCAGTGGTCGGGGAACGTCCATTCCGGGCCGCGTTCGACGCCCGGCTCCTCGATCCGGCGCAGGATCTGCGGGATCACGTCGCCGGCGCGCTGCAGCTGCACCCGGTCGCCGGGGCGCACGTCCTTGCGCGCGATCTCGTCGGCGTTGTGCAGGGTGGCGCGGGTGACCAGCACGCCGCCGACGTTGACCGGCTCCAGCACCGCCACCGGGGTCAGCGCGCCGGTGCGGCCGACCTGGATGCGTATGTCCTCCAGCCGGGTGATCGCCTGCTCGGCCGGGAACTTCCAGGCCACCGCCCAGCGCGGCGCGCGGCCGACGAAGCCGAGCCGATCCTGCAGCTGGAGATCGTCGATCTTGTACACCACCCCGTCGATGTCGTAGGGCAGGCCGGACCGGTCGAGGGCGAGCTGGTTCTGGAACCGTTCCGCGGCTTCCGCGCCGTCCAGCACGGTGGACAACGGGTTCACGTCGAAGCCCCAGCCGCGCAGCCGGTCGAGATAGCCGGAGTGGGTGGACGCCACCGGCTCGCTGGACCGCCCTTGCGCGTAGGCGAACAAGGACAACGGACGGGCGGCGGTGACGGCAGGGTCGAGCTGTCGCAGCGAGCCTGCGGCGGCGTTGCGCGGGTTGGCGAACAAGCGTTGACCGGCTTCCGCTTGAACGGTGTTCAAGGCCAGGAAGTCCTGCTTGCGCAGGAACACCTCGCCGCGGATCTCGATCAGGGCGGGCGCCTCGCCGCGCAAACGGTCCGGCAGGCCGCGCAGGGTGCGCAGGTTGGCGGTGACGTCCTCGCCCACCGCGCCGTCGCCGCGCGTGGCGCCGCGCACGAAGCGGCCATGCTCGAAGGTGAGGCTGATCGACAGCCCGTCGATCTTGGGCTCGGCCACCAGGCGAAGCTCGGCTTCCTTGAGGCCGAGGAAGCGTCGGGCGCGCGCGGTGAAGCCCTCGAATTCGGCGCGGTCGAACGCGTTGTCCAGCGACAGCATCGGCTGGAGGTGGGAATGCTTGGCGAAGCCGCCCTCCGGCGGGGCGCCGACGCGGGCGGTGGGGGTGTCGGCACGCACCAGCTCGGGGTGGAGCCGCTCGATCAGCTCGTTGCGCCGCAGCAGGGCGTCGTACTCGGCGTCGGAGGCTTCCGGGGCGTCGTCGTTGTGGTAGGCGCGGCTGAGCCGGTCCAGCAGAACGGCGAGGCGGGCAAGCTCTGCGGCAGCCTCGGTCTCGTTCAGCTCGCCCGGCTCCAGGGCGGACACGTCGCGCGGCGTCATCCGTGCAGGCCGAGCAGGCTGTCGGCGGCGGCGCGCGCGGCCTCGGTGATGGTTTCGCCGGCCAGCATGCGGGCGATCTCCTCGCGCCGGGCGGTGCCGTCCAGCGGCGAGGCCAGGGTTTCGGTGCGGTCGCTGCGCACGCGCTTGGCGATGCGCAGGTGGTGGTCGCCGCGCGCCGCCACCTGCGGGCTGTGCGTCACCACCAGCACCTGCACCTCGTCGGCCACCCGGGCCAGGCGCTCGCCGATGGAGGCGGCGGTGGCGCCGCCGACGCCGGAATCGACCTCGTCGAACACCAGGGTGGGGATCGCCGAGCGGCCGGCCAGCACCACCTTGAGCGCCAGCATCAGCCGAGACAGCTCGCCGCCGGACGCGACCCGGGCGAGCGGGCCTGCCGGCTGGCCGGGATTGGCGGCGATCAGGAACGAGGCCTGCTCGGTGCCGCGCGCGGTCCAGTTGTCCGGCGGCAGCGGGTCGAGGGACACGAAGAACCGGGCACGCTCCAGGCGCAGCGGGCGCAGCTCGCCCGTCACCGCGGACTCCAGGCGCCTGGCGGCAATGGTGCGGGCGGCGGTCAGGGCGGCGCAGTCGGTTTCGAACGCCGCGCGCGCGGCGCGCACCGCCTCCTCCAGCGCGCCGATGCGCGCCTGGCCGCTGTCCAGCGCCTCCAGGCGACCGCGCAGGGCGGCCAGCAGCCCGGGCAGCTCGACCACCGCCACGCCGTGCTTGCGGGCGCTGCCGCGCAGCGCGAACAGCCGCTCTTCTGTCTGTTCCAGCAGCCGGGGATCGCCGTCCTGGTCGGCGGCGAGGCGGGACAACAGGCCCTCCGCGTCGGACAACGCGGCCTCGGCGTGGTCGAGCGCGTCCAGGGCAGCCTGGGCGCGGCCGGCGGGGGTGTCGGGGCCGGACGGCTCGCTGCCCGCGTCGTCGCCGGGCGTGACCGGGAGCAGGCGCTGCAGGGCGCGGCCGGCGGCGCGCAGGGCGGCACCCGGGCCAGCGTTGCGCCGGTCGCGCGGGGTCAGCTCGGACAGCGCGGCGGCGATCGCTTCCGCGCGGCGCTCGCCCTGCTGCAGCGATTGCCGGGTGCCGGCGAGCTGGGCTTCCTCGTCCGGCTGCGGGTTCAGGACCGACAGGTCCTGCACCGACTGCCGCAGCCAGTCCTCCTCGCGCGCCGCGTCCTCGACCCGGGCGCGCGCTTCCGCCAGCACGGTGCGGGCGGACACCCAGGCGCCGTGCCGGGCGCGCACCGCGTCCCGCAGCGCCGGCGCGACGCCGAACGCGTCGAGCAGGTCGAGATGGGTGGCCTGGTCGGCCAGGCCCATCTGCTCGTGCTGGCCCTGGATCTCCACCAGCAGCGTGCCGACCCGACGAAGCAGGGCGATGCCGACCGGCTGGTCGTTGACATAGGCGCGCGAGCGGCCGTCGCGGGTGACGATCCGGCGCAGGACCATGGACTCGCCGGGCTCGTGCTCGATGCCCTGCTCGGACAGCAGCGCATGCAGCGGATGGGCGGGGGCCAGCTCGAAGCAGGCGGTGACGCTGGCCTGCTCGGCGCCGGCGCGCACCAGGCCGGAGGCGGAGCGCTCGCCGAGCGCGAGCCCGAGGCTGTCGAGCAGGATCGACTTGCCGGCGCCGGTCTCGCCAGTCAGCACGGTGAGGCCGCGATGCAGGTCGAGGTCCAACCGCTCGATCAGCACCACGTCGCGGATCGAGATCTGGGTCAGCATGGCCGTGAGATGGGTGTCCGTCGGACGGGATCGAGGGGATCCCGGTTCCGTGTCGGCGCGTCAGAACACCGAATGCAGCGCACGGCCGAAGAAGCCGCGCTGCTGTGCCGGCGTCTGGTTCTGGCCCGGGATCGAGCCGTCCGGGGACAGGGCGCCGGCGGAGCGCAGGTCGGCGTAGCTGTCCTGGTACCAGGAGCTGCCCGGATAGTTGTAGCCGAGCACGGCGGCGGTCTTGCGCGCCTGGTCGGTCAGGCCGAGCTTGAGATAGACCTCGACCAGCCGGTGCAGGGCCTCGGCCACGTGGTTGGTGGTCTGGAAGTCCTCGACCACGCGCTGGTAGCGGTTGATCGCCGCCTCGTAGTAGTGCTGCCGCTCGTAGTAGCGGCCGACCAGCATCTCCTTGCCGGCGAGGTGGTCGCGGCACAAATCGATCTTGAGCCGGGCGTCGCGGGCATAGGCGGTGTCGGGAAAGCGGGTGACCACGTCCTGCAGGGCGTTCATCGCCTGCACCGTGCCCTGCTGGTCGCGCTGGATGTCGGCGATCTGCTCGTAGTAGCACAGCGCGCGCAGGTAGTACGCATAGGCGGCGTCGCCGCTGGTCGGATGCAGCTGCAGGAAGCGGTCGATCTGCTGCACCGCGTCCGGATACTGGTCCTGCAGGTAGTAGGCGTAGCCTTCCATCAGCTGCGCGTTGGCGGTGTAGCCGGAATACGGGAAGTTCTGCTGGATGTCCTCGAACTGGGCCACCGCCAGCTTGTAGCGGTTGGTGTGCAGCGCATCGATGCCGTTGTTGTAGAGGGATTCGGGCGTCTGCGGCCCGGCCGACAGCCGCGGCGCCGGCTTGGAGTCGGAGAACGGGTTGATGCTGTCGAGCGTGGCGCAGCCGGACAGCGCCGACGCGGCCAGCAGGCAGACGGCGAAGCGGAAGGCGGCGGGGCGGAACGGAATGAACGACATCGACCTGCCGGCTGCTGAGTGGGGACCGCCTTATATCACGCGGCGCGGGAGCGGAAAGGCCGTCGGCAGGTCGGTGGGCGTCAGGCGGCCTGTCCGGTCCACACGCCGTCATCCAGCACCGGCCGGCTGGACAGGCGCCAGGCGTTCGGGTCGGACAGCAGGGCACGCAGCAGGCGGTTGTTCAGGCCGTGCCCGGAGCGGTGGCCGATAAAGGCGCCGCGCAAGGCAGGCCCGGCCAGCGCCAGGTCGCCGATCGCGTCCAGCACCTTGTGCCGCACGAACTCGTCCGGATGGCGCAGGCCGGCGGGGTTGAGCACCAGGGCGTCGTCCACCACCACCGCGTTGTCGAGCGAGCCGCCACGGGCGAGGCCGGCAGCACGCATCGCCTCGATCTCGCGCCGGAGGGTGAAGGTGCGGCAGGGGGCGATCTCGCTGCGGAAGCCCTGCTCGCCGAGGCGCATGCTGTAGGACTGGCGACCGATCGCGCGGGCGTCGAACTCGATCGACAGCGACAAGGACAGGCCGGGCGCGTGCGACGGGCGCAGCTCGGCGAAGGCGTCGTTCTCGACGACGCGCACCGTCTTCAGCACCTCGATGGTGCGTCGTGCTTCCGCCTGCTCGACGCGGCCGGCGCAGTCGAGCAGGAACACGAACGGGGCGCTGCTGCCGTCCAGCACCGGCACCTCGGGCCCGTCCATCTCCACCACGAGGTTGTCGATGCCGCAGGCCGACAGGGCGGCCATCACGTGCTCGACGGTGGACACCCGCGCCTCCGGATGCGCAGGCGAGCCCAGCACCGTGCACAGGCGGGTGTCGACCACGTGGTCGAAGCGGGCCGGCAGGTCCAGCCCGAGATCGGTGCGGCGGAACACGATGCCGGTGTCGGCGGCGGCAGGACGAAGGGTGAGCGTGACCGGCTGGCCGCGGTGCAGCCCGACCCCGCTGCAGGAGATCGGGTTGCGCAGCGTGCGCTGCCGGCTGCGGCCGGACGGGACGACGGGATCGGGCCGCGCGCCGTCATTGAACAGCGCCGCCACGGGGTCCGTCCGCGGCGCGGTCTGGAACGGGGCCGACATGCCATCCATCGACGAACTCTCCCTGCCCGGCGCCAGGCGGCCAGCACGTTTCAGCATGCGGTGTAGGCGAAGCGCCCGGAAACAACCATTCAAGGTTTATTGCCGACTGTTTCGGCACAACGCGTTGTTTATGAACGGTTATGGGGTCGACGGACTGGTCAGCGTTGGTGGCTCCCCATCATGGAACGCGAGATGACCACGGATGTCAGGGGTTCCGTGACTGGCCGCTCCAGGTCCCAAGGCCCGGCGCACGGGCGCATTCCGACGAGCATGATCACCAGCGCCGGTGCGGCGACGCCGGGCCATACGGCGCTCAACCTCCGGCGCGGATGGGGCGTCGAGGATACCGAGGCGCGGGAGCCCTGCGAGCCGCGCAGGACGGGGGACGCGTCCTTCCACGGCGGGCGGCAGCGAACTGCCTGCATCGGCCGTCCTTCCCCACGTTCGGGCCGTCCACCACGATCCGGCGCGGCCGTGCCATCCGCGTGTCGTCCCACCGGGGCCTGGTACCGGGCCGGGGACGATCGTGCAGACCGTCCGGTTCCTCGGCGTTGCGGCGCAGGACGGCGTCACGCAGCGCCGACGCTCCAGGCCCGTCGCTTCGGCGCGCGTCGTCCCTTCGGGCGCGTCGGCGATCGCCGTCATGCGCGCCGCGGCCGCCCGATCGGTTCCCTGACGTCCATGCCTGCGCAACTCCGACACGGACAACGTGTCGCAGAAACCGAACATCCGGGCCTCGGGCGTCCGGTGTTTGCCTCCGGACATCCCCATCCCGGCCAGGCCCGGTTTCGTTTCGCAAGCGGTGTTCCCGGGTTGGGACACGTATGATGCGGTCTTCCTGCCTGGAGGTGGCATGTCGAACGAACCCGGGTTGTCGTTGCGCTTTGGCGACGTGCGCATCCCGGCGACGTTCCGGGGCACGGCACGTCTGCTGGACCCCACCG
>CAXTMS010000110.1:0-12038 GCA_964245345.1 uncultured Acetobacteraceae bacterium | reverse complement strand
CGGCCAGACCCTGATGCTGATCGAGGCGATGAAGACCTTCAACCAGATCAAGGCGCCGCGCGCCGGCACCCTGGTGCGGCTGCTTGTCACCTCCGGCTCCCCGGTCGAGTTCGGCGAAGTCCTGGCCGTGATCGAATGAAGCCTTCCACCGGGCGGCGAACCCTGCTTGTTCCGGCCGTCCCGCGAGTGACCGCCTGATGTTCGAGAAGATCCTGATCGCCAACCGCGGCGAGATCGCGCTCCGCGTGCTGCGCGCCTGCCGCGAGCTCGGGATACGTACCGTGGCGGTGCATTCCACCGCCGATGCGGACGCGATGCACGTCCGCCTGGCCGACGAAAGCGTGTGCATCGGCCCGCCCGCCTCGCGCGACAGCTACCTCAACATCCCGGCGATCCTGACCGCCGCTCACCTGTGCGGCGCCGACGCGATCCATCCCGGCTACGGCTTCCTGTCCGAGAACGCCGGCTTCGCCGAGGCGGTCGAGGCGCACGACGTGACCTTTATCGGCCCAACCGCGGACCACATCCGCATGATGGGCGACAAGATCACCGCCAAGACGGCGATGCGCTCTCTCGGCGTGCCGCTGGTGCCGGGCTCCGACGGGGCGCTGGCCGACCTGGACGCGGCGCGCACGGTGGCGGCGGCGATCGGCTATCCGGTGCTGATCAAGGCTGCCGCCGGGGGCGGCGGGCGCGGCATGAAGGTGGCGCAGAGTGAGGCCCAGATCGAGGAGGCTTGGCGCGTCGCCCGCACCGAGGCCAAGGCGGCGTTCGGCAACGACGACGTGTACCTGGAAAAGTACCTCGACCGCCCGCGCCACATCGAGCTGCAGATCATGGCCGACAACCACGGCAACGTGGTGCATTTCGGCGAGCGCGACTGCTCGCTGCAGCGCCGGCACCAGAAGCTGCTGGAGGAAGCCGGATCGCCCGCGCTCGACCCGGCCGCCCGCGCCGCGATCGGCGAGACCGCCACCGCAGCACTCCGCAAGCTCGGCTACCGCAACGCCGGCACGCTGGAGTTCTTGTACCAGGACGGCCAGTTCGCGTTCATCGAGATGAACACCCGGCTGCAGGTCGAGCACCCGGTGACCGAGATGGTGTGCAACATCGACCTGGTGCGCGAGCAGATCCGCATCGCCGCCGGTCAGTCCCTCGGCTACGTCCAGGAGGACATCCGCGTCGAGGGCCATGCCATCGAGTGCCGCATCAACGCCGAGGACCCAGACACCTTCGTGCCGAACCCGGGCCGGGTGACGGTGTTCCACCCGCCCGGCGGCCTCGGCGTGCGCATCGACAGCGCGCTCTATGCCGGCTACGTGGTGCCGCCCTACTACGACAGCATGGTGGCCAAGCTGATCGTGCACGCACCGACGCGTGCCGAGGCGATCGCGCGCATGCGCCGCGCGCTGGACGAGTTCGTGATCTCCGGCATCAAGACGGTGATCCCGCTGCACCAGCGCATCCTGGCCGATCCCGGGTTCCAGGCAGGCGACTACACCATCCACTGGCTGGAACAGTTCGTCGCCGGCTGAACCGGGCCGGTTCTTTCCGTGACTTGGGCGCCCTTCCCGAGGCTGGGCGCCCTCGATCCTGCGGCCTGGAGCCGATCCGCCACCTCTGGCGGCAGCATGATCTCGACCGTGACGGGAATCCGCACCCATTTCGGCGGAAGCAGGTCCGGCACCGGGCCGACCGGGGGCGCCTGCCCGGACAACACCGTCGCGATCATGGTGAAGGGAAGCTTGACGTCGGCCATGGCCGGGCCTTCGTCGGGAACGGCCCGATGCCACCTTGTCCCGAGGCCGGCGCGCACGCCGTGCGGTCAGTCCGCCGCGTCGGCCTGCTCCACGTTCTCGATGCCGGCTTCTTCCCGCCCCACCATGCGCGGCGTGATGCGGTTCCACGCGTCGAGGGCTGCGACCTTGTAGGCCTCGGCCAGGGTCGGATAGTTGAAGGTGTTGTCCAGGAAGTAGTCCAGCGTCCCGCCCAGGTTCAGCACCGCCTGGCCGATATGCACGAGCTCGGTGGCGCCCTCGCCGACGATGTGCACGCCGAGCAGCTTTCGCGTCTTGAGCGACACGATCATCTTCAGCAGGCCCCCGTGCAGCCCCATGATGTGGCCGCGCGAGGTTTCCCCGAACCGGGCCAGGCCGCACTCGTACGGGATGCGACGCTGCCGTACCTCCTCCTCGCTCATGCCGATGGTGGAGATTTCCGGCACCGAGTAGATCCCGTAAGGGAAGAACTTGGGCACGCTCGGCAGCGCCTCGCCGAAGGCATGGCAGGCGGCGACCCGCCCCTGCTCCATGGAGGTCGAGGCCAGGCTCGGGAAGCCGATCACGTCGCCGGTGGCGTAGATGTGCGGCACCGCGGTCTGGAACGTCGCCGGATCCACCTTGAGCCGGCCGCGGTTGTCCACCGAAAGGCCGCAGCGGTCGAGGTCCAGCGTGTCGGTGGCCCCCACCCGGCCTGCGGTGTACAGCACCATCTCGGCACGCACCCGACGTCCGCCTGCCAGCATCACCACCGGCTGGCCGTGCTCCATGGCGATCGACTCCACCGCGTCGCCGAGCCGGAACGACACCCCGCGGTCGCGCAGCTGGTGGATGAACTCGCCCATCAGCTCGCGGTCGACGAAGTCGAGAAAGCTGTCGCGCGGCTCGATCAGCGTCACCCGCACGTCCAGCGCGCTGAAGATGGTGGCATATTCGACGCCGATCACCCCGGCGCCGATCACCGCCAGGCTGTTCGGCAGCTTCTGCAGGGTGATGATGCCGTCGCTGTCCACCACCTTGGACCCGTCGAACGGCACGTTGTCCGGCCGGTGCGGCCGGGTGCCGACCGCGATCACGATGCGGCTGCCGCGGATCAGGTGCGTCTCGCCGGTGTCGGCGGACACCTCCACCCGGTGCGGGTCGAGGAACCGGGCGGCGCCGTGCATGATGTGCACGTGGTTGCGCATGAACTGGTGCTCGAGCCCCTCGACCTCGTGCTCCAGCGTCTTGGTCATGCGCTTGGTGAGGTCGCCGGCGGCGATGTCCTGCTTGACCCGGTAGGCCAGGCCGTAGAAGCCGCGCTCGCGCCAGCCGGTGAGGTTCAGCACGGTTTCGCGCAGGGTCTTGGAGGGGATGGTGCCGGTGTGCACCGACACCCCGCCCAGGCGCGGCATCTTTTCCACCACCAGCACCGAGCGGCCGAGCTTGGCCGCCTGCACCGCCGCCCGCCGTCCGGACGGGCCGCTGCCGATCACGATCAGGTCGTAGTCCCGGGTCATGACGCGCTCCCTTGTGCGAATGCGACCATCCGCGAACAGAGCAGGAAAAGCTTCAGGATTCGTAAGTGACCAGCGCGGAGGTGGGAACGCCCAGCCTTTGCCGGCCGCCCAGCGCCAGGATCTCGATGATCACCGCCGCCGCCGCCACCTCGGCGCCGACCTTGCGCAGCAGCCCGATCGACGCGGACAAGGTGCCGCCGGTGGCGAGCAGGTCGTCCACCACCACCACCCGCTGGCCGGGCCGGATCGCGTCCGCCTGGATGTGCAGGCTGTCGGTGCCGTATTCGAGCTGGTAGTCGATCGACACCGTCGGGCCGGGCAGCTTGCCGGGCTTGCGCAGCATCAGGAAGCCGCAGCCGAGCTTGCTCGCAAGCGGTGCCGCCAGCAGGAAGCCGCGCGACTCCACACCCGCCAGCAGGTCCGGCTGCGCCGGCGCCACCGCCCTGGACAGCCGGCCCATCGCCACCTGCCACGCGTCGGCGTTCCGCAGCAGGGTCGAGATGTCGTAGAACAGGATGCCGGGCTTGGGAAAATCCGGGATGCCGCGGATGTGCTGCTTCAGGTCCATGGCCGGAACGTCCATCTCGCCCTCGGGAGTGTCCGGGCTGTACCCGCTTTGCCGCATCGCGGCAAGCAGGCGGCCTTTGCCGCCTCGCGGCAATCAGGCAGCGCGGCGGCGGGCTATCTGGCGGCGTCGCGCCGCATCAGCATCAGGCCTGCCGCGCCGGACGCCGCGAACAGGGCGACCGCCAGCAGCACCTGGAGGCCGTGGCCGATCCGGGTCCCGGCACCCAGCAAGGTGAAGATCACCGTCTGCGGCAGGCTGCCGAGCAGCGTCGCCGCCGCGAACGGCAGCACCGCGATGCCCAGCACCCCGGCCGCCAGGTTGAGCGCCAGGCTGCTTCCCACCGGAAGCAGCCGGAAGGTGAGCACGGTGGCGAACGGCCTGGCGGATACCCGCCGGTCGAGGCGGGCGAGCCAGCCGCGCGCCCGGCCTTCGAGCCGGTGCCTGGCCCAGCCGCGCCCGGCCAGGCGTGCCCAACCGAAGCCGAGCAGGCAGCCGGCCACCGTCGCGACCGTCGACAACAGCGCGCCCTCCGCCAGTCCGTAGGCGATGCCGCCGGCAAAGCACACCGCCTGTCGCGGCAGGCCAAGCGTGCAGATCAGGCTGCCCGCGAGCAGGAACAGCAGGCGCCCCTTCGCGCCCTCGCGGAGCGTGGCCACGCCGGGCAGCAGCCCGTTCGGATGCCCAGGCAGATGTTGCAGCAGCAAGCCCGCGGCGAGCAGGCCGAACAGCAGCAGGGCCGGCCCGAGCAGCCGGCGCACCGAACCGGCCTGCGCCTGGGCCACCGGGTCCGACACGGGAAGCGACATGGCCGCCGGTAGCACCTCCTTCGCACCCGGCACAAGCGACCCCGGCCTGGCTGCATCCAGCCAAACCTGCCGAGATGCCTTCGGCATCCCTTGCAGGAAGGGCCGGCACGCTCCTAAGTCTGACGCATGCCCTCAGACGTGTCCGCTCCTTCCGGCTTCGTGCCGCGCAGCTTCCGCATGCCGGTTCCGCTGGACGCGCAGGCGCAGCAGGCACGCAACCGCAGCCGGGTGTCGGCCTGGCTGTTTGCGATCTGCTTCATGCTGCTGGGCATGATCGCGCTGGGGGGCGCCACCCGGCTCACCGGCTCGGGCCTGTCCATCATGGAATGGGCGCCGCTGTCGGGCATCGTCCCGCCGCTGACCCATCGGCAATGGCAGCACCTGTTCGCGCTCTACCAGCAGATCCCGCAGTACCGGCTGGAACACCAGGGCTTCGGCCTGTCCGGGTTCCAGCATATCTTCTGGCTGGAATGGATCCACCGCTTCTGGGGCCGCATGATCGGCCTCGTGCTGGTCGTGCCGCTCGTGGTGTTCGCCGCGACCGGCGCGCTCCGGCCCGCGCTGATCGGGCGGCTGCTGCTGTTCTTCGTGCTGGGCGGGCTGCAGGGCGCGATCGGCTGGTTCATGGTCGCGTCCGGCTTCGACCCGAACAGCGTGGCGGTGGCGCCGGCCAAGCTGGTGCTGCACCTGTGCTTCGCCTTTGCGCTGTATGCCGCCATCCTGTGGACCGCTTTTTCCGTGCGTTGGCCGGTGGCGGTGGCGGTCGCACCCACGTCCGGCGCGCGCTGGACCCGCCGGCTGGCGATCGCCTCGGCCTGCATCCTGTCGGTCACGGTGGTGGCGGGCGGCTTCACCGCCGGCACCCATGCCGGCTTCGCTTACAATACCTTCCCGCTGATGGACGGCCGGCTTGTGCCGGCGGGCTACGACACCCTGCACCCGTTCTGGCGCAACTGGTTCCAGACGATCCAGGCGGTGCAGTTCGACCACCGGCTGCTGGCGACGCTGACCGCGCTTTGCGTCGGCGCCACCCTGCTGTCCGGGCTGCGCGCGTCGCTGCCGAAGCCGGCGCACGACGCGCTGATGCTGCTGGGCTGGGCCGTGCTGGGACAATACGCGCTCGGCGTCACCACCCTGCTGCTGGCGGTGCCGGTCTGGGCCGGCACCCTGCACCAAATCTTCGCTGCCATCCTGCTGAGCGTCACCCTGTTCGCCCTGCACCGCCTCCGCGGCGTGGGCCGAGGGCGCCTCGGCGCCACCGACACGATCGGAACCCCATGAACGCCCTTGCCACCACCGACGCGCTGTTCTTCGGCCGGACCGGCGCCGCCCTCGACCGCGCCGGAGCCGAGCGCATCCTCGGCGAGGCCCTGGCCGGCACCGACGACGGCGAGCTGTTCCTGGAATACCGCGAAAGCGAGCATGTCAGCCTGGAGGACGGGGTGATCCGGTCGGCCAGCTTCGACACCAGCCAGGGCTTCGGCCTGCGCGCGGTGCTGGGAGAGGAGGCGGGCTACGCCCATTCCGACGAGATCAGCGAGGCGGCGCTGCTGCGTGCCGCCGGCACCGTAGGCCAGGTGCGCGCCGGACGCAGCGGCACCGTCGCCGAGGCGCCCCGCGCCACCAACGCCCACCTGTATGGCGACGCCAACCCGCTGCGCGAGGCCGAGTTCGCCACACGCGCGGCGCTGCTGTCGGCCATCGACGCCTATGCCCGCGGCCGGGACGGGCGGGTGGTGCAGGTGATGGCCTCGCTCGCCGCCGAATGGCAGGCGGTGCAGATCCTGCGCGCCGACGGGCACAGGGTGGCGGACATACGCCCGCTGGTGCGTCTCAACGTGTCGGTGGTGGCGGAAAAGGACGGCAGGCGGGAAAGCGGCAGCTTCGGCACCGGCGGCCGCCATGACTTTGGCCGCGTGCTGACGGAGGCGAGCTGGAAGCACGCCGTCGACGAGGCGCTGCGGCAGGCCCTGGTCAACCTCGACAGCCGTCCGGCGCCGGCCGGCGAGATGGAGGTGGTGCTGGGCCCGGGCTGGCCCGGGATCCTGCTGCACGAGGCGGTCGGCCACGGCCTGGAAGGCGACTTCAACCGCAAGGGTACCTCCGCCTTTGCCGGGCTGGTCGGCACACGCGTGGCCTCGAAGGGGGTCACGGTGGTGGACGACGGCACCCTGCCCGACCGACGCGGCAGCCTGACCGTCGACGACGAGGGCACGCCGGCCGGCCGCACGGTGATGATCGAGGATGGCATCCTCACCGGCTACATCCAGGACCGGATGAACGCCCGTCTCATGAAGGTCGCGCCGACCGGCAACGGGCGCCGCCAGTCCTATGCGCACATGCCGATGCCGCGCATGACCAACACGGTGATGCTGAACGGTGTTCACACGCCGGACGAGATGATCCGCTCGGTGAGGAAGGGGCTGTATGCCGTGAACTTCGGCGGCGGCTCGGTGGACATCACCTCGGGCAAGTTCGTGTTCGCCGCGTCCGAGGCGTACCTGATCGAGGATGGCCGCATCACCGCCCCGGTGCGCGGCGCCACCCTGATCGGCAACGGGCCGGACGCGATGACCAAGGTCAGCATGATCGGCAACGACATGGCGCTCGACCCCGGCATCGGCACCTGCGGCAAGAACGGCCAGGGCGTGCCGGTGGGCGTGGGCCAGCCGACCTTGAAGATGACCGGGCTCACGGTTGGGGGCACCGGCGGCTGATCGGACCGCCATGCCTGCATCCCCGCCACAGGCCGAGGCCACCGAGACGACGGTTCCTCCCGCGCTGAAGCCGGGAACCATGCCGGTATGGCTGATCGTGCTGCTGGGCACGCTCAGCGCGGTCGGGCCGTTGTCCACCGACATGTACCTTCCAGCGCTTCCCCATCTGGACCAGGCGCTGGGCGGCGGTCCGGGCTCCTCGCAGATCACCCTGGCCGCCTGGTTCGCCGGCCTCGCGATCGGCCAGTTCAGCCAGGGACCGGTTTCCGACCGCTGGGGCCGCAAGCTGCCGCTGCTGCTCGGCATGACGGTCTACACGCTGGGCTCGATCGGCTGCGCGCTGAGCCACGACATCTGGAGCTTCTCCGTCTGCCGGTTCGTGGCGGCCGCGGGCGGCTCGTCCGGCATGGTGATCCCGCGCGCGGTGGTGCGCGACGTGGCCACAGGCAACCAGGGCGCCCGGATCATGTCGCAGCTGATGCTGGTGCTGGGCGTGGTGCCGATCCTGGCGCCGACCCTGGGCGGGCTGGTGCTGGCGGTGGCGAGCTGGCGCTGGATCTTCTGGGTGGCGACGCTGTATGGCGTCTTGGTCGTGCTGGCGGTCCGGTTCGCGCTGCCCGACACCCTGCCCGCCGCGATGCGGCTGCGCTTGTCGCCGGTCGAGATGCTGCTCCGCTACATCTTCATCGTCCGCGAGCCGGTGTTCCTGTCCAACACCCTGATCGTCGGCTTCTCCACCTTCGTGGTGTTCGCCTACCTGTCCGGCTCGCCGATCGTGTTCGAGCGCGTGCTGCACTTTTCGCCGACCGAGTTCGGGGTGCTGTTCGGGGTCAACGCCTTCTTCTACATCGGCGGCACCCAGTTGAACGCCCGGCTGGTGACGCGCTTCGGCACCGTGCGGATGATGACGGTTGGCCTCGTTTCCCTCACCCTTGCTTCCCTTGCGCTGGTGCTGGTGGTGATGACCGGCCTCGCCGGTCCGCACGGGGTGCTGCTGGCGACCCTGCTGCCGATCACCTGGCTGATGGCCTCGCTCGGCTTCATCGGGCCCAACGCCACGGTGATCGCGCTCGGGGCCCACGCCCGTCACGCCGGAAGCGCGTCGGCGCTGCTCGGCACGGTGCAGTTCTCGCTCGGTGCCGCCAGCGGCGTCGCCATGGGGCTGTTCCAGGCGGTCAGCATCCTGCCGATGGCGCTGGTGGTCCTGGCCGGCGTGCTCGGCGCCAACCTGGCCAACCTGGCCCGGATGCGGATCCGGGCGGTTGGCTGACCGGCACGCCGCAACGGTTTCGCCGTCGCTGATCGGGCGTCGCGGCCTGCTCGGCTTCATCGGCAGCCGGTCGCTGTCCTCGATCGGGTTCCAGATCCAGGCGGTGGCGATCGGCTGGCAGGCCTATGCCATGACCCACCGGCCGCTGACGCTGGGCCTGATCGGACTGGCGCAGTTCCTGCCCATGCTGCTGCTGGTGTTCGTGTCCGGCCATGTCGCCGACCGGTTCGACCGCAGGCGCGTCGCCATGTGCTGCCAGGCGGCGGAAGCGCTGTGCGCGCTGGTGCTGGCCTGGGGCACGCTCCGGCACGCGCTGGCGCCGAGCGGGATCTATGCGGTGGTCGCGGTGTTCGGCGCCGCCAAGGCGTTCGAGGGCCCGAGCCTGCAGGCGCTGCTGCCGAGCCTGGTGCCGGCTTCCCTGTTTTCGCGCGCGGCCGCGCTCAACGCGTCGCTGTTGCAGAGCGCGAGCATCGTCGGGCCGTCGGCAGGTGGCCTGCTCACCCTGGCCGGCCCCGGCACCGCCTACGCGGTGTGCGCGCTGATGTTCGTGTCGTCGCTGGGGGCGATGAGCCTGGTGCGGCTGGAGCAGCCGCCGCGGCCGCGCGGGCCGGTGTCGCTCGCCACCGTGTTCGGCGGCCTTTCCTTTATCCGCTCGCATCCGAGGATCCTGGGAGCGATCTCGCTCGACCTGTTCGCGGTGCTGCTCGGCGGCGCCACCGCGCTGCTGCCGGTGTATGCGCTCGACATCCTGCATGGCAGCCCGATGGCGCTCGGCCTGCTGCGTGGCGCGCCGGCGATCGGGGCGGTCGGCATGTCGCTTCTGCTGGCCCGCCGGCCGATCCGCAGCCAGGCCGGGCACCTGATGTTCGCCGCCGTGATCGTGTTTGGCATCGCCACCATCGTGTTCGGCCTGTCCCGCTCCTTGCCGCTGTCGATCGCCGCGATGGCGGTGCTGGGAGCCGCCGACGTGGTCAGCGTGGTGGTGCGCTCCACCCTGGTGCAGCTGGGCACGCCCGAGGAGATGCGCGGCCGCGTGTCGGCCGTGAACCTGCTGTTCATCGTCACCTCCAACCAGCTGGGCGAGTTCGAGTCCGGCGGCCTCGCCGCCCTGGTCGGCACCACGCCGGCGGTGGTGGCGGGTGGGCTGGGCACGCTTGTCGTGGCGGTGCTGTGGATGCGCCTGTTCCCGTCCCTGCGGCGGCTGGACCGGCTGGAAGCCGGCTGAACCGACCCGGCAGGCCTTGCCGCCCGGCAGGATCTGCCGCGCCGCACCCGGCACGTCCTGCCGGGTTCCGCCACGGCGACCCTGGTCCGGAGCCGGAGCCGGCGCTGGCCCGGAGCTTGCAGACGTTCCGTGACGATCCCGTCCGAGGCGCGCATGTCCGGAGTTTCGAGTTCCACCGCCTTGTCGGTCTACCTGTCGACCATCAAGGACGAGCAAACGCAGGTGTCGCGCTTCGTCGCCAGCGACAAGCAGGTCGCGTCCACGGCGTCGAGCTTCAGCAGCACCGCCGCCACCCTGACCACGCCGACCGCGATCCTGTCCAACTACAAGGCGCTGCAGGTGCTCACCGGCGCCTACGACCTGAGCGGCCAGATCAGCCAGACCGCGGTGCTGAAGGACCTGCTCACCCAGACCGCCGACTCCAGCACCTCCCTGGTGAGCGAGACCGACAACACCGACTACCTGCACTTCGCCCGCGCCACCAGCGACCGCAACAGCCAGACCGCGTCGCTTGGCGCGCCCACGGCCCTGTCCCTGGTCACGAGCGGCGGCGCCGCCTCCTCGCTCACGGTGCAGAACACCGCCTGGAGCCTGACCAAGGCGCAGCAGACGGCAACGGCACCGGGCGTGCAGTGGTCGTTCGTGCTCAACGACGGCAGCGCGTCGGCCTCGATCGCGAGCGCGCTGCAATCCGCCGCCGCCGCGACAAACAGCGGCGCCACCTACAGCGTCACCGCGTCCGGCACCGTCACCGCCTCGCCCGGCGCGCCGGCGGTGACCACCTCGACCGACAGCGCCGGCAACACCGTGTACAGCCTGGCGCTGGCCACCGACAGCACCGGCGCGGTCACGAGGCGGGCGGACATCGTGTCGGTGAAGACCGCGCCGGCCACCGCCTCCGGCGGCGGCGCCACCCAGCTCGCGGCGCTGCAGGACGCGGTCACCGCGGCCGGCTTCGACGCCACCGTGTCCGGCGGCGACTTCACGGTCATCGACCCGTCGGGCAACGACACCAACACCCTGGCGCGCTCCTTCGGCAGCGCGATCGCGGTCGCCACCGCCGGCACGGTGGATGCCAGCGGCCGCCTCGTCCTGGGCCAGGCCGGCACCACCCTGAGCGCCGGCCAGGTGTTGACCGACGGCAGCACCGAGATCGGCACGGTGAAGTCGGTGGACAGCTTCGGCAACGTCACCCTGGAGGCGCCGGCCGCCACCACGATCAGCGCCGGCGACACGATCCAGGTCGCGATCGGCCTCGGCTTCGCCAACGTCGGCACCACGATGACCGCCACCGCCGCCGCCGCCCAGGGCAGCCAGACGCTGTCGCTGGGCAAGGCGGGCGAAGACCTGAAGCCCGGGCAGATCGTCACCAGCGGCGGGGTCAGCATCGGCACGATCGGCAGCGTCGACAACAGCGGCACCGTCACCCTGCTGACGGGCTCGACCGAGGCGGTGGCGAGCGGTGCGTCGCTGGTGGTGCTGCCGGCGGTGTCCGGCGGCAGCACCCCTGCCCTCGACGACGCGTCCAACGTCAAGACGATCGTGTCCAACTACGAGACCAACGCGTACGAGACGCAGATGGGCACCGAGTATCCCGGGATGGACGACGCGCTGTACTACACCCGCACCATGGGCAGCATCACCAGCATCACCGACCTGATGGCGAACGCGAAGCTGCTGTCGGTGGTGACCACGGCGCTCGGCATGGGCAGCTATTTCGGCGCGCTCGACTACGACCAGCAGGTCTCGCTGCTGACGCAAAAGGTCGACCTCAAGACCATGACCAGCCCGGCCGGGATCAAGCAGACCTCCGAACAGTACCTGATCAACAAGGCGGCCACCACCAACACCCAGCCGACCGGCCTGGTGGCGCTTCTGGCCGGCGACGCGCCCTCGAGCGCCGACCTGTTCTCGCTGATCAACGGCGCGTCCAGCCCGTCCTCGGGCGTGTCCGGCAGCAGCGACCCGCTGCTGGGATTGTTCGCCTGAACCCCGGCCGGCGGCCTGATCAGGCAGCGGCCGGCGTGTCCTCCCCGGCCAGCACGGACAGGTCGGCGCACAGCCGGGCGATCGGGCTGTCCCAGTCGAACGGCGCCGGCTGCTGATACAGGCGCATGGTCCGGTACCACGGCGTGTCGGTGCGTCCGGTGAGCCAGCGCCAGCACTGGTCGTAGC
>CAXTMS010000109.1:0-12156 GCA_964245345.1 uncultured Acetobacteraceae bacterium | reverse complement strand
TCGATGCTGACGAGCTCGGTCGCACCCGTTCCGATCACGACCCGCCCTTTGTCCTGGCGGATCCACATGGCTTTCTCCGTGCCGAGGTACACGGTCTGTGCCACGGTCAGGTTTCCTGCCGTTGTGATGCTTCCTGACCCGTCCACCTTGTAGTTCGGGGCCTGGAAGTAGACGTCCCACGACATCTTTCCATCGATGTTGTAGGCGATCGCAGTCTTCTTGCTGTCCTTCAAGTTCAAGTAGGTATGATACCCGTATATGAGGTTGCCACCATGGTTGATAATCCCAATCTGTTGGTTAACGAAGTCAGTGGTCGTGTCACTATCGGGGCAGACGCGGCTGACAGCCATTTCAAGGCCGTTTATGAAACCTTCTCCGGTTCCGGCGGCGTTGATAAGCAACCCGCTCGTGTCGGATCCAGGACCGCCCTGACGGGTCTCTATGACAACACCATCCACCTCCCCGACCGACTTCGTGCCCTTGTTCCAGTCTGGCTTCTCGATGTGAAAGGCGGCCGCCGTGTGAGCCGTGCCCGGACCGTTGACGCCGGACGGCTCGACGTCCTGAACATCGAGACCAAGAGCCGAGGAGAACCCTGTGCCGCCCACAGCCACCTCCCGGCTTGCCGGATGCGCCGGTTCGCTGTCATCCGCATCAGGGCGGACAGGGTGATCACCGGACATCACAGTCTCCGTTCTTTCCGGGATTCATGCGACGCCTGCCGATGATCCTATGTAACCAGACAGGATGCATTGATCGAATATCGCCGCACTTGTTCCTCGAAGGCGCTTGAAACGCCAAACCTGCGGATTCCCATCTCATAGATGCGCCGGGCCTCGTCCAGGTCGCCAAGGTTGAGAGCGACCTCGACACCGCGAACATAGCCTTCGGTTTCACCCGGAAAACGGCGGCGCAACTCGTTGAATCGTACTTTGCCCTGTTTCCATTGCTTGGTGGGAAAGCTGATCAAGGCTCGTTCGACCAGCAATCGGAAGGCGTCCGGGAAACCGGCCAAGGCTAGGTTGGCCAGTGATTCAGCCTCGTCGTATCGCATGGCCTCGCGATACGCGAGAACACCCATGGCATATCCCTCTACATCGAACGGGGCGAGGCGGCGGACGGTGCTCCAGCATTCCAGTGCCATGTCCCAGTCGCGATTTCCGGTGGCTTCCAGCCCTTTCCGTTTCGAAGCATCGATCAGATCCTGTGTCCTGTGATGCAGATCGAGAAGATACGTAATGATGAAGGGGAATTCGCCTTCTTCCAACGAAGGCGGCCTCGGGTCTTCGTACGCATTGATCTCCCCGTCGAGGAAGACGTTCGGGCGTGTCGCCACAGCGTTCGGTTCTCGTGCAGCGGTCCACTGCGTCATGAAGTCGTCGAGTCCGAATGCGGCGGCGCGGCGCGCCAAGCCTTCGAAATCCACGCGTACGACGGAACTCATGCTAGCCATGTAAGCGCTCTCGAACCCGAAGAAGTACTTCTTCAGGTGCCAGCCCACGCCGGCGAACTTGCTCAACGCCTCGAGATCGTTGACGTCGACATAGGGCTGGAGCTTGTCCTTCGCATGCTGCAGAAGCATGGCAAATGGCTTGTTGTGCAAATGAAGGTGTATAATCGGCGTGTTGCAGAACGCCTTGCCGCCTTCAAGCTCGGCCTCGTGAAATCCGTGATCGATGAACCTGAAGCGACCAGCCGGCACGATGCTCTTCGTGTGGGTGACTATGCCGAACACGTTGAGTGAACTGGGAACGTTGATCAAGCAGTGGCTTATGCGCAGGACCTTGTCGGAGCCCCGCATCGTGTCGAGAAAGGCCAGGATCTTGTTCCTGCTTGTCGTGAATCCGCTTGTCTCCGCCATCGCGACGAACTCGTCGCAATCAAGCGGAAAGAAAAAGTCGTAGAACGCTTTTTTCTCCAGATCCCTTATGAGATCGCCTACTATCCACCCCTTGAGATCGAAATGGCGTGGTGTCGACTGATCCCAGAACACGTTTACTCCGGCCAGCTCGTACCGACGGAGTATATCTATGACATGATTCGAGTCCGACCCATTATCGTAAATATAAAGATTTTCGAAGCCGAACAGTTCCGCATGGTGGAGGATCCAGAACTCGATCAACAGATCTTCGTTCTTCTGCATCATGATGCAAGCGACGTTTGGCATGTCGGCATCCAGGAGTGGGTCAGGTCAGGACGGTGGGGATTATGCGGACGCAGCGGGCAAATCGACTCCGCGTCCGTATCGTCGCGGGGGCGGCAGTGCCGATCCGTACGAGTGGTCGCGAACCTGTTGCCGTCACGATCTTCGTGTTTTAATCACCAAACTGTTCTCAAGTCAACCAGACCAAACGTTATTTTGTAGCATCGTAAAGCTGGTAGCGGTAGGAGAACAATTGTCCTACCGTCACGACAATCAGATAGTTAGAACACGGTGAACAGATGCGAGACATGTTCGGCAGAAGCGCCTTCTGCATTACCATTGGAGTTGTTCTGGTCTCACCCTTGGCGGGCGCGAAGTCCCAGACCAACCCGGCTGTTACTCATATCCCGGTCATCATGAGCATCGATCTCGGACGGGTGATCGGCGGCAATGGGCTGGACGTCCGTTTCAAGGCGGAAGGCTCCGGTCTGCTGGGCCCGGAAACAGCCAACCACGGCGTCAACGTCTCATGCACCAAGGGCAACTTCTGGACGGCGACGACGACGGGCGAGATCGACTGCATCAACGCAGTGATCCGGCAAGGCGGTCCTGGCGACAGCAGCGGGCTGCAGATCGACACGGAGAACCTGGAGCAGGGCTTCCTCGCGGTCCAGGAAAGCGTTGCCACGTCCGTCAGCCGGGCGTCGAACAAGGTGACGCACCAGATCGACATACAAGAAGGCGTCGTCAACAGGGGCACCGACACCTACGGCTTCGTCGCGATCAACAAGACGGGCCAGGAGAATACTCATTTCCTGGGGCAAACGACCGGCAACTCGCATACATCCTATCTGTTGCGCGGGGTCGACAACGGGACCGAGTACTATCGCGCCGACGGGCAGGGCGACACCTTCCAGGTCGGCACCGCGTATATCGGCGGCCTCGCCACGCTCCGGTCTGTTCGCATTGTCAGCCAGCCCATACGGACGACGGGAGCTGCGTATGTGGTCGCGGCGACCGATTGCGGGACGGTCCTCCGGGACAAGGCGGCAGGCGAGCACACCTACACGATCCCGGAAGGACTGCCGGTCGGTTGCGCCGTGCACGTGATCCAGGCCGGCACCGGCGGCATCACGTTCGCCGGCTCAGGCGTCTCGATCGAGGAGATGGCTTCCCTGGGATCGAGGCATGCCACCGCACGCCAGTTCGCCGACGCGGAAATCTTCATCGATGGCGCGGGAACAGCGCTTCTCCGCGGCGACGTGCGTTGATGTGAGACTGCTCGGCTGACCCGGGAGCCGGCTCATCATCGTTTGTAACAAGACGGTTCGCTATTCGCGCGGCCTTGGCCGATGCCCTTCTGGTGTCGGCGCCGCCCGCTTCATCGCCGCGGCACCCAGGCCGGTGCTGCCCGGCCGGCGTCGCCGCGCTTGCCGAAGTAGGTCTGCAGATCGGACACCGGGCGGGGCTTGGCGCCTTGGTGCCAAACCAGGCCGGCCTTGCCGTCGAAGCTGCGAGCCTCCAGCAGCGGGCCCTTGAGCAGAGCGACACCGGTGCCGCGGCCGAGCACGGGAAGCTGGTCCAGCGGGAACACCAGGAGGCGGCGGTTCTCGCCAAGCACCGCCACGTGGTCGCCGGCGACCTCTGTGCACACCACGGCGCGTTCGCCCGGCCTGAGGTTCAGCACCTGCTTGCCCGTGCGCTTCTCGGCCACGAGGTCGGCCATCTCCACCACCAGGCCACGACCGGTGGAGGCGGCGAGCAACGCCCGGGCCTCGTCGCGCAGCACGAACAGGGAGACCATGTCCTGGTCGTTGCCCAGCTCGACGACCAAGCGGAGCGGCTGACCGTCGCCGCGGCCGCGTGGGAGCTCGCCCGCGCGAAGCGTGAAGCTGCGGCCGTCGGTCGCGAACAAGCACAGGCGATCGGTGGTGAGGCATTCAAGGGCGAGACGGAGGGCGTCGCCTTCCTTGAACTTCTGCGCGGCCGGGTCGAGCCCATGGCCACGCACCGCCTTGATCCAGCCCTTCTGCGACAGGACCACGGTGATCGGCTCGCGCTCCACCACGGCGATGGCGGAGATGTCCACCGGCGCGGGAGGGGCCGACAGCGTGCTGCGCCGGGTGCCGAGCGCACCGCCGCCGAACTGCTTGCGCAGGCGCTCCAGCTCCTGGCCGATGCGGCGCCAGCGCAGCTTCTGGCCCGCGCCCTGCTCGTCCAGCAGTGCCGCGAGCTCGTCGCGCTCGCGCAGGAGCGCGTCGTGCTCGCGGCGGATCTCGATCTCCTCCAGGCGGCGCAGGCTGCGCAGGCGCATGTTCAGGACGGAGTCCGCCTGCAGCTCGGTCAGGGAGAAGGCGGCCATCAGGGCGGGCTTCGGCTCGTCCTCCTCGCGGACAATGCGGATCACCTCGTCGAGGTTGAGGTAGACGGCAAGGAAGCCTTGGAGGATCTCCAGACGGCGCAGCACCGCGTCCAGTCGGTGCCGGCTGCGTCGCACCAGCACGGCGTTGCGATGGTCGAGCCATTCGCGCAGCACCTCGCGCAGGCCCATGACGCGCGGGGTGCGGTCGGTGGCCAGCACGTTCATGTTCAGGCCGAAGCGGGTTTCCAGCTGGGTGGCGCGGAACAGGGTTTCCATCAGCACCTCCGGCTCGACGCCCTTGGTGCGGGGCTCCAGCACCAGCCGTATGTCTGTGGTGCTTTCGTCGCGCACGTCTGCGAGCAGAGGGAGCTTCTTCTGCTCCATCAGCTCGGCGATCTGCTCGATCAGGCGGCCCTTCTGCACCTGATAGGGGATCTCGGTGACGACAACGGTCCAGGTGCCGAAGCGGGCCTCTTCGCGGTGCCAGCGGGCGCGGATGCGGAAGCCGCCGCGGCCGGTGTCGTAGGCGGTGCGGATCGCGGCCGGGTCCTCGACGATCAGGCCGCCGGTGGGGAAGTCGGGGCCGGGCATGAGCTCCAGCAGCTCGTCCACCGTGGCGTCGGGGCGCTTCACCAGCAGGAGGGCTGCGGCGCACACCTCGCCGGCGTTGTGCGGCGGGATGCTGGTGGCCATGCCGACGGCGATTCCGGCGGCGCCGTTGGCCAGGAGGTTGGGAAACGCCGACGGCAGCACCACCGGCTCGGAGTCCTCGCCATCATAGGTCGGGCGGAAGTCGACCGCGTCGTCCTCGATGCCTTCCAGAAGCGCCTTGGCGACGGGGGTAAGGCGGGCCTCGGTGTAGCGCATGGCGGCGGCGTTGTCGCCGTCAACCGAGCCGAAATTGCCCTGGCCCTCGACCAGCGGATAGCGCACGGCGAAGTCCTGGGCGAGGCGGACCAGGGCTTCATACACGGCGACGTCGCCGTGCGGATGATACTTGCCGATCACGTCGCCAACCACGCGGGCGCACTTCTTGAAGCCGGCGGTCGGGTCTAGGCGCAGCTGCTGCATGGCGTAGACCAGGCGGCGGTGCACCGGCTTCAGGCCGTCGCGCACGTCGGGCAGCGAGCGCGAGGTGATGGTGGACATGGCGTAGGCGAGGTAGCGCTCGCTGAGCGCGGTGCTCAGGCTGGTGTCCTCGATGTGCCCCGCCACGTCCGGCATCGCGCTGCTCCCTTGTCGACGCCGACAGGAACAAACAGAGAAGGCGGCTCTTGTCCATCCTGCCCCGAGCTGCGACGGTCGGATGCCGTCCGGGGTGAACGAGGAGCCGCTTGATGCCGCATGGTCCGGAAACGGCGGCGCGCTACCCGTCGCGGCGGGCGCGTCGGATGCGGGTGGTGGCGCTGGTGCTTCTGATGGTGGCGGGCACCGTCAACTACCTGGACCGGTCCGCGCTCTCGATCGGCAACTCCAGCATACGGGCCTCGCTGCACCTGAGCGACGCGGAGATGGGGCTGCTGTTGTCCGCGTTCGCGGTGGCGTACGGGGTGGCGCAGCTGCCGGTGGGCGTGCTGATCGATCGCTACGGGCCGCGCCGGGTGATGACGGTGGGACTGATGCTGTGGTCGGCGGCGCAGGTGGCGGCCGGCTTCGTCGGCAGCCTGCCGCAGTTCCTGGGCGCGCGCGGCGCACTCGGGGTGGGCGAGTCGCCGATGTACCTGGCCGGCACCAAGGTGTGCTCGAACTGGTTTCCCGCCCCGGCGCGGGCGTTTCCGATCGGGCTGTTCAACGCGTCCTCGGCGCTGGGACCGGCGATCGCGCCCCCGGTGCTGACGGCGCTTCTGGTGGCGTTCGGCTGGCGGTCGATGTTCGTGATCATCGGCGTGGCCGGGCTGCTGGTCGCCGTGTTCTGGGCGCTGCTGTACCGCGACCCGGACGGATACGGGATCGAGCACGAGGAACGGCGCTGGATCCACGCCGGAGACGGTGAGTCGGACGCGGCGGCGACGCCGCACGGCTGGAGCGGCCTGTTCCGGGACCGAACCAGCTGGGGCATGGCGTGCGGCTTCGTGGGCGTGATCTACCTGACCTGGCTTTATGGCGCCTGGCTGCCCGACTACCTGCACCGGGCCCGGCATCTCAGCGTGGCGCAGTCGGGGTTCTGGACGGCGGTGCCGCAAGGATGCGGCTTTCTCGGGGCGCTGCTGGGCGGGCTGGCGTCGCGCAGCCTGGCGCGGCGGGGCGTGCTGCCGGTGGCGAGCTGCCGGCTGCCCTTGGTGCTGGCGATGCTGGTGACCGGCGCCTGCACCGCGGCGGCGTCGATCGTGCACGGGACAGGGGCGGCGATCGGTCTGGTCAGCCTGGCCTTGTTCGCCGGAAGCCTCGCCTCCTCCTGCGGATGGGCGATGGCGGCGGTGGCGACCACGCCGGACAAGGTGGCGACGCTGGAAGCGTTCCAGAACGTCGGCGGCTCGGTGGGCGGCGCCGTGGCCCCTGCCCTCACCGGCTGGATCGTGGAGGTAACCGGATCGTTCACGCCGGCGCTGCTTCTGGCGGCCGCAATTGCCGTGCTGAGTGCCGCCATCTACCAGTTCGGCACACGCGACCGGCTGGCGGGCGGGTCTGAGCGGTGTGGAACTGGGGAGAACAGCGCATGAAGCTCGGTTTCGTGGGGCTCGGGCCGATGGGGGTCGGCATGGCACGGCGCCTGCTCGATGCGGGACACTCGCTCAGCGTGTTCAACCGCACCGCGTCGCGCGCGGCCTCGCTGGTCGAGGCCGGAGCGCGCCTGGCCGACAGCCCGGCGGACGCGTCGCGGGATGCGGAGTTCGTGTTCAGCATGCTGGCCGACGACGACGCGGTGCAGGCGCTGGCCCTGGGACAGGAGGGGATCGCGGACGGGCTGGCGCCTGGTGCCGTCCACGTTTCGAGCAGCACGATCTCGGTGGCGCTGTCGCGCCGCCTGGCGGAGGCGCACGCGGCGCGCGGCCAGGGCTACCTGTCGGCCACCGTGCTGGGGCGGCCGCCGGCGGCAGCGGCGGGCACCTTGTTCGTGGTGCTGGCGGGCGAGGCGGACGCGTCGGAGCGGGTGCGTCCGGCGCTCGACGCGATGGGGCAGCGGGTGTTCCGCCTCGGCGGTGATCCGGTGCAGTCCAACCTGCTCAAGCTGTCGCTGAACTTCCTGATCTTCTCGACCATCGAGCAGATGGGGGAAGTGTTCGCGCTGAACGAGAAGGGCGGCGTGGCGCCGGACGCGGTGTTCGAGGTCCTGACCAACAGCTTCTTCGACGCGCCGGTGCACCGGAACTACGGGCAGCTGATCGTCGACGGGAGGTTCGAGCTGCCGGGCGTGCCCGTCACCCTGGCGGTCAAGGACACCGGGCTTCTGCTTCAGGCCGGCGACGCGCTGGGCGTGCCGATGCCGATCGGCTCGCTGGTGCGGGACCGGCTGCTGGCCACGGTGGCGCGCGGCGAAAGCGGGCTGGACTTCACGGCACTGTCGCGGCGGGCGCGTGAGGATGCGGGGCTGCCGTCGGAGCCGTGAGCTGGGTCGGCATGCCGGGGCGGCGGAACGACCGGTCAGGGAGCGAAGCGGTTGGTCAGGAGCGGCGGGCCCTGGGAGTCGTCGTGCGGCGCCTCGTTGGTGATCGGCCCGTCATAGCCGGAGCAGGCGGCAAGCGGCAGGAGCGCGCCGATAGCGGCCAGGCAACCCAGGATCACCAGCGACCGCCGTATGGTGTTCTGCATGTGCGGCCCTCAAGCTATCCTGCGCGGGCGGAGTTAGGGTGCAGGCGCCGGCACGGTCAACCCACGGTCCGGTGAATGCGCCCGACGGACGGGCCGGCAGGTCCGGATGCTGCCCCCGTTCCGCTACGCGGAGGCAGGCGTGGTCGCGGCGGCGCTCGCCTGGCCGTGCCGCGAATGCAACGGCAGGAACGCGGCGCCCAGGGCGGCCGCCTGGTTTCCGATGCTGCCGAGCCGCAGCTCGATCGGGTGCGGCGCCGGCGCCTGCTCGAGCATGATCGCCAGGCGCTCGAGCAGCGCCTCGATCAGGGCGCGCGGCAGGTTGCCGTCCAGGATGATCGCCCGGACGTCGAGCAGGCTGGCTGCGGTCAGAAGCGGAACGACCAGCGACTCGGCGCAATCCTGCAGCCATGCCGATACCAATGCCTCGTGGCTGCGCATGACCGCGTGCAGCTCGCCGACGCGGACGATGTCGATGCCGTGGGCGCGCAGGTGGCTGATCAGCGCCGAACCGGAGGCACGCCGGAACAGGCTGGTGCCCGATCCGCCGCCGTTGGAGGATGACCACGGCGCGGGAGGCACCGGGATCGCCTGCATGCTGCCGGCCTGACCGCGCACGCCGTGGCGGATGTCGCCGTCCAGCACGATGCCGGCACTGATCGAGCTGTTGACGTAGACGCACAGGAAGTCGTCCAGCTCGCGGCCGTGGCCGCAGAACAGTTCGGCCAGGGCGACGGCGGTGCCGTTGTTCTCGTGGAACACCGGCACGTCCAGGACGGCGTCGAGCTGTGCCGCGACGTCCGCCGAGTTCCAGGCCTGCTGGAAGGCGGAGGGTGCCTGCGCATCCGGAGGTCGGCCCTGGACTGCGACGGGCAGCGCCAGGCCCACGCCGACCAGACGGTCGCGACGCGACGCGGACAGGGCGCGCCGGAGCTCCCTGACGCCGCGAAGCGCCAGCTGGATCGCTTCTGCCGGCTCCGGGTCGAGTCGCTCGAAGCGTCGGCTCTTGAGCACGGTGCCGGTGAAGTCGATCAGCAGCGCGTCGATGGAGCGGCGCCCCAGCTTGATGCCGATCGAGTAGGCGCCGGCGGAGTCGAGGCGGAGCATGGTGGCCGGCTGGCCGCGCTGTCCCAGGCGCCGTCCGGTGCTGGTGATCAGCCCCTGCTGCTCCAGCGACTGGACGATCTGGCCGACCGTGTTCTGGGTGAGGCCCAGCTGCCTGGCGAGGTCCGGCCTGGCTGCCTCGCCGAGGCGGCGAAGCACGGTCAACAGGCGGCGCTCGTTGAGCTGCCGCACGGCGGTCGAGTTGCCGCCCTGGCCGGGCGCGACGGGTGGGGACTGCCTGCTCATCAAGGACGCTCGCTTGCCGGTTCTGCGCCCGGTCACAGCGTGTGATGGCATCTTCACAGTGCCGGCGGAAGCGATTTATTTAGTCAGAGTGAATTAATAACCTTGACGAGGGCGGCGTTTTGTAGGAGTTAGGTGCCGGCAATTTCGTCAGCCGCGACGGCGTAACGTGTCCGGATAATCCTTCCCCTAGGATCAGGGTCAACCGGGTGCCTGTTACTAATCTGCCAGCTGTGGCAGAGCCGCCACGGTGGATGCGGATGCTGGGGAAGAATCAAAAAGCGTTCGGAGGAACATCATGTCGAGTTCAACCAGGGCGGCGCTCCGCTCAGCCTGGCGTGTGCACCGGCAAGCGCTGCTCACCGCCGGAGCGGTGATCGCGCTGGGCTCGGGCCCGGCCTTCGCCCAGCTCGATTCGGGCACGGGCCTGGTCGCCAGCTCGAAGGTCAGCAACGTCCCCGCCCCGAATTTCGGCATGCCGCCGCTTCCGGCGCCCGAGGCGCTGGTGCCGCAGGTCAACCAGTACCTGTCGCAGTACGGCGCCGCGGTACTGCTGGACAACGTCAACGAGTTCGACGGCATCATCAGCGGGCCGCATCAGGAGTCGGGCAACGCCGGCCAGTATGGCCTGGAGTATGACCAGGACTGGTACAAGCTGGCCGGGATCCAGGGCCTCGAGACGCACGCGATCGCGGTCGGCCGCTACGGCATCAACGTCGGTCCGAACTTCGGCGACACGCTCGACCAGACCCAGGAAATCTACGGCGCCGGCGGCAACGTCGCGATCCACCTCGTGTTCTTCTATGCGGAAGAAACGCTGGCGCACGGGCGGGTCAACATCGCCGCCGGCCGCGCGCCGATGGAGAACGACTTCGACTCCAACCCGCTGAACTGCAACTTCATGAACAACTCGCTGTGCGGCAATGCCAAGGGCATCACCGACAACAGCGCCAACGCGTCCTACCCCGACGCGCAGTGGTTCATCCGGCCGCGCATCCGTCCGATCCCGTCGGTCTACGTGCAGACCGGCATCTACTTTACCGAAGACAACACCTACAGCGCGACCAATGGCTACCGGTCGGGCTTCCACCTCGACGCGTCGCACATCAACGGCGAGGCGTTCCCGATCGAGGTCGGCTACGAGCCCAAGATCGGCCGCGACGCCATGCCCGGCCACTACAAGCTCGGCTTCATGTTCGAGAACCGGGCGCACGCGACCTGGGAGCTGCCTACGGTTGCGCCGGAGATCCGCAAGGGCGGAACGCAGGAGTGGGTGCAGTTCGACCAGATGCTGCTGCGCCAGGGTCCCGGCGCTACCGACGGCATCATCGTGATCGGCAACTACAACCACAACGACCCGCGTTACTCGGTGCGTGCGGACCAGTTCAACATCGCCGCGATCGACCGCGACTTCTGGAAGGCGCGCCCGCTCGACACCATCGGCGTGCTGTTCAACTACCAGACCGTGTCGGCCCAGCTCAGCAAGGTTCAGAGCGAGGAGGAAGAGTTCGGGCTGCCGATCAGCGGCGGCGACTTCGGAACCTTCGCCGGGGCGCAAGGCGTGCAGAACCACGTGTTCAACGTCGAGTTGAACTACCAGATCCACGTGTTCCGCGGCGTGACCTTCGCGCCGGACTTCCAGTACTTCATCCGTCCGAACGGCGAGGCCACCCTGCCCGATGCGGCCCTGATCGGCTTCAAGACCCACATCCAGCTGTTCTAGGCCGAGCGAGAGCGGGGTGCTGGGCAGGCCGAGGCCTGCCCGCCTCTCGTCGCTGGTGCCGACGCGTCCTGCATCGGGTCCGGCCGGCCGGACCTGATCCCCTGACTTCCGAAGCCGTTACCGGCTCGTGGCGACGTTCCACCGTTGACGCGCCCGAACCGCAATGACACGTTTGAAACCTGCCAGTCTGGACTGGCTCATAAAAAAGTGGTTCCGGGGAGGACCTTCCATGTTCAAGCGCTTCGCCAGCCTGCACGCGCTGGCGGCGACCACCATCCTGTCGGCTGGCATGATCGCAGCGTCGAGTGCCCGGGCAGACTCCACCATCACCGTCGCCACCGTGAACAACGGCGACATGGTGGTGATGCAGAAGCTGTCGTCGGTGTTCGAGCAGCAACACCCGGACATCCATGTCCGTTGGGTGGTGCTGGAGGAGAACGTGCTGCGCCAGCGCGTCACCACCGACATCGCCACCCATGCCGGCCAGTTCGACGTGATGACCATCGGCAACTACGAGGTGCCGATCTGGGCCAAGCAGAAGTGGCTGGTGCCGATGGACAACCTGCCGGCGTCCTATGACGTGAACGACCTGCTCCACCCGGTGGCCGAAGGCCTGAGCTACCAGGGCAAGCTGTACGGGCTGCCGTTCTACGCCGAAAGCGCGATGACGTACTACCGCACCGACCTGTTCAAGAAGGCCGGGCTGACCATGCCGGCGCAGCCGACCTACGACCAGATCCGCCAGTTCGCCGATAAGATCACCGACAAGAGCAACCAGGTCTACGGCATGTGCCTGCGCGGCAAGCCGGGCTGGGGCGAGAACATGGCCTACGT
>CAXTMS010000108.1:0-12167 GCA_964245345.1 uncultured Acetobacteraceae bacterium | reverse complement strand
GAGCAGGAGGTGCAGGCGGCGATCAACGCGGCCACCAGCCTGCTGCCGTCGGACCTGCCGGCGCCGCCGATCTACAACAAGGTCAACCCGGCCGACACCCCGGTGCTGACCCTGGCGCTGACCAGCCCCACCCTGAGCCTGACGCAGGTGGAGGACCTGGCCGACGTGCGGCTGGCGCAGAAGATCAGCCAGCAGCCGGGGGTGGGGCTGGTGTCGATCAGCGGCGGCAACCGGCCGGCGGTGCGCGTGGTGATCAACCCGCGCGCCTTGTCGTCGTACGGGCTGGCGATCGACGACATACGCACCATCATCGGCAACCAGAACACCGACACGCCCAAGGGCAGCTTCGACGGCCCGGCGCAAAGCAGCACCATCAACGACAACGACCAGATCACCGACGCGGACGGCTATCGCCAGCTGATCGTCGCATACAAGAACGGCCATGCGGTGCGGCTCGGCGACGTCGCCACGATCGTCAACGGCGCCGAGAACGACCAGCTCGCCGCTTGGTCCGGCCGCACCCCGGCGGTGATCCTGAACATCCAGCGTCAGCCGGGCTCCAACGTGATCGCGGTGGTGCGCAACATCCTGCGCCGGTTGCCGCAGATGCGCGCAACCCTGCCGCCCTCGGTCGACGTCGCGGTGATCAGCGACCAGACCACGCCGATCCGCGCCTCGGTGAACGACGTCGAATTCGAGCTGGGGCTCGCGGTGGTGCTGGTGGTCGCGGTGATCTTCCTGTTCCTGCGCACCCTGCCGGCGACGATGATCCCGTCGCTGTCGGTGCCGCTGTCGCTGGTGGGCACGCTGGGGGCGATGTACCTGCTCGGGTACTCGCTCGACAACCTGTCCCTTATGGCGCTCACCATCGCCACCGGCTTCGTGGTCGACGACGCCATCGTCATGATCGAGAACATCGCCCGGTACATCGAGATGGGCGAGACCCGCATGGACGCGGCGCTGAAGGGCGCGGGCCAGATCGGCTTCACCATCGTGTCGCTGACCGTTTCCCTGATCGCGGTGCTGATCCCGCTCCTGTTCATGGGCGACGTGGTCGGGCGGCTGTTCCGCGAGTTCGCGGTGACGCTGGCGGTGACGATCGTGATCTCCGCGGTGGTGTCGCTGACCCTGGTGCCGATGATGTGCGCGCTGCTGGTGCGCCACCGACCCGCGGACAAGCGATACCGGATCGACCTCGCCGCCGAGCGCGGCTTCGACCGCATCGTATCGGGCTACGGGCGCGCGCTCGCCGTGGTGCTCGACCACCAGGCGCTGACCTTGCTGGTGGCGCTGCTCACGCTGCTGGCCACGATCGTCCTGTACGGCGCGATCCCGAAGGGCTTCTTCCCGGTGCAGGACACCGGCGCGATCCAGGGCATCTCGGAAGCGGCGCAGGACATCTCGTTCGGCGCCATGGCGGCGCGGCAGCAGGCGATGGCCGACGCGATCCTGCAGGATCCCGCGGTGCAAGGCTTGTCCTCGTTCATCGGCGTCGACGGCACCAACACCACGCTGAACAGCGGCCGGGTCCTGATCGCGCTGAAGCCCCGCGGGCAGCGGCCCTCCGCCACCGCGGTGATCGCGCGGCTGGACGACCGGCTGCGCAGGCTGCCCGGCATCACCCTGTCGATGCAGCCGGTGCAGAACCTGACCATCGATTCCACGGTGGGGCGGGCGCAGTACCACTTCTTCCTGGAGAACCCGAACGGCGCGCTGTTCGCCGGGTGGGTGCCGAGGCTGGTCGAGCGGCTGGGACAGATGCCGGGCTTCGCGGCGGTGACCAGCGACATGAACACCAACGGCCGGGCGCTCGACCTCGTCATCGACCGGCCGACCGCGGCGCGGTTCGGCATCACGCCGGCGAGCGTCGACAACGCGCTGTACGACGCGTTCGGCCAGCGGATCGCCTCCACTCTCTACACGCAGTCCAACCAGTACCGGGTGATCCTGCAGGCAGACACCGGCCAGGCGCGCTCGCTGCAGCAAGCGCTGGAGGGGATCTACCTGCCCTCGGCGTCCGCCAGCACCGCCGCCACGCTCGCCACCCCCAGCACCGGCGCGCTGGGGCAGGTGCCGCTGTCGGCGATGGTGCACGTGGCGATACGCAACGACCCTCTGCAGGTCGAGCATCTCGGGCAGTTCCCGTCGGTGTCGATCTCGTTCAACCTCCTGCCCGGCACCTCGTTGGACAAGGCGGTGGCTGCGATCGGCCAGGCGGAAGCGCAGATCGGGCTGCCGGACAGCTTCACCACCGCGTTCCAGGGCTCGCTGTCGGCGTTCCAAGCCTCGTTGTCGAACGAGCTGCTGCTGATCGTGGCGGCGATGGTCGCGGTGTACATCGTGCTCGGCGTGCTCTACGAGAGCTTCGTGCACCCGCTGACGATCCTGTCGACGCTGCCCTCGGCCGGAGTGGGTGCGCTGCTGGCGCTGTATCTCACTGGGCACCAGCTCGACATCATCGCGGTGATCGGCATCATCCTGTTGATCGGCATCGTCAAGAAGAACGCGATCATGATGATCGACTTCGCCCTGGCGGCCGAGCGCACCGAGAACAAGTCGCCGCGCGAGGCGATCTTCCAGGCCTGCCTGCTCCGGTTCCGGCCGATCCTGATGACCACGCTGGCGGCCGTGCTGGGCGCGGTGCCGCTGATGCTGGGCAGCGGCTCGGGCTCGGAGCTGCGCCAGCCGCTCGGGCTCGCCATCGTCGGCGGGCTGCTGGTGAGCCAGGTGCTGACGCTGTTCACCACCCCGGTGATCTACCTCGCCTTCGACCGGGTCGCGGTGTGGCTGACCGGACGCGGCGCCAACCGGGAGGCCGGCGACGCGGCGCCCGCCAAGGGATAGGAGGGCGAGTGAACATCTCCGCGCCCTTCGTCGCCCGTCCGATCGCCACCACCCTGCTGACGCTGGCGATCCTGTTCGCGGGCGTGCTCGGCTTCTTCCAGCTTCCCGTGGCCTCGCTGCCCGAGGTCGACTTCCCGACCATCTCGGTGCAGGCGCAGCTGCCCGGCGCCGACCCGGACACGGTGGCGACCAGCCTCGCAGGACCGCTGGAACGCCACCTCGGCCAGATCGCCGACCTCACCGAGATGACCTCCCAGAGCCAGGTCGGTCAGACCCGGATCAACCTGCAGTTCGGCCTGGATCGCGACATCAACGGCGCCGCCCGCGACGTGGAGGCGGCGATCAACGCCGCGCGGGCCGACCTGCCGACCAACCTCCTGAGCAACCCGGTGTACCGCAAGGTCAACCCGGCCGACGCCCCGGTGCTGATCGTCTCCCTCACCTCGAAAACGCTGACCCGCGGGCAGATCTACGACGCCGCCAGCACCGTGCTGCAGCAGCAGCTGTCCCAGCTTTCCGGCGTCGGCCAGGTGATCATCAGCGGCGCCGCCCTGCCCGCGGTGCGGGTCGAGCTCGACCCGTACGCCCTGTTCAAGTACGGCATCGGCCTGGAGGACGTGCGCGCCGCCCTGGCGTCGGCCAACGCCGACACGCCCAAGGGCATTCTGGACCTCGGCCGGCAGCGGCTGCAGATCTACACCAACGACCAGGCCAGCCACGCCGCCGACTACCAGCCGCTGGTGATCGCCTACCGCAACAACACCGCCGTGCACCTCACCGACGTCGCCACCGTCAGCGACAGCGTGCAGGACCTGCGCAACCTCGGCCTTGCCAACGGCAAGCCTGCGGTGCTGGTGATCGTGTTCAAGCAGCCGGGCGCCAACGTGATCCAGACCGTGGACGCGGTGAAGGCGTCGATCCCCAAGCTGCGCGCGGCGCTGCCGACCGGCATCGACATCAACTTCGCCTCCGACAGCACGCTCAGCATACGCGGCTCGCTGCTCGACACCGAAACCACGCTGGTGATCGCGGTGGTGCTGGTGACGGCGGTGGTGTGGCTGTTCCTGCGCGACCTGCGCGCCACCCTGATCCCGATGGTGTCGGTGCCGGTGTCGGTGATCGGCACCTTCGGGGTGATGTACCTCGCAGGCTTCAGCCTGGACAACCTGTCTCTGATGGCCCTGACCATCTCCACCGGCTTCGTGGTCGACGACGCGATCGTGGTGCTGGAGAACATTTCCCGCCACATGGAGGACGGGATGCCGCGGCGCGAGGCGGCGCTCAGGGGCAGTGCGGAGGTGGGGTTCACCATCGTTTCCATCACCCTGTCGCTGATCGCCGTGTTCCTGCCGATCCTGCTGATGGGCGGCATCGTCGGGCGGCTGTTCCGCGAGTTCGCGGTGACGCTGTCCGCGGCGATCGTGGTGTCGCTCGTGACCTCGCTCACCACCACGCCGATGCTGTGCGCGCTGGTGCTGCGGCCGAAACCGCGGCCGGACCCCAGGCGACGGCGGACGGCCGGGCAGCGCGTGCTGGACGTCTACGGCCGGACCCTGGCCTGGACGCTGGAGCACAACGCCCTGGTGCTGCTGGTGCTGGCCGGCACGATCGCGCTCAACGTGTGGCTGCTGGTGGTGATCCCCAAGGGCTTCTTCCCGACCCAGGACAACGGCCGGCTGATCGGCGCGGTGCAGGCCGACCAGGACATCTCGTTCCAGGCGATGAGCGCCAAGCTCACGCGGATGATGGCGATCGTGCAGCACGACCCGGCGGTGCAGAACGTGGTCGGCTCCACCGGCGCCGGCGGCGGCGGCGCCACCGCGCAGACCAACACCGCCAACGTGTACGTGGCGCTGAAGCCGAAGCGGGCGCGAGACAGCCTCGACGTGGTGACGACGCGGCTGCGCCGGGCGCTGGCGCGCGTGCCGGGACGGCTGATCCTGGTGCCGGCGCAGGACGTGCGCGTCGGCGGCCGGCAGACCAACGCCGCGTACCAGTACACGCTGCAGGCGGACAACACCGCGGAAGTGTTCGAATGGGCGCCGAAGCTGCTGCGCGCGCTGCAGAACAACCCCGACTTGGTCGACGTCAACTCCGACCAGCAGCAGGCGGGGCTGGAAGCGGTGGTGACGATCGACCGCGCCACCGCGTCGCGGCTCGGCCTGAACGTGTCGCAGATCGACAACACGCTCTACGACGCGTTCGGGCAGCGCTCGGTGTCGACCATCTACAACGCGCTGAACCAGTATCACGTCATCATGGAGGTGGCGCCGCGCTACTGGCAGGACCCGGAGGTGCTGAACCGCATCTGGATCAGCACATCCGGGGGAACGCCGAGCGGGTCTGCCACCACCAACGCGCCTTCCGGCACCGTCACCGCCGCCAGCACCACGTCCGCCAGCGCCGCCAGCGCCAACGGGATCAACACCTCGCAGCGCAACGCGGCGCAGAACGCGATCGCGGCCAGCGGCAGCAGCGTCGCCTCGTCGGGAGCGGCGGTCAGCACCGGTGCCGAAACGATGGTGCCGCTCGGCGCGGTGGCGCGGTCGACGCGCGGGCACACCGCGCTGTCGGTGAACCACCAGAGCCAGTTCGTGTCGGTGACGATCTCGTTCAACCTGGCCCCGGGCCGCTCGCTGTCGGCCGCCCAGGCGGCGATCAACAAGGCGGTGGCAGATCTGCACATGCCGGGCGACGTGGTCGGCGGCTTTGCCGGCACCGCGCAGGTGTTCCAGCAGTCGCTGAACAGCGAGCCGCTTCTGATCGGGGCGGCGCTGCTCGCGGTGTACATCGTGCTGGGCGTGCTCTACGAGAGCTTCGTGCATCCGGTGACGATCCTGTCCACCCTGCCGTCCGCCGGCGTCGGCGCGGTGCTGGCGCTGATCCTGCTGCACACCGAGTTCTCGCTGATCACCGTGATCGGCGTGATCCTGCTGATCGGCATCGTGAAGAAGAACGCGATCCTGATGATCGACTTCGCGCTCGATGCCGAGCGCAGCGAGGGCGCCTCGAGCCGCGACGCCATCTTCCAGGCCTGCATGATGCGGTTCCGGCCGATCGTCATGACCACGTCCGCGGCCCTGCTCGGTGCCCTGCCGCTGGTGCTGTCGGCCGGCGACGGCTCGGAGCTGCGCCGGCCGCTCGGCATCTCGATCATCGGCGGCCTGATCTTCAGCCAGGTGCTGACGCTCTACACCACGCCTGCGGTCTACCTGCTGCTCGACCGGCTCCGGCTGCGCACCGGACCTGCCCCGGCGGCGGTGCCCGCGGAGTAATTCCGTCCTCGGCGGAACGGGCTCACCGCCTGCCGTCAGGCTGCCGTTTCGGCGGCATGGCTCGCGGCGAAGGCGTCCATCCAAAGGCGCAGTTCATGCGGTGGGCACGGACGGCCGATGCGGAAGCCCTGGATCTCCAGGCAGCCCAGCTCGCGAAGCAACTCGATCTGGTGGTCGGTTTCGACCCCTTCGGCGGTGACGGCGGCGTCCAGGCTGTCGCACAGGCCGGCGATGGCGCGCACGATCGCGGTCGCCTCCGGCTTCACCCCGAGCTCCTGCACGAACGACTTGTCGATCTTGATCCGGTTGAACGGCAGGGTGCGCAGGAAGCTCAACGACGAATAGCCGGTGCCGAAATCGTCCAGCGCGATGCTGATGCCCAGCGCCCTGAGCTGCTCGAGCATGGTCGTGGCCGCCGCCGTGTCGGCGATCATCGCCGTTTCGGTCACCTCGAGCTCCAGCCGCGCCGGCTTCAACCCGGTTTCCACCAGGATTCCCACGATCCTCTGCACTAGGTCCGGGAGGTGGAACTGCGACGGCGACAGGTTGACCGAAACCTTCATCGTTTCCGGCCATCCCACCGCTTCGCGGCAGGCGGCGCGAAGCACCCAGTCGCCGATCTCCGGCATCAGCCCCGCGGTTTCGGCAAACGGGATGAAGTCGACCGGGGAAACGTTGCCGCGCGTCGGCGAGCGCCAGCGCAGCAGCGCCTCGCACGACGTGACCACGTCCCGCTCGATGTCGACCACCGGCTGGTAGTGGAGGACGAACTGCTCGCCGGCCAGCGCCAGACGCAGGTCACGCTCCAGGTCACCACGCGCGCGGTCCAGCTGCTCCGGCTTGCCCTCGCTCCCGGGCAGCGACCGGGAACCGCGCCGACGATCCATTGAGAGAACCGCTGTCTCGCCCTGCGGCGATCCCGGCCCCGGATCCGGCGCTTCCATCTCGATGCGGTTCCGCCCGTTCTCCTTGGCCTTGTAGAGGGCGATGTCCGCCCGGGCGACCAGCGTCACCATGGTGTCGCTGGGCCGGAGGAACGCGACGCCTCCGCTCGACGTGACGATGCGGTTCCCGTCGCCGAACTGGTACGGAGCATCGGTGATGGCCGAACGTATGGCGGCGACGCGTTCCAACACCAGGTCGCGCGTCCCGGGAAGAACCACGAGGAACTCTTCCCCGCCATAGCGGCCGGCGGTCTCCTCCGGACCGATGACCGTGCTCAGCCTGCCGCCGAACGCGGCGAGCACCTTGTCGCCTGCCAGGTGGCCGAAGCGGTCGTTGATCGACTTGAAGTGGTCGATGTCGCACAGGAGCACGGCAAGCGCGGTCTCGGTTCGCGACGCCGTGGCGACCGCCTCGTCCAGCGCCCCCATGATCGCGCGCCGGTTCGGCAGGCCGGTGAGGACGTCGGACATGGCGAGCCGCTGCAGCTCGTTCCTCGCCTGCTCGATCTCCGCGGTGCGCGCGCCCACCATCTCCTCCAGGCGGCGCTGGCGCCCGAGCAGCAGCCTCACGCGTCCCTGCCAGGCGCCGACCAGGATCAACGCCGCGACCAGCGCGCACAGCCCGAAGAACCACACCCGCCGCCACCAGGGTGCGCGTATGTGGAGGGTGAAGCCGACGGGAGCGGACACCTCGCCGTGCACCGCGTCGACTGCCACCAGCTCGAACCGGAACTCGCCGGCCGGCAGGCCGGCATACCGGACGTCGTGCCCCATGGTGTCGTTCCAGCCCGTGTCCAGCCCATGCAGCCGGTAGCGGAACCCCACGTTCCCGCGGCCGTAGTCGAGGTCCACGAAGCGGACCACCAGCGACGCGGTGCTCCCGTCGATCCGGATCGACGGCGACGGGGACAGGGTGCGGCGGCCGATCGAGAGCCCGGTGACGAGCGGATGCAGCGCCGTCGTCGACCAGGCGCGCGCGGGGTCGATCAGGTGGCTCAGCCCGTGGCTGGTTCCGAACCACATCGAGCCGTCCCGGTCCTCGTACGCCGACCACTGGTCCATGTCGTCGCTGATCAGGCCGTCCACCTTGTCGAACCGACGCCAGGACCGCCCGTCGAACATGTCGATGCCGTGATCCGTGCCGACCCACATCCAGCCGCGACGGTCGCGGTGCAGGAAAAGCACGTCGTTCGAGCCGAGCACGGGCGCGGTGATGGGGGAAAGCCGCTCGAGGTCGGTCCGGGTGGGATGGAACCGCAGCACGCCCTCGCTTTCGGTGAACACCCAAAGGTCTCCGTCCGGCGTGAAGGCCATGCCTCCGCTCTGCCCGTCGGGCAGGATGCCCGCTGCCACCAGGCCGAAGCGGCCGGTCGCGTCGCGGCGGAACAGCCCGTCGCTGGTAAGGGCCCAGATCGCCCCGGACGGGTCGAGCGCCACCTGGAACGCGGCGTGGGAAAGCACGAGGTCGGCGTGCACGGCCGGGGCAGGGGCGTCGGCGTCGGCGATGACGAAGAGGCCGCCTGCGGTGCACAGCCAGAGCCGGTCGTCGCGATCCACCAGCGCGGTCGACACGTGGCCGGACACCGGAAACCGCTCCAGCGTGTTGCGGGCGGGATCGAAGCGGGTCAGGGGCTGGTCTGGCGGGGCGGTCCACAGCCTGCCGTCCCGGCTCGCCTGCACGACGGCGCTTCCGCCAGGAATGCTGCGGGCGATGCTGCCTGGCCGGCTGTCGAGCGCCACCGTGTCGCCGAAGGTCGCGACCCAGAACTGCCCGTCCCGCAGCCGCGTCATCCCCCAGATCAGGTCGCTCGGCAGCCCGTCATCCGCCGTCCAGTGCTCCCAGTTGCCGAGGCCCACGCTCCGGAACGCGCCATGGCCCATGCTGCCGATCCACAGCGACCCTTCGCGGTCGAACAAGAGGGCCTCGATGGGTGTTGCCGACAACCCGCCCTCGTGGTGCCCGTAGCTGCGCCACCGCGTCCCGTCCCAGTCGAGAAGACCGTCGCCGCCCTGGGTGAGAATGCCTCCGCGGTTGTCGGCCACCAGATCCAGGTAGCTCGGGATCCTGCCATAGGATTGGCCGTGCCCACCCGGGATCGTCACCACCTTGAACAACGCGTCATGCGGCCCGCGCCAGGCGAGGCGTTCGACGCTTCGGACCCAGAGCGTGCCGTCCGGTGTCCGGATCGCGGCGCGCCAGGCATCCGGAGGCAGCCCGGCGGCCGGGTCATAGGGGATGATCCGCCTGTCCTTCACGCGGCAGAGCGCCTGTGCGCATCCGACCAGCAGCGCCCCGTCGGTGTCCGCGACGACGAGTCTGGCCTGCAACAGGCCGGGCGTTGCCGCCAGCGTTGCCTGGTCGAACAAGGGCAGGAACGGGCCGACGGCGCGCGCTCCGACGGACGCGCGCAGAAACCGCCCACCGGTGTCGACGATGACGCTGTCGCCTGCAAGCGTGACGAGGTGCGGCGACCTGAGATCCAGCGGGGCGCCGACATCGACCCTGCTGAAGCGCTGGTTATAGCGGACATAGATGTTGTCGCTCGTGACGATCCAGGTCCGGCCGGCCTGGTCGATCATGATCTTCCTGACCCACTCCCCCGACGGCAGCCCAACCGACACGTCGTAGGCGGTTATCCTCGAGCCGTCGTAGCGGTACAGGCCGGCTTCGGTGCCGAGCAGGATGTAGCCGTCGGCGTCCTGCGCCAGGGCGGACACGGACGTGTTCCCGAGGCCGCGGTCGTCCGTGTAGTTCTCGAAGCGCGTGAACTGCGCCCGCGCTCCCGGAACTGCAAGGCCCAGGAACAGGCAGGCGAACACGATGGTGTTCCGCCACGGTGGCATCGGGCGGTCAAACCAGGGTGGCATGATGACCGGCATTGTGCAGCGACACGGTGAACATCCTCAGGCGAGGCCAGCATCGCTCCGACTCGTTACCATTGGTTGAAGATGGCGGGAGTCGCTGATCCCGGCCTACGGTGCCGCCGGCGACGTGTCGCCGGCGGCAGCTTTGGATCAAGGGTTGGTGGCGGATCCCGGCGCCCCGGCCAGCGGCGCCTGCGGCAGGCCGATCATGACCGCGACGTTTGGCGTGCCGTTGCCGGTCGTGAAGGTGTAGTTCCCGGTGTTGCCGACAACGCCGTTGAAGCCCGGTATGGCCTGGTGGAACGCAGCCACGCCGCCGGCGGCTTGGTTGTGCGCGAGCGTGTAAAGGTAGGGGTTCAGGTTGCCCTGGCGGCCCTGGGTTTCGACGAGCAGCGCGACGGCGCTGGCCATCTCGGGCGCCGCGGCGCTGGTGCCGATGACGCCGTCCCAGGTGTTGTTGAAGACCACGTTGACATAGGAGCGGTCGGTGTTGCCCGAACCGTCGCTCGACGTGTTGCCGCCGTTGCACGGCAGATCCGCGATGTCCGGGCAGCCGCCCATCTGCATGCTCACGTCCGGAACGGTGCGGAACGAGGACGAGCCGGTGTTCACGAGGGACTGGTAGGACGGCTTGGGATACAGGGAGGAGATCCCGCCGCCGGAACCCCAGATGCCGCCGGAAACGCTGATGCCCAGGCCGAAGGGATCAAACGCGATCTCGGGGTCGGACCACGCGTTCTCCTGCTGGTAGGTCGACCCGGAGCCGCCGGCCGCCTGCGCGGTGACGAGGTTGGTGCCGCCGACCGCCGTGACGTTCGGGTCGGCTGCCGGTTCGGCGACGCCCGTGGTGAACTGCCCGGGTTGTCCCATGAAGTAGCTTGGCGAGATGCAGCCCTGGCCGCCGGCATCTCCCGACGCGGCGATAAAGGTGATTCCCTGCGCGTTGCCCTGCTTGAACAGCTCCGTGTAGGTGTTGAGGATGACGGTCTGGTCCACGTTGTTGTTGTAGGCGGCGGTGTAGTACTGCTCGCACTGGCCGAACGACAGCGACACCACGTCGGCGGCGTTGTCGTTGATGATGGCGGTGTAGCCCGAGATCAGCGACTGGTCGCTCAGGTCGGGCGTGTCGTACAGCACCACCTGCGAGCCGGGTGCGCCGCCGAGGACCTGCTGGACGTCCACGGTCGCTTCCTCGGAGGACGGGTTGTCGACGGAGAACGAGGCGCCGCCGTTCACTGGGCGGCGCGCGAAGACGTGCGGATCGGTGGCCTGTCCCGAGTTGGCGGTGAAGTTCTGGTGGTCGAACAGGGTGGACACGTCGGAATCCAGCACGTCGCTCGCCATCAGCACGGCAACGGTGACGCCGTGGCCGTCCAGGCGCTGCTGGGTTCCGCCCACCGCGACGGTGCTGGCGTAGGACGGATAGCCGTAGGCCTGCTTGAGGTCGTTGTAGAAGTAGCCGCCGGCCGGGCTGGACTGGTTGGCGGGCGCGCCATAGCCGGCTGCGCTCAGCCGCACATAGCCCGCGGCACTCAGCCGCACGGACGTCGACGCATCGAAGCCGCTGGCGCTGAACGCCGTGATGATCACGTTCAGGGCCGACAAGGCAGCCGGCACGGCCAGCGGCTTGGGGGCAACCACCCGGTTCGGGCCGGACGGAGGAGCCGCCAGCGCCAGAACCGCGTTGAACGCCGCGTTCACCTCGGCCACCGTCGCCACGACGTGCACCGAACGGCTCTGCGCCGTCGCCTGCATGTTGAAATGGCGCAGGGCGGCGACGGCGGTGTTCATCATCGACGCCGCAGGGCCATAGGAGCTTGCGAACTGCGCGGGCGTCAGCCAGCGATGGTATTGCGGCGAGGTCGGATCCTGCTGCTGGGCCAGCAGCGTATCGAGTGCGGCCGTGTTGCGCAGCGGCAGGATGACGTCGAACTCGACCGTCTGCGACAACGGCGCCGCGCCCGTCACCGTGACCTGCGGTGCCGGAGCGGCCGCCGATGCGGCTTTGGATGCCGGCGCGCCCATGGAGCGTGCGCCAATGGAACTCGTCGCGAGGAGGGCTGTCGTGATGAACAGCGCGGATCTGATTGAACGCACGGTGGGCCTCATTGCGGTTGTTGCAGGCCGCGATCGTTACGTTCGCCGCCGGGCATCTCGACTAGCCGCAGCAGTGTTAATGAGGACTTAACGCTAACCCGGACGTGTAAACGAATAAGGAACGATCGGCGGTGGCGCTTCC
>CAXTMS010000107.1:0-12196 GCA_964245345.1 uncultured Acetobacteraceae bacterium | reverse complement strand
ACGGGGCGCCACCGTCAGCGGATCGGCAGGCCCCGGTTCAGCAGGCGCATGCCGCGCAGGATCGCCCATACGGTCCAGACCAGCCACAGCACGCCCAGGCCCCAGGGGATCACCAGAAACACCAGGCCGATGCCGAAGGTGATGGCGCCGAGGCCGATGACCACCGCGTGCAGCGCGCCGATCGCCAGAAACGCGAGCACGCCGTGCCAGAAGATCCGGATCTGCCAGTCCAGGTGGCTGCGCGCCACGCCGAAGCTCCGGCCGCGCCGCCAGTACGACAACGCCACCGCCGCAAACGCGGTGATGCCGGTGAAGAAGCCGAGGATGAGGAGGACGTAGTTCAGGCTCGCCAGGTCGCGGCCGGCGTGGTCGTCGGACAAGAACGACACGTCACCGGCGGCGGCGAACATGTTGGTTCGAACGGTCATCGGAACTGCTCCGGAGGCACGACGCCCCTTGCCGACCCCATCGCAATCCCCGTGCCAGGATCAACCCGCTGATGTTCCGGCCCGGCGTCACGCCCAGGAGGACCGATCGCACCAGCATGTGGTGCAGCGCGCCATGGTGCTTGCCAACGGCGCCATCACGGCGCGGCCCGGAACAGCATCAGCGACAGCCTGCGGCCGTTCGAATAGTTGATCCCGTCCACCACCGCCAGCTGGCGCACCGCCAGCCGGTCCACGGCCAGGCGCGCGCGGAACGCCGCCTCGTCGCGGCGGCCGACCAGCGCCAGGCCGCAGGACCGGTCGCCGGACAGGAAGTCGGCCGCGGCGGACGCGTTCACCAGCCTGGTGTCCTGGCCCTGGAGGAACACCAGGCTCGGCTCGCTGAACGAGGCCGAGGCCAGCACGCTGTCCGGGCACGGCCTCACCAGCGCCACCGTCTCGGCGATGCGCGGGCTGAGCCAGATGGCGTCGAGCTGCGGCAGCACGGCGGTGAACAGGCCGAAATAGATGATCACCGCGGCGCCGCACACCGACAGCAGCCCATCCAGCACCCGGCGCCGCAGCACCAGCACGGCCGACAACAGCAGCAGCGGCACCGACAGCACCGGGATCAAGAGCGACACCAGCGACAGCTCGTGCTGCAGGCGCCACAGCAGCACCGGCCCCGCCGCCGCCAGCGTCAGCCCGACCGCGAGCCAGAGCGCGCCGTAGAACAACAGCAACGCCCGTCCCCAGACGGCGAGCGGACGGCGCCATCCGCCCGGCTGCGCCACCGCGGCCGCGGCCAGCAAGGCGATCGCCGGGTAGGTGGGCAGCACGTAGTGCGGCAGCTTGGTGGCGATCAGCTCGAACACGAGCCAGTGCGGCACGATCCAGCACAGCAGGAACCGCACCGGCGCGCTGCGGCGCCGGAGCCACACGAACGGGACCGCCATCGCCGCGAACAGCGAGCCCGGCCAGAACGCGACCGCGAAGGCCAGCAGGTGGGTGCCCGGCGGCAGACCATGCGCCTGCTGCCCGGAAGCGACCTTGCCGAGGAAGTTGGTGCCCACGGCGCGGCTGAAGAACAGCCCGTGGCTGCGCAGCGCGATCGCCACGCACCAGGGCAGCACGATCCCCAGCATCAGCGGCACCCCCCAGGCGGGACGCAGCCGGCGCCACCAGCCGACGCGGCGTTCCACCAGCGCCAGCGCGAGCGGCGTGCCGAAGGCCGGGATCAGCATCACCGGGCCCTTCAGCATCAGCCCGACCCCGAGCGCCGCCCAATAAAGGACCGCCACCCCCGGCGGGGTCCGCCGGGACGAGTCGCGGTCGCTCCAGGCCCGGAGCAGCGCGGTCTGGGTGGCCATGATCGCCGCCAGCAGGCAGCTGTCGATGGTGGCCAGCCGCCCTTCGGCGGTCATCAGCACGGACAGCGCCAGCAGCAAGGCGCCGAGTAGGCCGGCGGTCGAGCCGAACAGCGCAGCCCCCATGCGCGCCGTCAGCAGCACCGACAGCACCACCGCCAGCAGGGTCGGCAGCCGGTAGGCCCACACCGCGCGCTCGTGCAGCGTGCCGGTCGCGGCCACCGCGGCGGCTTCCAGCCAATAGATCCCGGCCGGCTGCAGGTAGCGCGGCTGGTCCTGGAACCGCACGTCGACGAAGTCGCCCGAGCGCAGCATCTGCGCGCTCGCCTCCATGTAGCGCGGCTCGTCGCGGTCGAACGGCGGCAGGCTCGCCCGTCCCGGCAGGAACAAGGCGGTCACCAGGGCGAGGATCAGCGCGGTGTGACGGAGGGTGAGCATCGGATCTCCGCCGGGCGGGAGCGGCGGGCTCCCGACCCCAGCGGGGCCCGGCTTGTCAGCGTTCCGTCAGTCGGTCCGGAACATGGGTGCGCGACTGCAGCCAGATCACGCCGGCGGTGTCGCGTATGCCGACCAGGGCGCGGTTGAGGTTGGTGTATTTCGAGCTGCCGTGCAGCCGGGCGCGGTGGCGCACCGGATAGCAGATCAGCGTGCTGCCGTAACGCCCGAACAGCGCCGGCAGGAAGCGGTGCACGCCCTCGAACTGCGGCAGGCGCAGGAAGTCGGCGCGTCGGAACAGCTTCATCGGCGCCCCGGTGTCCGGGCAGCCGTCGTTCAGCAGCCGGCGGCGCAGCCCGTTGGCGACCCGGGTGGCGACGCGGCGGGACAAGGTGTCGTGGCGCTTGAGCCGGATGCCGACCACCAGCGGCCCCGGCACGAGCGGTCCCGCGTCCAGCGCCCGGGCCAGCATCGGCGCGATCTCGGTCGGATCGTCCTGGCCGTCGCCGTCGATGGTGGCGATCCAGGTGCCCTGCGCCGCCTCGATGCCGGTGCGCAGCGCCGCCGACTTGCCGCAGCGGCGGTCGTGGCTGACCACGCGGAGCGCCGGCAGCACGTCGCGCGCCGCCAGCAGCGCCGCCACGGTGCCGTCCGTGCTGCCGTCGTCGACGAACACCACCTCGTGCGGCGGCAGCGAGCGGAACGCGTCCGCCATCTCGGTGCAGACCGGCCGGATGTTCTCCGCCTCGTTCAGCACCGCGGCCACGATCGACAGCAGCGGCGGCTCGGTATCCGACACGGGAACGGACCGCCGGAGCTGTTGCGGAGCAGGCGCGTTCACGCCGCGACGCGGGTCGCGAACGAGGCCGGCAGGGCGCCGATCGCCCGGTCGATCAGCGCCGCGTCGTTCTCCGCGGTCAGCGCCTCGGCCACCGCAGCGCGCGCGGCCTCGGTGGCGACGTCCGCGGCCACGCTGCGTATCTCGGCCACCGCGGCACGCTGCGTCGCCGCGATCCGGTCCTGCGCCAGGCGCTCGCGCCGTTGGGCGGTCAGGTCGGCGTCCCGCTTCGCCGCCTCGGCGATCCGCACCGCTTCCGCCTTGGCGTGCTCGACGGTCGCCTTCGCTTCCGCCAGCGCCGCGTCGCGGTCCCGCTTCGCCTCGGCCAGCATCGCTTCCGCCTCGCGGCGCAGGCGGGCCGCCTCGTCCAGCTCCAGCCGCACCTCCGCCGCCCGCCGATCGAGCAGCGCCACCAGCGGGCGCCACAGCCTGCGTCCGAACAATGCGAAGAACAGCACGAACGCGACCGCGTACCAGAAGCGCGGCTCGTGCAGGAGGGTGACGGCGTCCATGGCGGTGTCCCGTGATCAGGCGGCGCGGGCGGCGAGTGCCGTGTCCACCTTGGACGCCAGCAGCGCGTCGTCGGCGGCGGTGCCGGTCAGCCGCTCGACCAGGGTCCGCGCGGTGTCGGTGGCGACGCCGCGCAGCGCGCCCATCGCCGCGTCGCGGGCGGCGGCGACCGCCTGCTCGGCGCGGGCGATCTCGGCCTCGAGGCGCTGGTTCATCTCGCGGTTGGCGGCGGCGGCCTGCTCGCGCGCCTCGGCCACCACCGCGTCGACGATGTTGTTCGCCTCGGCGGACGCGTCGCGACGGGCACGACGCAGCTCGGCGACCGCCCCGTCGGCCTCGCCGCGGGCCGCCTTGGCCGCATCGAGATCACCCTCGATCCGGCTGCGTCGCTCGGCCAGCACCGCGCCCACGCGCGGCAGCGCCGACCGGCTCAGCACCAAATAGAGCAGGAGAAAGATGACCGCGCCCCAGAACACCTGGCCGGTGGTGAGCGGGTTGTTGAACTGCAGCTGCGGCATGCCGGCGGCATGGGCAGGAACGGTGGCGGCCGTGGCGGACAGCGACAGGAGAACGAGGGCCGCGCGCGACATGAACCGCCTCCGGAGTCAGACGAACAGGATGATGAACGCGATCACCAGCGCATACAGCGCCACCGCCTCGGTCAGCGCGAAGCCCAGGATGCCGAGGCCGAACACGTGCGGACGGGCGGCCGGGTTGCGGCCGATGGCGCTGACCAGGGCGGCGAAGATGTTGCCGATGCCGACGCCGACGCCGGCGAGGGCGATCACGGCGAGACCGGCGCCGATGTAGCGGGCAGCAGCAAGATCCATGAGGGATTATCCTTGGTTGAAAGAAGACAGGGACCGGGCCGAGGCGCGCGTCAGTGCGCGACCGCCTCGCGCAGGTAGATGCAGGTGAGGATGGCGAACACGTAGGCCTGCAGGCCGCCGACCAGCAGCTCCAGCGCCATCAGCGCCACGTTGATCGCCAGCGGCGCGATGCCCAGCACCGGGCCGATGAGGTGGATGCCGCCCAGCATGATGGTGAAGGCGGCGAACATCTCGAACATCACGTGGCCGGCCATCATGTTGGCGAACAACCGCACCGACAGGCTGATCGGGCGCGACAGGTAGGACAGGATCTCGATCGGCACCAGCAGCGGCGCCAGCGCCACCGGCGCGCCCTCGGGCAGGAAGTGGCCGAAGAAGCCCAGCCCCTGCTCGCGCAGCGCCACGATCAGCCCGACCACGAACACCAGGATCGCCAGCCCGGCGGTGACGGCGATGTGGCTGGTGAAGGTGAAGGCGCCCGGCACCAGGCCGATGTAGTTGCCGACCAGGATAAAGGCGAACAGGGTGAACACGAACGGGAAGAAACGCCGTCCCTGCGGCCCGATCTGGTCGGTGGCCATGCCGTGGATGAAGTCGTACAGCAGCTCCGCCGCCGCCTGCAGCCGGCCCGGCACCACCGCGCGCGGACGCATGCCGACGTAGAGCAGCAACAGGATGATCGCCGACGCGATCACCATCATCAGGTTGGCCTGGCTGAAGCGCAGGCTCGCGCCGAGCGATCCCAGAACCGGGTGCAACGCGAACTGGCCCAGTGCGTCGATGCTGTGTCCGCCCGCCAACACCGTTTCCCCTTCAACCGCGACCCTGGCTCTTGCGGCCAGAGATCGGTGCCGGCGCGACCAGTCGCCAAACGTTGATGATGCCTGCGATCCCGCCGAGAAACACGAACAAGATCAGGAACAACGGCTTGGTCCCCAGCAGGCGGTCCAGTCCCCAGCCGACCGCCAGGCCCACCAGAAGCGCCGAAACCAGCTCGATGCCGACCCGAAAGAACACCGCCATGGAGGAGGCGTCTGGCACCGAAGCGTCGGCCGGCGCGGGAACCGGGTCCAGGCCCTGCCTGTTCCGCGCGTCCTGCAACCTGCGGTCGAACGCGTTCCGGTCGGCCGTGTCCTTCTCCATGGTCGCACCTTCCGCCGGGTGCCGCCGTCCACTACCGGCGGTGCAACGACCTGTCAAGGAACCGCGCCGATCGGCCCGCTTCAGTAGGAGGTGGGCTTGTCCGCCACGCGCAGGGCCACGCCCTCGAACAGCGCCTGGCCGATGAATCGGTCCGCGCCGCCGGTTCCGGGCGGGATCGCCCACAGGCCGCCGCCGACATGGGTCGCGTACTGGTTCAGCAGGTCGAGCCTGGACATCTTCTCGAAGATGCGCACGAAGCCGTCGCGCGGGTCGCGCTGGTAGCAGATGAAGAACAGCCCGGCGTCGTATTCCAGCCCCTGGTGCCAGGGCGGCCAGCGCTCGGCGACGAAGTTCAGCCCGTCATTGTAGGAGTACGACCGGCGCAGGATCTGCGCGCCGTCGTTGCTGCCGGCCGACGCCAGCCGGACATGGGCGTTCTCGTCGATCACGGGGTTGCCGTCGCGGTCCACGGCGTCGAGGTCGAGCGGGTCGAACTCGCTGTGCCCGGTGAGCGGCGCGCCGGACTGCTTGGAACGGCCGAACACGGTTTCCTGGAACGACAGCTCGGTGCGGTCCCAGTGCTCCAGGAAGATGCGGATCCGTCGCGCCACCACGTAGGAGCCGTTGCGCATCCATTCCCCGTCGCTGCCGTCGGCCCACACCACCTCGTCCGCGGTGCCGGCCACGAAGCGCTTGCCGCCGGCGATCGCGCTTGCCTGGTCGGGCCGGCGCGAGATCGGGTTCTGGGTGCCGTCCTTGAAGCCCAGGAGGTTGCGCGGCGTGTCCTCGGCGGCGAACTGGGCGGAATAGCCGTTCTGGATCCAGCGCAGCTGCGCCACCCCGTCGGCGATCCGCGCCAGCTGGCGCACCGCGTGGAACGCCACCTGCGGGTCGTCGGCGCAGGCCTGGATCGACAGGTCGCCGCCGGTGCTGCCGGGGACGAGCTGCTCGCCGTTGAAGCGCGGCAGGTCGATCAGCGCCGCCGGCCGGCGCGCGCGCAGGCCGTAGCGGTCGCGCCCGTCCTTCTCGAACAATCCCGCACCGAAGCCGAAGGTGAGGGTGAGCCGCGCCGGCCCCAGCCCGACCGCCTCGCCGCTGTCGGCGGGCGGCTTGTCCGGAGCGCCGTCCATCGCCGCCACGGTCTGGCCGCGCGTCATCCGGCGCGCCGCCTCGGTCCACAGCCGCATCAGCCGCGCCACCGAGGGCCCGTCCTCCGTGACCAGGTCGAAGGCGACGAAGCAGCTGTGGTTCTGCAGCGGGGTCAGGATGCCGGCCTGGTACGGGCCGTCGAACGCTTCCGGCACCGCCCGCGACGCGCCCTGGCTGCCTGCGGACACGCCCTTGGCCTGCGGCAGCGCTGCGCCCGCCCGCGCGCCGGAGAACGGGCACAGAGCGCCCGCCACCACGGCCAGGCCGCCCGCCCCCTTCAGGAAGCCGCGGCGCGCCGTCGCGGACGGGTTCGGCGTGTCGGCGGGGTCGTCCTGCAACCGAGCGGGTCCTTGTTCCAGGTTGCTAATGGTCCAGAACGAGCGTGTTCACGTCGTCCTCGACATAATAGAAGCCGTCGCCCTTCGGCGCGATCGCGAGGCCGAACAGGTCGCCGCTGCCGGCCGGCTGCTGCGCCCGGTCCACGTCGATCCACTGCGCCGCAACCTGCCGACGAGCCAGCGGATCGATCTCCACCGCCTGGCCGTTCAACGCGTTCGTCACCAAAAGGTGGCCGTTCGGCGCGTTTACAAGGGCGAGCGGGCGGTGGAGGAAGCCGCCCGCGGTCACCACCGTCCCGGTGCCGGCGCTGTTCGTGCGCGTCAGGGCGTCGGGAATGCTGACGATGCGGTTGCCGATCGCGTCCGACACGAAGATCGAGCCGTCCGGCCCGAGCGCCACCCCGGTCGGGCCGATAATGAACACGCCCCTGTCCGGCGCTTCCGCAAAGCCGCTCGCCACCACGGTCATGCCGGTGACGCGCGGCTTCTCCCCGGCCGGGATGAGCAGCTCCATGCGCACCACCGTCGCCCTGGACACCGGACGCGCGGAAGCGTCCGCCGACGGGGCGCCGACGCCGTAGCCGGTGTTGCTGAAGAACAGGGTGGCGCTGTCGCCGCGGTCGATCACCGCCATGTTGCCCCAGGGCCCGTTGATCTTCGGCCCGCTCCACACCTCCGCGACCTTGCCGTCGCGGTTGAACAGGAGGAGGCAGCCGTCGCCCTTGGTCGCGGTGGTGCCGTCCCGGCTCGGCAGGCTGCCGATCACCACCCAGCCGCTTTTCAGCACCGCCATCGCCGTGGTCAGGCCGACGCCGCCCGGGCAGCGGTCGAGGTTCCGCGGCACCGAGGCGAACAAGGACAGGGTCTGGTTCTGCGGGTCGATCTGCACGATCGTGGTGCCCAGCCCCTGCAGGTTGCCGCTGTTGTTGAAGTTGCCGACCAGCACGTGGCCCTGCACCAGCCGGCCGGCGCTGACCGGCGACACCACCACCGCATACGGGTTCTGGTCGCCGTTGGCGGGAACCGTGGAGGACACCGTGCTGCGGTGCTTCAGCCCGGACAGGAACGGCGCGTCCACCGCCCGCGCCGGCAGCGTCACCAGAACCAGTGCGATCCCCAGCAGCAGGCGGCGCAGGAAGGAGGAGGTCATCGGGATCTCCGGACGCGAACTGTGAACACTGTTCAGAAGACGATGGTGCTGCGCACGCCGAGCACGAGCTCGTTCGAAAGCCGCTGGCCGGGCGCGTCCGGGTCGGCGATGCCGCCGCCGGGGTCGAAGATGTACTGCGCGTCCGGCTGCACCGTCAGCCAGCCCACCGGGACATACTGGTATGTCAGTTCCAGGTAGCTTTCGGCCGAGCGGAGCGGCGAGTAGACGCCCGGGTTCAGGCGCGCCGCGTCCTGGTCGGCTTCCAGCGCGTGCCGGCCGATCTTGGTGAAGCCGCCGGCGAAGCCCAGCGTGTCGTTGTCCCGCCCGGGCAGCGGGGCCTTGATCACCACGCCGAGGTTGGACGCAAAGTCGACGAGGTTGCGGTCTCCCGGCGCGCCCATCAGGCGCGTGAACAGGTTGAGCGTGCGCGCGCCGCCGCCGCCTTCACGCCACACCATCTGGTCGATCACGCCGTAGACCGAGTAGTCGTGCCGGCGCGGCAGGCCCACGCGGTCGCTGTTCGGATCCCCCAGCAGGCCTCCCCGGTCGTCGAAGCGGCCGTCGGGAAACGAGGCGGTGTCGAACCAGGCGCCGATCTTGTAGACGCCGGGCAGGCCCCCATCCCCGCCGCCGTTCTTGATGGCGGAGTCGTTGTTCGGGCCGCTGCTTTGGCCGCCGACCACGGTGTTGCCGCCGGATGGCTGGTTGAGGGCGAAGTCGAGCTCGGCGATGAACAAGGCGCCGGTGCCGAGGTTGAACAGCGCGCCGGTCTTGTCGGCGTTGGTTTGCGGGTCGTTCTCGAACGGGCCGCCGGCCGGGTTGTCGTCGTAAACGCCGCCGAGCAGGCTGAACGGCCCCCTGCTGCCGCGCAGCCGCACGCCCAGCGAGGACAGCGGATAGGCCGAGCCGCCGGCGTACAGGTCGTAGGACGGCAGGGCCGGCCAGCCGAACGCGGTGTTGGCGAACACGCTGGCGCTGGCGCTGCCGATGTACTCCTGGTCCAGGCTCTGCTGCCCGATCTTGAGGTCGTAGTCGCCGTCGCGGAACTGCTGGTCGTACCACAGCTCCCACAGCCGGGTGGCGCGGTTGGCCTCGATGCCGCTGATCGTGTCGAGGTCGTCGAGGTTGTCCTGGCTCAGGCTGCGGCCGTGGATCTGGAACGCGCTGACGTTCAGCGTGCCGCCCTGCAGCCCGACGGCGCGGCCGAGGTCGATGCCCACGCTCATCTCGGTCAGCCCGTCATAGTCCGCGCCCCGGTGGAGGCCGCCGGTCGGATTGCCGAACACCTCGCTGATCTCGTTCAGGCCGAACGACACCCCGTACTGGCCCAGCCACGGCCGCACGCCCCAGATCGGCCCGAGCAGGTTGCTGGCGCTGGCCTGCGCCAGGGCCGCCTCCGGTGCCCCGATGCTGACCGATCCAGCGATCGCCAACGCTCCCAGGCCCGTCGCTATCCTCACCCGACCCTCCCGGAAGCAGCCTCCTTGGCTACCCGTTAATGCAAATCATTCTCATAATGGTCTAGAAGCGGACGAGGCCGGTGTCAACCGGGATCGGGACCGGCCGCTTGTGGACCGCCTCCCGCCGCCCCTACATCGGCGGCGCCACCGAGCGGGCTGCGGAGGGATGTCGCATGGAAAGCTGGGCCGACCGTCACGCCGCGCTCGCCCGGCTGGCAGAACGCCAGCTTTTCTTCGTCGACGGCCAGCCGCGCTCGGGCACCACCTGGCTGCAGCAGATGCTCGACAGCCATCCGGACGTGTCCTGCCGGGGCGAGGCGCAGTTCCGCGACCACCTGGCGGTGCCGCTCGACCGGGCGATGCGGCAGCGGTTCGCGGCGCTGCACGAGCGCAACACCAGCATCTTCGGCCACACCGGCGGCTATCCTCTGCCCGACCCGGGCGACACGCAGTTCCTGCTCGGCACCGCGATCCTGTCTGCCTTCCGCCAGCAGATGGCCGGCCGCGCAGTGCAGGCGGTCGGCGAGAAGACGCCGGGCAACCTGTTCTTCTTTCCGCAACTGCGCGCGCTGTTTCCGCAGGCCAGGCTGATCGGCATCGTCCGCGACCCGCGCGACGTGATCAGCTCGAACTGGCACCGGTTCCAGGACCGGCCCGGCGCCACCGACGCCGACAAGATCGCGTTCATCAGGAAGGTGCTGCCGATGGCGGTGCAGTGGATGCGGGCGATGCTTGATGCCCGGGAGCAGTTCCCGGAGCACTTCCGCCTCGTCAGCTACGAGACGCTGCACCGGGCGCCGGAGCCGGCGCTGGCGACGCTGTTCCGCTTCCTGGGGGTTTCGGACCATGCGGAGATCGTCGCCGACTGCGTCGCGCGCAACAGCTTCGCCAGGCTGGCCGGACGACCGGCGGGCACCGCCGAGAACGGCACGTTCTTTCGCAAGGGGATGCCTGGCGACTGGCCGAACACCCTGACGCCGGAGATGGGCGGGATTGTGCTGCAGGCCCTCGGGTGGAGCTTCCCGGAGTTCGGCTGGCAGGCATGATCCGCGGTCAACGAACCTGCCGGATCGAACCAGACGGTCGGCGTCGGTGCCGCTGCGGCAGGCAGGCGGCGCATCCAAGCCTTGCGCGTCGGGGGGAACAGGCCGTTCACGACGATCCGGCTGGCAACAAGCGCCGGTCCATCCAGACGAACCACGCGAACAGCCCGGCCAGCGCCGCGATCGTCACCACGCTTCCTTCCGGGCCCGCGGCTCCGCCGGTCAGCAGCGGGACGCCGGTCAGCCGGGTTTCGGCCAACGCGCCCGACAGGAGGAACGAGCTGTCCGGCACGCCCAGCAGCCCGCTTTCCCCGTAATCCCAGACGGCGTGGAAGCCGATGACAAACCACAGGCTTCCGGTCGCCCGCAACGACGCGCAGGCGAACATCGCGAACGCGAACACCCCCAGGGAGCCCATCGCCGGGTCACCCTCGGCAAAATGTCCCCAGCCGAACAGCAGGGAGGTCGCGACCGCCGCCGGCCAGAACCCGATGCCCCGGGCCAGCTCGTACAGCGGATAGCCTCGGTTGACGATCTCCTCCGATGCCCCGACGGCTGCGAAGCAGGCAACGAGCAGCAGCTGGTGCTGGACGATGGACGCCAGGCCATGGTCGTGAAGCTGGATCGCGAGGTGGGCGACCCCGGCCTGCGTCAGCATGACCCCGGTCAGCAACGACGCCCCGAGCGCTGCTCCGGCGGCGAGCATCCGCCATGCCCTGCCGCCGCGCAGGTGCGAGACCCGGAAGACGTCGCCGAGACCGGTCCTTCCAGTCCGGCGAAGCGCCTCGGCCAGGAGCAGCGACAGCGCGATGACGGCCACGTCCTGTATCAGCAGCAGCCCGCTCGACAGGACGTGGTGGACGTAGTCGTTCCGGAGGCCGAACCGGGATCCGACCGCCCCCATCACGCGCCGGATCACGAGCGGACCCAGCACGTACTGCATGCCCAGCACGAACAAGCCGGCACGGAGGACGGGCGCCAGCCGCGGCATGACAACCGTCCTCATGACCGGCAGCCTGTCGTCAACCGGGGGAGCTGCCTGGGCCGGTCACGGGTGCCGGCTGACGGACCGCTGTTTCGTCCCCGGAGATCCCGCCGATCAGCACCGGTTGAAGGTTCCACCCTCTGGGGATCGCCTCAATCGGCCGCCTCGGCATAGCTGTCGATCGGCGGGCACGAGCACACCAAGTTGCGGTCGCCGTAGCTGTTGTCGAGACGACCCACGGGCGGGAAGTACTTGTCGCCATGCCGACCAGCGGGGAAGCAGCCGGTGGCGCGCGCGTAGGGACGGGTCCACTCCGCGGCGAGCAGGTCGCGCGCGGTGTGCGGGGCGTGGCGCAGGGCCGAGTCGGCGACCGCGATCCGCCCCTCCTCGATGGCCCGGATCTCGTCCCGGATCGACAGCATGGCGTCGCAGAACCGGTCCAACTCGGCGCGGCTCTCGGACTCCGTCGGCTCGATCATGAAGGTGCCGGCGACCGGGAAGCTCACCGTCGGCGCGTGGAAGC
>CAXTMS010000106.1:0-12244 GCA_964245345.1 uncultured Acetobacteraceae bacterium | reverse complement strand
CGCGGGCCGCCGCCGACGATCGCCGCCTGGCTCGCCGAATGGTGCGGCTCGCGGAACGGCGGACGCGTCACCAGCTTCCCGTCCTCAAGCAGGCCGGCAATGCTGTGGATGGTGGTGACCTCCAGGGCTTCCGTGCTGGACAGGTCGGGCAACAGGCCGGGAAGCCGCGCCGCCAACATGGACTTGCCCGCCCCCGGCGGCCCGATCAGCATCAGGCTGTGGCCCCCGGCTGCGGCGATCTCCAGCGCCCGCTTGGCGGTTTCCATGCCCTTGACCTCGGCCAGGTCCGGGAACCGGCCGCGATCGGCGACCCCCGGCGGCACCGGCGGCTCCAGCACCTGAACGCCGCGGAAATGGTTGACCAGCGACAAAAGATCCGGCGTCGCCAGCACCGCGATCCGGCCTGCCCACGCGGCCTCGCCGCCCTGGCTCTGGGCGCAGATCAGCCCGAGATCCTGCGCCGAGGCGCCGAGGGCGGCCGGCAGCACGCCGCTGACCGGGTTGACCCTGCCGTCCAGCGACAGCTCGCCGATGGCCGCGTAGCCCGACACCTCCAGGCGCGGCAGCACCTCCATCGCCGCCAGCACCGCCAGCGCGATGGCGAGGTCGAAATGGCTGCCCTCCTTCTGCAGGTCGGCCGGGGCCAGGTTGATCAGCACCCGCTTGGGCGGCAGCGCCAGGCCCATGGCGGTCAGCGCCGCCCGGACCCGTTCCCGTGCCTCGCCCACCGCCTTGTCCGCCAGTCCCACGATCAGAAAGGCGGGCAGGCCGTTGGAGATCTGCACCTGCACCTCGACCGGCACCGCGTCGATCCCGGAAAAGGCGAAACTCTGGACGCAGGCGATGGTCATGCAGCGGCTCCCGTCAGGAAGACCGAGCGTGACCGATCCGGCTTAAGGCTTCGTTATGATGCCGGCCTCCGGCAGAACGCGGATCAGGCCGCCGGCCGCCGGACAGGCAGCCGTCGCGTCGCCTGCGGGCACGGCTGCCGCGGCACCGGCCCGACCAGGTCCTCGTCCACGAGGTCCATGACCATCGCCAGGTCGCCGTCGATCATGGCGAGGAACTTGCCCGCCCGAAGCGGGATGGGAATGTTGTTCTCCAGGCAGGCCCGGATCAGCAGCGGGTCATGGCTTCTCACGGCGAGAACCAGCTCCTCCCGCGTGAAGACGATCTTGCGGCGTTCGCGCGGCACGTTGGCACTCCGTTGGTCGCGGAGCGGAACCGTGCCCGCCAAGGCTTGAAGATATGTAAAGGCGGCGGCGCGGCTCATCGCTGGTAGAGCAGGCGGGCGCGTATGGTGCCGTCCAGCGCGCGCAGCCGGCGGAGGATCGACGCGTCGTCGCCGCGGTCGCTTTCCGCCTCCACCACCACGTAGCCGAGCTCGCCGTCGGTCTGCAGGAACTGGGCGGCGATGTTGATGCCGGCCTCGGAGAAGATCTCGTTGATCCGGCGCAGGATGCCGGGGGTGTTGCGATGGACGTGCATGAAGCGGGTGCCGCGCGGGCGCGGCGGCAGCTGCACCTGCGGGAAGTTCACCGCCCCCAGCGTGGCGCCGACATCGCTGTACTCGATCAGCTTGGCCGCCACCTCGACCCCGATCCGCTCCTGCGCTTCCGCGGTCGAGCCGCCGATATGCGGGGTCAGGATCACGTTGTCGCGGTTCTGCAGCGGCGAGACGAAGCGTTCGGCGTTGCTGCCGGGCTCGTGCGGGAACACGTCGATCGCTGCCCCCAGGAGGTGGCGCTCGTCCAGCGCCGCGGCGAGCGCATGGAGGTCCACCACGTTGCCGCGGGCGTTGTTGAGCAGGAACGAGCCCGGCTTCATCGCCCGGATCTCGGCAGCCCCGATCAGCCCGCTCGTTTCGGCGGTCTGCGGCACGTGCAGGCTGACCACGTCGCTGCGCCCGAGCAGCTCGTGCAGGGTCGCCACCGCGCGGGCGTTGCCGTGACCGAGCTTGGACACGGTGTCGTGGTAGAGCACGTTCATGCCGAACGCTTCGGCCAGCACCGACACCTGGCTGCCGATGCTGCCGTAGCCGACGATGCCGAGCGTCTTGCCGCGCACCTCCCAGCTCGCTGCGGCGGACTTGTCCCAGCCACCCGCATGCGCCGACACCGATTTCGGGAAGATGCGACGCAGCAGCATCACGATCTCGCCCATCACCAGCTCGGCGACGCTACGCGTGTTGCTATAGGGAGCATTGAACACGGGAATGCCCCGGATCGCGGCAGCGTCCAGCGCCACCTGGTTGGTGCCGATGCAGAAGCAGCCGATCGCGATCAGCTTGTCGGCGCCTGCGATGAGGTCGGCGGTCAGCTGCGTGCGCGAGCGGATGCCGACCACGTGCACGCCGTCCAGCGCGCGCGCCAGCGCGTTTCCGTCCAGCGCGCCGGCATGGCGGGTGACGGAGGCATAGCCGCTCGCCGCCAGAAGCGACACCGCGCTGTCGTGCACGCCCTCGAGCAGCAGGATGCGTATGCGGTCCTTGGGCAGGGAAAGGGGACTGGCCATGGCGTCGCTCTAGAGGAAACCGCACGAAACGTGTAGCGCAAGGCGGGGAACAAACCGTTACCGGCCGGCCAGCAGCGACCGGGCCGCGTCCAGCAGCGCGGGATCGCCCAGTGCCAGCACGCTGCCGTCGCCGCCGTCGCGGAGCGGCCGGCCGGACCAGTCGGTGACGCAGCCGCCGGCGCCCGCGATCACCGGCACCAGGGCCGCCCAGTCCCACACCTTCATGTCCCGCTCGGCGATCGCGTCGATCTGGCCCAGTGCCAGCAGCCCATAGGCGTAGCAGTCGCCGCCCCAGGAGACGCGTCGCACCGCCCGCAGGAGGGCGTCGAAGCCGGGGCGGGTGGCGGCGTCCATCATCGCCGGGTCGGTGCAGGACAGCTCGGCCTGGTGCAGGGCGGGGCAGGGACGGGTGCCGGGGATGCCGCCGAACCGGCCGGAAAAGCGGGTCGGCCGACCGGAAACGCCGGTCCAGCGCTCGCCGGTGATCGGCTGGTCGATCAGCCCAAGCACCGGAACGCCCTCCATCAGCAAGCCGACCAGCACGCCGAAGGACGGCCGGCCGGTGATGAAGGCGCGCGTGCCGTCGATCGGGTCCAGCACCCAGCGCAGGGGCGCGTCCGGCCGGTCGAGCCCGAACTCCTCGCCGAGGATGCCCGCCTCAGGCATGCGCTCGGACAGCACCGCGCGCATCAGACGTTCCGCAGTCCGGTCTGCGACGGTCACCGGCGTCAGGTCGGCCTTCAGCTCCACGCCCAGCTTGGCACCGGACCCGGCGCGGAAGAACGGACGGATGGCGCTGCCGGCGACGTCGGCCGCGGCATGGGCGGCGGCGACCGCTCGGTCGAGCAGGGCAGGATCGAGAAGAACGGGATCGGGCGTCACGGCGCGTCCGACAGCGAGCGCAGATAGGCGACCACCGCCGCACGCTGCTTGTCGTCCGCGATGCCGGCGAAGCCCATCTTGGTGCCGGGCGCGAAGTGGCGCGGGTTGCGCAGCCAGCCGTCCAGTGCCGCGACCGTCCAGTTGCCGCCATGGCCGGACAGCGCCGCGGAGTAGCTGTAGTCGGAGCCCTGGCCGATGCCGCGGTTGAACACGCCATACAGGGCGGGTCCGACGGTGGCGCCGCCTCCCTTGTCGAAGGAATGGCAGGCGCTGCACTCGGCGCTGGCCGTGGCGGCGCCCGCCTTGGCATCGGCCGAGGCCACCAGCGCTGCGAAGCTGCCGCCCGGCTCCGGCGCGGCGGAGGCCGTGTCGGACAGGCTGAGGAGGTAGGCGACCACGTCGGCCCGCGCCGCGCCGTCGCTGATGCCGGCGAACCCCATCCTGGTGCCGGGCGCGAAGCCCTGCGGCCGCAACAGCCAGGAGTCGAGCCGTGCCGGGGTCCAGCGTCCGCCGGCTTGCTTCAACGCCGCGGAGTACTCGTAGTCCGCCGCGGCGGCGACGGCCCGGTTGCCCACGCCGAACAGGTTCGGGCCGACCTGCGCCGCGCCTCCCTTGTTGAAGCCGTGGCAGGCGGTGCACAGGCTGCCGGCGAGCGCGGCGCCATGCGCGGCGGAGGCCCGGGCCAGCCGCGCCTCGATCGGCGGCCCGACCGGTGTCGCATTGTCCGGCTCCAGCCCCGCGATCGGGAAGGCCGGCCGCGCCGGAGGACGGTCCGGCACCAGCAGCGTCGCGGCCAGCACCGAGCCGCCGAGTGCCAGCCCGGCGCACAGCCCGGCCGCCGCGATCTTGTTGATCTCGATGCTGTCCATGAAGGTCCGTCGGATGCCGTCGCCGGCCGCGCGTCGGCAGCACGCGGGGGCGGTTCATTGCCGTGCGGGCGAGCCTATGGGATGCAGCCCGGCGGAACAACCCGGACCGGTCCATGCCCTTGCCCGACCCGCCTGCCCAGCACGACGCGCCCGGCACCGCGAGGGCGGACGCGATCGGGCGCGTCGCCGGAGGCCCGATCGCGTTCCAGGGGCAGTGCGGCGCTTATTCCGACCTTGCCTGCCGCACCGCCTATCCCGGACGGCAAACCGTGCCGTGTCCCACCTTTGCCGACGCGATCGAGGCGGTGCATGACGGCCGCGCCGTTCTGGCGATGCTGGCCTGCGAGAACAGCCTCGCCGGGCGGGTGCCCGACATCCACGCGCTGCTGCCGGGCTCCGGGCTGCACATCGTCGCCGAGCACTTCCAGCGTGTGGAGCATTGCCTGCTCGGCGTCCCCGGCAGCACGCTGCAAAGCATACGGCGGCTGCACACCCATCCGGTGGCGCTGGGACAGGTGCGTCGTCTGCTGGCGGAGCTGGGCGCGGAGCCGGTGATCGAATCGGACACCGCCGGCGCCGCTGCGTTGGTCGCCGGATGGGGCCGCCCGGAGGATGCGGCGATCGCCTCCGAGCTGGCCGCGGAGCTGCATGGGCTGGTGGTGCTCCGGCGCAACGTCGAGGACGAGCGGCACAACACCACCCGCTTCTATGTCGCCGCCGCCGAAACGATGGTCCCGTCGCCGGGACCGGGGATCATGACCACCATCCTGTTCCGGGTCAGGAACGTGCCGGCCGCGCTCTACAAGGCGCTGGGCGGGTTCGCCACCAACGGGGTCAACATGACCCGGCTGGAAAGCTACATGGAGGGCGGCGTGTTCTCGGCGACGCAGTTCCTGCTCGACGTCGAGGGGCATCCGGAGGATGCAGGCTTGGCGCGGGCGCTGGAGGAGCTCGGCTTCTTTTCCGACCTCCTGCGCATCCTCGGCACCTATCCGCGCTCGCCGTTCCGCGGCTGAGCCGGCCGGGAACCAGGCCCGGCCGGCGCCGCCGTGCCTACTTCCCGTAGCCGGCCTGGCGCATGGTCCGGTTGGTGGCGGCGTTGGCCGAGCTCAGCGCCTGGTCCACGGTGGTCGAGCCGGTCAGGGTGGCGGCCACGGTCTGGCCGACCTGTGTGCCGATCGCCTGGAACTCCGGGATGTCGGCGAACTGCGCGCCGACATAGGGTCGCGGGTTCTTGGTCTGGCCGTTCGGGTTGGAATGCTGGATCGCCTGCACCACGAAGTCCGCGAACGGCGCCACCTGCTTGTACTCCGGCGAGGCGGCGGCGGACAGCCGCGTGCCGGGCGGGATGTTGACCCAGCCGTCGGTCTTGGCCACCAGGTCGATGTACTCCTTCGACGTCGCCCAGGTGATAAAGGTCTTGGCGGCGTCGACGTGCTGCGAGGAGGCCGGGATCGCCAGGTTCCACGACCACAGCCAAGTGGGGCCGCCCTGGAACGAGCCGGACGGGATGGCGGCGAAGCCGACATTGTCGGCGACCTGGCTCTGCTTCTTGTCATACAGCGTGCCGGCGGCGCTGGTGGCGTCGATCCACAGCGCGCAGTGGCCGGACGAGAACAGGGCGAGGTTCTCGTTGAAGCCGTTGGACGACACGCCGGGCGGCCCGTCCGCCTTCAGGATGCCGTCATAGTAGGTCAACGCCTCCCGCCAGGCGGGCGTGTTCAGCGTCGCCTTCCAGGACATGTCGAACCATTGCCCGCCCATCGCCGTCACCAGCGTGGAGAAGTAGGCCATGTTCTCGCCCCAGCCCGGCTTGCCGCGCAGGCACATGCCGTAGATCTGGTTCCCCTTGTCGGTAAGCTTGTCGGCGAACTGGCGGATTTGCTCGTAGGTGGGCTGCGACGGCATGGTCAGCCCGGCCTTGGCGAACAGGTCCTTGCGGTAGAACGTCATCGCGCTTTCGGCATAGAACGGCAGCGCGTAGATGTGGTCCTTGTAGCTGATGCCGGCGCGCACCGGCGGGATGATGTCGTCCACCGCGTAGCTCGCCGGCAGGTTGTCGAACGCCTCGAGCCAGTTCCGCTTGGCCCAGAGCGGCACCTCGTAGTTGCCGATGGTCAGGATGTCGAACTGGCCGCCATGGGTGGCGATGTCTGTGGTGACGCGCTGGCGCAGCGTGTTCTCTTCCAGCACCACCCAGCGCAGGTGGATGTCCGGATGCTCGCGCTCGAAGGTCGGCGACAGCTTCTGCATCTCGATCATCTGCACGTTGTTGACCGTGGCGATGGTCAGGGTGGTGTCGGCCTGTGCCCCACCCGCGCCGAGGGCGAGGGCGCCGGCCGCCGCCGTCGCTGCGAGCCACTGCTTCATGCTGGTCATGGATGAGGATCCTCCCGGGGTCCGGCTTCGAGTTGGGGTTGTTCTGAGCCGTCTTGATTCGAGTCGCGGGACCGGTCGTGTCCGCCCCTGTCCGACGACGCGGCGGAACAATCAGTTCATCCAGTTGCCGCCGTCAATGTTGTAGGTTTGCGAAACGATGTAGTCCGCGTCGGCGCTGGCCAGGAACGTCGCCAGGCCGCCGATCTCGTCGGGGCGCGCCATCCGGCCGAACGGCACCGCCGCGCCCACCAGGCGCTTCTTCTCGCCGGGCTGGAGGTTCTCGTAGCGCGCGAAGCTCGCGTCCACGTGGTCCCAGTGCTCGTTGTCGACCACGCCGGGCGCGATGGCGTTGACGTTGATGCCGTGCCGGATCAGGTCCAGCCCGGCGCTCTGGGTCAGGCTGATCACCGCCGCCTTGCTGGAACAATAGACCGCCACCAGCGCTTCGCCGCGCCGCCCTGCCTGGGAAGCGAAGTTGATGATCTTGCCGGCCGCGCCGCCGCCGGGCGGGCGCCCCTGCGCGATCATCTGCCTGGCCGCCGCCTGGGTGGTGAACAGCAGCCCTTCCACGTTCACCGCGTAGACGCGCCGGTAGCTTTCCCGGGAAATCTCCACCGTCGGCGCCATGTCGAAGATGCCGGCGTTGTTCACCAGGATGTCCAGCCGGCCATGCGCCGCGACCACGCCCGACACCATGGCGTCGATCGACTCCTGGCTGGTCACGTCGAACCTCATGCCGCTGCAGGCGCCGCCGATCTCGGATGCCGCCGCCTCGGCGCCGGCCTCGTTCAGATCGGCGATCACCACCGTGGCTCCTTCGGCGACGTAGCGCGCCGCGACCGCGCGGCCGATGCCGCGTGCACCGCCAGTGATCACCGCCACCTTGCCTTCGAGCTTTCCGTTCATGTCCGCGTCCTCCATCGTTGTTTCGCGTGCCGCGCCGGCGTCAGGGCGCGCAGGCCCTGGCGTAGACCCGCAGCACGTCGCGAACCGCCTCGACCAGCAGCACCCGCGCATCCGGCGCCAGCAGGCCGGCCGCCACCCGATCGTAGACGCGCGGCAGGTGCTGGCTGATCAGCGTCGGCGGCAGCGCCACCCCGTCCAGCCGCCGCATCAGCGCCGCCGTGGCCGCCTCGGCCTCCGGGTGCGGCCAGTAGTAGCGGATGCGGTCGCTGTAGCTGTAATGGCGCAGCACGCGCTGGGCCTGGTGGTCGCCCGGATAATGCGACCGCCAGTGCGCCGGCTCCGCCAGCATCAGCGCCTCCATCCGGTCGGGCAGGCGAGGCGCGGCCGGATGCAGCACGGCCGCGATGGCGTCCAGCCCGTAGAGCGCCTCGCGCAGCGCGAAGGTCAGCCCGGGTCCCACCTTCAGGATCGGGAATCCGTCCAGCACCAGCTGCCGCAGCGCCGCTTCCGGCTGGTAGTCGGTGGAATGCGCCTCGAACACCAGCCCCGGCATCCGATCGAGCGTCGTTGACAGCGCGCGCGCCGCGTCCGGCCGGTACACCGCGACGTTTTCGTGCCCGAACTCGACGCCCGGCTGCACCACCATGGCGATCACCCGGTCCCAGGCGCCATCGGCGACGCCGCGGAACGCCGCCTCGTGCACCGCGACCGTCGCCCGCACCGCGTCCGGCCGCGTCGGCAGGAGATGGTCGAGCGCCTCCGTGGCGCCGCCCGGCGTCGGCACCTCCGTGCCGATCACGTAGACCCGCCCGTGCGGGGCGGGGTCCCCCCCGCGGGGGGGCCGCCGTGCCGCCCGTTCCGCGGTGAGGTCGTCGGCCAGCGCCGCCGGCTCGCCGGCGCAGCCCATGCTGCAGTCGAGGTGCAGCTTGCCGTAGCCCGCCTCGGCATAGGCGGCGATCATGTCGCCGGCCCGGCGCATCGCCTCCTCCGGCGAAAGGTGCTTCCACGGGTTGGGGCCGAGGTGGTCGCCGCCCAGGATGATGCGGTCGGCGGAAAAGCCGACGCGGTTGGCGATGTCGAGCACGGCGTCGCGGAACCGGTCCGGGGTCATGCCGGTGTAGCCGCCGTCCTGGTTGACCTGGTTGCAGGTGGCCTCGATCAGGGCGTCCGCATCGTCCTCCTTGGCCTGCAGCAGCGCCGCCTCGATCACCAGCGGGTGCGCCGAGCACACGGAGGTGATGCCACGCGGCCGGCCCTCGGCCCGGAGGCCGGCAAGCCGCGACAGGATCGTGTCCATTCAGGTGACCTTCTCAGCGAATGGTGTAGCCGCCGTCGATCGGCAGGTTGGCGCCGTTGATCATCGCAGCCGCGCCGCTGGCCAGGAACAGCACCGCGAGCGCCACCTCCTCCGGCTCGGCGAAGCGTCGGGTCGGGATCTCGTCCTTGGCGCGCTCGCCCTTCTCGCCGGCCCAGCCGACCAGCGCCATCGGCGAGTTGACCACGGTGGGCGAAACGCAGTTGACCGTGATCCCGCGCGGACCCCACTCGATCGCCATGCAGCGCGCCATGCCGAGCAGGCCGGTCTTGGCGGCGCAGTAGGCGGCATGCTGATCCAGTCCCACCACCGCGGCCTGCGAGGCCATGAACACCACCCGGCCGTAGCCGCGTGCCAGCATGTGCGGCGCCACCGTGCGTGTGACGAGGTACTGGGCGCTGAGGTTGATCGACACGACCTTGTTCCAGTCGGCGGTGGGGATGTCCTCGGCCGGACCCACGTGTCCGATGCCGGCGTTGTTCACCAGCACGTCGATGCGGCCGAACGCCGTGACCACGGCGTCCACCGTGTCGGCCACCTCCTGCTCGACCGTGAGATCCAGCACGAAGCCGCGGGCGTTCCCGCCGCATCGCTCGGCCACCGCCTGCACCGACGGATCGCGGTCCAGCAGCGCCAGGCGCGCGCCGCGCTCGGCGAAGGCCGAGGCCAGGGACTGGCCGATGCCTCCACCGGCGCCGGTGATGACCACGACCCGGTCCCGCAGGTCGAATGCCGTTGTGAAGTCCAGTGCCGCCATGGACGGGAACCCCTCAGCTCCGGGCTGTGATCAGGGCGTCGAGCTCGGCGAAGCTGGAGGTGCCCTCCATCGGCCCGCGCCGGCCCACCGCCAGGGCGCCGCTGGCGTTGGCATAGCGCAGGCTGTCGGCGACGCTGCGCCCCTGCTGCCGGCAGGTGACGAAGGTGGCGCCGAAGCAGTCGCCGGCGCCGGTGGGATCCACCTCCGTGACGGCAAAGGCGGGCACGTGCAGCGTCTGCATGCGGTCGTGGAAGCTGGCCCCCCGGTCGCCGCGCTTGACCACGATGCCGGACACGCCGAGGTCCAGGATCTCGGCAATGGCCTCCTCCTCCGTGGTCGCCTCGGTGAGCAGCAGCAGCTCCGGCCCGCTCGGCATGAACAGGTCGCAGTGCTGCAGCATCATCTCCAGGGCGGCGCGCATCTCGGGGATGTTCAGCATCTCCTTGCGCAGGTTGGGGTCGAACGAGACCGTGCCGCCCGTCGCCTTGACCTGCTCGATCGCCCGCTTCGCCTGGTCGATCAGGCGGAACGAGAACAAGGACGAGCCCATGATGTGCAGGTGCGCGCAGCCCGACAGCAGGCGCTGCGCTTCGGTGGTGATCCGGGTCTGGCCGCAGGCGCTGTTCTTGATGTTGAACACGAAGTCGCGCTCGCCGTCGGGCCGGTAGCGCACGAACGCGCTGCCGGTGACATGCTCCGGATGCACGCGGATCGCGCTGGTGTCCACGCCGTCGCGACGCAGCCGCTCGATGTTCAGCCAGCCGAAATCGTCGTCCCCGACCGAGCCGATCAGGCCGGCAGGGTGCCCGAGCTTCGCCACCTGGTCGATGAAGATCGCCGGCGCCCCGGACGGGAACGGCCCGCGCAGCGTCAGCGGCTCGCGGAAGCCGTCGCCGCGCTCGTCGGCCATGATCTCCACCACGATCTCGCCCAGGGCGACGATCAAGCCCGTCCCCGGTGGGTCAGCCTGTGCTGGCATGGGTCGCGTCCTCGCTGTTGTGCCGGGCGGCGCGGATGAAGCCCGGGACAAGGTTGCCGTCCGGAACGGCGTGGAAGCCGGTCGGGCGCAGCGTCCGGCGGGTTCGGATGCCGGTGGGCCGGACAGTGTCCTAAGCGCTCGGAATGAGCTTGGGCATACTGATCCTTTTCCGTGTAGTGCCTCTTCAAGAGTCCGACCTTCATGTCTCCAGCCAGTTCGACGTGTTCCGGAGGGCTCCAGCCGGCATCCTCGCCTGGTGGACCCTGCGCATGATCCGGCTGCGCTGTTGGCAGGCCTGGACGACGGCCGAGCAGCGGGAGCCCGACGACGAGACCGGACCGCGATGGCCGCAGCGGCTGCTGGAGCGGCGTCTGCGCGAAGGATCCTGAGCGTCAGCCCTCCTCCAGCCAGGCGTCGATCAGCTGGCGGGCGATGGCGGTGTGGTCCGGAAGCTCGAAGTCGGCCGGGTCGGCGGTGCGCACCTCCGTTCGCGTGACCCAGCGTGCGGACACGATCTCGTTGGGATCGACCACCAGCGCCGTGTCCTCCGCCTCGGCGTGGCAGCCCAGCATCAGCGAGCCGGGGAAGGGCCAGGGTTGGCTCGCCAGGTAGCGGACCCCGCGCACCCGCACGCCCACCTCCTCCCACACCTCGCGCGCCACCGCCTCCTCCAGGCTTTCCCCCGGCTCGACGAAGCCGGCCAGGGCCGACACGGTGTTGCGGTTCGGCGGGAACCGGACCCCGCGCGCCAGCAGCGCCCGCTCGCCGTGCCGAACCAGCATGATCACCACCGGGTCGGTGCGCGGAAAGGCGTGGTGGTCGTTGGGGCAGGCCAGCCGGTGGCCGCCGTGCTCCGGCCGCATCGGCAGGCCGCATTCGCCGCAGAACCGGTGGGTGCGCCGCCAATGGTGCATGCCGCGCGCCTGCGCCAGCAGCGCCGGCTGTCCGGCCGGCAGCAGCCCCGCCAGCGGCCGCAGCTCCTCGAACGGGCCGAGCCCGGGCGGCAGCAGCGGCAGGGGATCGTCGTGCAGGCCGAGGTCGACCGAGAACAGCGGCCCCTGCTCGTCCAGGCCGAGAAAGGTCCAGGGCAGCGCGCCGAGGTCCACGCCGCCGGGAAAGTCGTGCCGGCGCAGCATGGCGATGCCGAGGCTGCCGTCGCCGCCGCGCTCGAACGGGTGCCGGCCACGCCAGAGCGGGATGAAGCGCGCCGCCGGGTCGGCCAGCCGGGCGGCGATCAGCGCGTCGTCGATACGGTCGTTGGCGGTGCGGTCGTGCCGGCCGCCGCTATAGAAGGTCGGGTCCAGGGTTCTGCACTCCGTGTTGTCGCCGCCGCGTCGCCACGTGCCCCTTGTGGCCCACCGGGGGAGGTGTGTTAAGACGCGGGCGGGAGGTCGGCAGCGGACGGGCGCCTTGCCAACCCGGTCAGGTCCGGAAGGAAGCAGCCGCAGTGAGTTTCCGCTCGGGTCGTTCGTTCGGCCTCCCACCGCATCCATGACCGACGCATGAGCGACGACGAGTCGGGCCTGCCGGAACCGCCGGCGGCCGAAGGTCCCGGGCTGTTCGGCGACGCGCCGACGCCCAGCGCGGCACCGAAGCCGCCCTACCGCGTCCTCGCCCGCACCTACCGGCCCACCCGCTTCGAC
>CAXTMS010000105.1:0-12352 GCA_964245345.1 uncultured Acetobacteraceae bacterium | reverse complement strand
TGCACAACAGGCTACGCAGAACAGGCCAAACACACTGTCCCTGATCGGCGGGACATACACAGCTGCACGGCATCGCACCCAGGCCGCCACCGACCATGAGCGCCGAACGGTTGGACGTCGTCCAGCTCGGTTGAACCGCTCCGGTCGCCGGATAAGCGCTACGAGCCTCGGCTGACATCCGCATTGCCGTCATGCCGCGTCGCATCGCCCGCCCCAGGCGGATCAAGCGATCTGGTCAATCCACCGCAGGTCTGACGCTTGTTTCCCGGACCGTTGCGATGCACGAAGCTGTCGCGAATGCCCCCACTGTCACCGCCCATGGGGACATCCGCCGACATGATCGATGATTAGCGTGCATACATCCTAGAGGCACTAGACGATATCGCGCGTGCAAACGATTCTGAAGTGCGATGCGACTCGCCGACGAGGATGGCTTGAATATGATCATCGACGTACACCATCACTACTTGCCTAAAAAGTACTTCGACGAGATCGCCACCCTTCTTCCTCCCGACATCGAGCCGATCTGGAAGGACGGACGCGTATCCGCCCGCAATCGCTCCACCGGCTACGCCTACACGCCAGCCATGAATCCGGTCTACTGGCACGATGCCGATCTTCAACTGCGTTTGATGGATGCGGCCGGCATCGATCACGCGGTGCTGTCGGCGGCGACCTACCAGGACTGGATGACGGACGCTGCGGCCCAGGTCATCAACGATGGCACTGCCAAGCTGGTGGCGCGCCATCCCGACCGTTTCTCCGGCATGATTTCGGTGCCTCCCGATGGCGGGGACGGCATGGTCAAGGAGATCGCGCGTGCGCGCGACCTCGGCCTGTGCGCGCTCAACATGACCACCACGCATGGCGGACGCTATCCGGACAACGCCGATTTCAGGCTGTTCCTGCAGACCGCGGCCGAGCTCGGCCTGCCCGTGTTCGTCCATCCCAGCTGGTCCGGCCCGCTTCCCGGGATGGACCGATGGAACCTCGAGCGGTCGCTCGGCAAGCCCACCGACATGACGCTTGGCATCGCCAACCTGATGTATGGCGGCGCCTTCAACGACCTACCTAACCTGCGGATGTGCTTCGGCCATCTGGGAGGATCGCTGCCGATCACGCTGAGACGCATGTTTCTGGGCATACCCGGCTACCTGAACACGTCGGACTACGATTACGAGCTTTTGTTGAAGCGGTTGTTCGTCGACACCGCACCCGGCATGTGGCAGTCGCCGCTCGAGGTCGAGATGGCGGCCAGGATCATCGGCCCGAGCCAGACGCTGCTCGGATCGGATTATCCGCTGGGGAACCCCGACGTCATCCTGCAGCAATCGGTCGATCACGTCCGGCAGAGCGGTTTGCCGGACACAGTCAAGGAGAAGATCCTGTCCGGCAACCCGATCGAGGTGTTCGGCCTTCATCACCTGCGTGCTTAAGTCCGGAGTTGGACATCCACGAACCGGTCCGTCCGGATCTTGTCGATGCGGGCCATGACCAAGTATCGACGCAACCACTAGTGTTTGAGGGGCCCACATGAACATATCGGTTCGTCCTGCCGCCGCCGACGTGAGAAGCGGCTACATGACCGGGTTTGGCAACGGGTTCGAAACCGAAGCCCTGCCCGGCGCGCTGCCGATCGGCCGCAACTCGCCGCAACGCTGCGCCTACGGGCTCTACGCCGAGCAGCTGTCCGGCAGTCCGTTCACGGCGCCGCGGGCCGTCAACGAGAGAAGCTGGCTTTACCGGATACGGCCGACGGTGCAGCACATCGGCAGGCTGGCGCCCGTCGACGGCAGGCTTTGGCAAACGGCACCATCCTCGACCATCCATTTGCCGCCGTCGCCGCTGCGCTGGAGCCCGATCTCCTTTCCGGAAACGCCGACCAGCTTCATCGAGGGCATGCAGACGATCACCGTCGCCGGCGACGCCGGGAGCCTGTCCGGGATGGCTGCGCACATCTACTGCGCGACCCGCTCCATGGACGGCGAGGTGTTCTACAACGCCGACGGCGAGCTGCTGATCGTGCCGCAGCAAGGCGCGCTCCGGATTGCGACCGAGTTCGGCATCATCGACCTGACGCCCGGCGAGATCTCGGTGATCCCCCGCGGCGTGAAGTTTCGCGTCGATCTTCCCGCTGGCCCGGCGCGCGGCTACGTGTGCGAGAACTACGGCGGCGCGTTCACCCTTCCGGAACGCGGTCCGATCGGCGCCAACTGTTTGGCCAACCCGCGGGACTTCATGACGCCGGTGGCGGCCTTCGAGGACCGCGAGGAGCCGTGCCGGCTGACCGTGAAGTGGGGCGGCGCGTTCTGGGGCACCGAGATCGGGCACTCCCCGCTGGACGTGGTCGCCTGGCACGGGAACTACGCGCCCTACAAGTACGACTTGCGCCGCTACTCGCCGGTCGGCCCGATCCTGTTCGATCATGCCGATCCTAGCATCTTCACCGTGCTGACCGCCCCCTCGGAAACCCCCGGAGCGGCCAACGTGGACTTCGCCATCTTCCCGGACCGCTGGCTGGTCGCCGAGGACACGTTCCGGCCGCCGTGGTACCACATGAACGTCATGAGCGAGTTCATGGGACTGGTCTACGGGCGCTACGAAGCCAAGCCGGAAGGCTTCCAGCCCGGTGGTTTCAGCCTGCACAACTGCATGCTGCCGCACGGGCCGGACGCCAAGGCGCTCGAGAAGGGGCTCAACGCGGAGCAGGGTCCGCACAAGCTCGACGGGACGATGGCCATCCTGTTCGAAAGCCGGCATCCGCAGCGCATCACCAGGTTCGCCGCCGAAGCGCCGGAGCGGCAGCAGGATTACGCCGACTGCTGGGCGCCGATCCCCCGCCTGTTCAACCCGAGGCGGGCATAACCGCCGGACGACACGACCAGGAGTCTCCAGTGATCGGACTGTCGGAGGCGTGCCGGGCTGGCGCGCCTCCAACGGGGCCAGGCAGGGTCGTCGACGCAACCGCGCGCGGCGTCCCGGACACGGGGACATGAACACGCGCCATTTCACGTAGGATGGCGAAGACGCCATCAACCTGACGGAATTCGCACCATGTCGCTTCCGCCCTCCGCAAGCGTTCTTGGTGTTCGCGACGTTCTGCCGGATGCGGCGATTCCGGTCGCGGTGGCGCCCGACCCGGCCCGGATCGACATGACGAGCGCGACGTCCATCGCCGCGCGCATCGAGCGACTGCCGGCCTCGCGATGGCACCTCAACGTGCGAATCATCATCGGCATGGCGACGTTCTTCGACGCGTTCGATGCCGTCGCGATCGCCTTCGTGATCCCGGTTCTGGCACCGTTGTGGCACCTGCACTACGGAGCCGTCGCCTTCCTGATCTCGGCGGGCTTCGCGGGCCAATTGGTGGGAGCGCTCGCGTTCGGCCACCTCGCCGAACGCCGCGGCCGCATCACCGTGCTCAACTGGACCGTGCTCACCTACGCGATCTTCGGCCTGGCCTGCGCGTTCGCTCCCGGCTTCTTCTGGCTCTTGTTGCTGCGGTTCGTCCAGGGGCTGGGTCTGGGCGGCGAGCTTCCCGTCGCCGCCACCTTTGTCAGCGAGATATCGCCCGCGGTGAGACGAGGGCGCTCGGTGATGTTCTACCAGCTGGTGGCGCCGATCGGCTTTCTGGCGGCTTCTCTCGGCAGCCTGGTCATCGTTCCCCACCTCGGCTGGCAGTGGATGTTCGTCGTGGGAGCCATTCCGGCGCTCCTGACGCTCCGGTTGCGCCGCTTGATCCCGGAATCGCCGCGCTGGCTCGCGCGTCAGGGCAGGCTGCAGGACGCCGACGCGGTGTTGCAGCAGATCGAGCACAGGATCGTGGCCCAGACCGGTCGACCCCTGCCGGCGTTGGCGACGGTTCCCGTCTTCGCAAACGCCGGGCCCGCACACCAGGACACGCACTGGAGCGACCTGTTCCGCGGCATCTACCTCGGGCGCACCTTGTCGGTGTGGTCCATCTGGTTCTGCCAGGCGGTCATCAGCTACGGGCTGCTGGTCTGGCTCCCGACCATCTTCAGGAACATCTACAAGCTGTCGGTCACGGATGCCCTGCTCTACAGCTCCCTCGGCAACGTCCTGTCGCTGGTGGCGGCGTTCGTCAGCGCGGCGATCATCGACCGGTACGGACGCCGGAACGTCTTCATCATCGCCTTTGTCGGCGCGGCCATCCCGTTGCTGGTGCTTTGGAAGCTCGGCTCCGGCGCCTCGGCGGTCAGCGTGATGCTCCTGACGGCGCTCGCCACCGCCTTGATCGCGAGCAGCCAGATCGCGATCTGGGCCTATACGCCGGAGATCTACCCGACGCGCATGCGGTCGCTCGGTTCGGGGGTCGCCAGTTCGTGGGCGCGGATCGGCTCGATCGTGTCGCCGATGCTCGTGGCCTGGATCCTGAACGGCGTGAACGGCATCAGCGGGATCTTCCTGTTCTTCGCCTGCGCCTCGATCGTGGGCGCGGTGACCGTCATGTTCTTCCTGGTCGAGACGCGCAACCGCGTGCTTGAGGAGTTGTCGCCATGACCGTCGCGGACGCCGCTTCCAGTCCAGCACCCGCGTCGGTCGCGGGGCACCTGAGGAGCTCGCGCGCTCCCGCCGTCGCCCTTCCGCCGCACAGCTGCGACACCATGTTCCACATCTTCGGCGATCCCGCCCGCTACCCCGTGCAGGCCAAGAAGGGGCATCACGAGCCGCTGGTGGCCACGCTGGAGGATGCCCGGCGCATGCACGACGCGGTCGGCATCACCCGCGGGGTGATCGTGCAGGCCAGCTGCTACCGCATGGACCACAGCCTGCTCCTGGAGGCGCTGCGCGACGACACCGAGGACAGGTATCGCGGCATGGCGCTGGTCGACGACACGCTGTCGGATCGCGACCTCATGCGGCTGCACGATGCCGGGATCCGCGGGGCGCGCTTCAACTTCGGCAAGGCCATCGGCCTGTGGCCCGATCCGGTCGCGTTCCGCAGGTCGATCGCGCGCATCGAGGCCATGGGCTGGTATGCGAAGCTGTTCCTCTGGTACGACGAGCTGCTGGACCTCGAGGACGAGCTGCGCAACCTGCGCCTGCCGGTCATCCTCGACCACATGGGCGGCCTCGCCTTCGGGAAGGGGATGGATCAGCCCGCGTTCGGCTTTGCCGCCGACCTTCTGCGCCGCGACAACTGGTGGATGATGCTGTCCAACGCCGACCGCTGGTCGGCCAGCGGGCCGCCCTGGGACGACGCGATCCCGTTCGCGCAGGAGTTCTACAGGATCGCTCCGGATCGCTGTCTTTGGGGATCCGACTGGCCCCATGCCGGCTACACCATGTGGCCTCATCCGGATCCGACGCGCGAGGTTCCGGAGGCCGCCGACCTGGTGGACCTGCTGTATCGCTTTCTTCCGGACGAACAAGCGCAACAACGGGTTCTCGTCGACAACCCAGCCCGGCTGTTCGGCTTTCCCTGAGGTCCGGAGGCTCAAGATGTCGATCGAGCAGGAAAAGCTGTCCGGCCTGACGGACGCGCACATGCACGTCTACGAGGATGGCTACCCGTTGAGCCCGAAGGCCTACCACGCGCCCGAGCCGGGCTCCACCCTGGCTGACTACAGGCGCGAGATGGCCCGGCTGGGTGTCGAGCGGGCGGTCATCGTCCACCCGACCGCCTACGGCACGGACAACTCGTGCACGGCCGATGCGGTGATGGCGCTCGGAGGGGCCGGGCGCGGCATCGCGCTGCTCGACGACGATGCCAGCCACGAGGAGATCGAACGCCTGGGCCGGCAGGGCATGGTGGGCGCGCGCTTCTTCACGCTGAACTCGCGGGCGTCCACAACCTGGGACGCGTTCAACGCGATCGCGCACCGGGTGGTGGAGCATGGATGGCATTCCGACATCGGCTTCGACGGTCGGGACCTGCTGGAACGGTATGACGTCGTTTCGGCGCTTCCCGGCACCGTCGTCATCGAGCACTTCGGCCTGTACCTGGACCTTCTGCCCATCGACAGCCCGGAAGTCGGGGCGCTGCTGCGGCTTCTGGACACCGGCCGCTTCTGGGTGAAGCTGTCGTCGCCTTATGCGGGCAGCGAAACCGGCGCGCCGCACTACCGCGACGTCGAGACGCTCGGCCGGAAGCTGCTGTCGCATGCTCCAGAGCGTTGTGTCTGGGGTAGCAACTGGCCGCATGCGGGCTTCACGTCCCTGAACCCGGACGCCAAGCAGTTCCTGCAGGCAGTTACCGGCTGGGCCGGTGATCCGGCAATCGTCCAAAAGCTGCTGGTGGACAACCCCGCGCATCTTTATGGCTTTTGAGGCGGTTCGATCCATATGACTACGCTGACCTGAACCAGGGTCGGCCGATCGGATATCTGGCCGCATGACGTCGATCATCCCGTCGTCAGACAGCTAAGCCCTCTGCTGCGTTGCGCGACTTGGTCGGTTCGGGCCCGTCTATGTAATCGGCAACGTCCTCGGCCATATATCGAATATGGTCCTCGGATATGGACAGGCGCCTCGCGGTGAGCGTTTGGTTAATACCGCCCCGCATGATTACTGGCACACCAGGAGGTACGTGGCCGAAACACTTTGAGCACCATCGGCCGGCTGCCCGATCAGTTCAACCCGGCCGAATGCCGCAATCACCTCGCCAACTCAGGGACGCGAAGTCATGTGGTGTGAAACGGTCTAGGCGGCTGCGGTCTGCTTGACGTCTGGGTGGATGGCGAAGTCCGCTTCGGTGCGCTGACGCACCTCCTCGATCGTGACGTCCGGGCAGAGGTCGACCAGCGTGAGCCCGGGACGAGCAACGTCGAACACGCAAAGGTCGGTCACGATCAGGTTGACGACGCCGGCACCCGTCAACGGCAGCGTGCACCGCCTGAGAATCTTCGGCTCGTTCTTTGCCGTATGTTCCATCAGGATCACGACTCGTGGCACGCCCGCCACGAGGTCCATTGCTCCGCCCATTCCCTTGACCATCTTGCCGGGGATCATCCAGTTTGCGAGATCGCCGTTTTCCGCGACCTGCAGGCCGCCCAGGATCGACAGGGCAATATGACCACCGCGCACCATGGCGAAGCTTGTGGCGCTGTCAAAGAAGCTCGTGGTCGGAAGTCTCGTCACCGTTTGCTTGCCGGCGTTGATGAGATCGGGATCCTCGTCCCCTTCGTAGGGAAACGGCCCGATCCCGAGCATTCCGTTCTCGGAGTGAAGTGTGATGTCCATCCCCGGCGGGATGTGGTTGGCAACCAAGGTTGGAATGCCGATACCGAGATTGACGTAGGTATTGTCATGCAATTCACGTGCGGCGCGGGCCGCCATCTGGTTCCTGTCCCAGGGCATCTTTGTCTTCTCCTCAGACTGCAGAACGGGAACGAAGCGTACGCTGCTCGATGTGCTTCTCCACCTCGTCGAGCTTGAGCAGGCGCTGCACGAAGATCCCCGGTGTCGCGATGGTGTCGGGATCGAGCACGCCCGGCTCAACCAGATCCTCGACTTCGGCTACTGTCACCGTCGCCGCCGTCGCCATGACCGGATTGAAGTTTCGTGCGGTCATCCGGTAGGTCAGGTTTCCTTCGCTGTCGCCAACCCTGGCGTGAACGAGAGCAAGATCCGCGAATAGGCCGCGCTCCATCACGTAGTGGCGCCCGTTGAACTCCCTGGTCTCCTTTCCTTGGGCAACCTCGGTGCCGAAACCGGTCGGCGTAAAGAACGCCGGGATGCCTGCGCCTCCAGCACGGATGCGCTCGGCGAGCGTGCCCTGAGGGTTGAACTCGATCTCCAGCTCGCCTGCCAGGAACTGCTGGGCGAACAGCTTGTTCTCGCCGACGTACGAACTGATCATCCGGCGTACCTGGCGAGTTTCCAGCAGCTTGCCCAGGCCGACGCCGTCGATACCGGCATTATTTGAGATGATCGTGAGATCCCGCGCTCCGCTTTCCCGGATCTGGTCTATCAAGGTCGACGGAATGCCGCAGAGGCCGAAACCGCCTACCATGATGGTCATGCCGTCGCGGATCAAACCGGCCATTGCGGCGGTTGCGTCGGCAAATACCTTGTTCGATGCCATCCTGATTCTTCCCATAGCGCCGCATGCATCCACCATACGACCATTTCCAGGATAGCCTGTGCAACGTTCTTGTTGAATAAGCACGAGTGTCTTTCCCCAAATTTCCTTAGGATCATAACGGCTTCTTGTCGCCGATCAGGAAGCCATGAGCTTCTCTGGCCACAAGGTTAGGAGATCAGTCGAGTGGTCCGACTTTGCTGGATGCCAACGCGTCGCGTCGTGCGGCCATCTTGGCCACGCGCAGTCGCGCGGATCCAATGCGCCACACCGCGCAGGGCGGAAGCGGTCTCCAATGCGGTCTGCTGCCGACGAACAATCCGATGGCAGGGAAGCTGCCGCTCCTGGTTGTGGATGGAGCGGACGCGGCCTGTTTCCGCGCCTTCAGGACGTTTCCCGTGTCAACGGTTGTGCGACCCATGCCGACCAGATCACGTAGCCCGGGCTGGGTCCTGAGCAGCGTCCGATGCAACGCGAAGGCGTGCGTCGATGTTCGGCCTTGAGGCCGCTAGCGCTTCGGAGCGCCTTGAGGCGGGCGCCATTGCTGGCCGGTCGATCCAATGCACGCCTGACGCTGATGTGCGGTCGCAACGCCGAGGCGGCTCAAGCGGACGCACCGGCTGCGGCAGCTCGTGCGGATCGTGGTCGCGTGGCGGGTCTAGATCGCGTTACCTGAACCCCCTAGCCGGATCCTGCCGCCGCTTCTGCTGCGGATTATGCCAAGATCTGCAAGCGCAGGTTCGAGCGCATCCGAAGGCCGGATACGAGCACGGCCTGGTCGGCGGTATCCGTGTCCAAGCGCATCAGCGGATTGCCGCCTGATGCAGGTAGGCGAACAGGCCCCAGGACATCCCCGGGAAGATGCCGGCACCAGGACCCACCTCACGGTTGATGGCCTTGGCCATCCGGCACCGACCCTCGCATCGCGTGATCAGGTGTCCGAGCCGGTATCCGCGTCAGCCTGCTCCGAGGTGACGCACCGCCAGCTCGCCGTCGTGCCTGTGACGCTGGATGCGTCCAGGACGCGTTATCGTTCGGACGGCCGGTGGCCCCGACGCAGCCGGCGAGCAAGAACCGGTGACCACCGCCCGATCGGCCGTCCTTTAGGCATCCACGCGACCCGATGGGCCTGCCTTCTACGTCCTTCCGGCGAGCTAACTCAAGGCGACCGAGGGCGCCCGCCTTGCCGGGTCCAGGACCTCCGCGTGGAACGCGTTGCAGCCGAACGAATAGTTGTTCAACAAATGGAGATACCACAACAGAAGCTCACGCTGGCTTCCCAAAGACAGACGACCGTAGACGCGCTTGCGATACGTCATCACCGTTTCTTCGCTGATGCCGAGCTCCAGCGCGATGCCGAGCGTGGACATGCCGAACAGGATCCGCGCCACCACCTCGGCTTCGCGTCTCGGCAGCGAGTCGGCCTCTCTCGCCAGCACGTGTTCAACGAATGTCAGGTCGCTGAGAATGCGGCGCATGTCGAGCTTGTGTCCGACCAGCGACGCGTGCTTGCACAGCAGGGACAGGAGCAACGGTGCCGCCGACCGAAGCTGGTCGATCTCCAGGTCGGAAAAGCGGCCCCGCGAAACCGTCTTGAGCACGCTCAGGCTGATGGTCGCCTCGGTTCCGGATCCGGTGATGCGGACCCGCTCGACGATCCCGTCATGGGCATAGATCTCCGAGCGGAAGCGGACGTCCTCGATCTTTCTGGTTTCGAGCCGGCCAATCTCATATTCAGGAAGTTCAATATTGTGACCGGACTCGAAGAACATTCCGTCGTGACGCCAGTATTGTTTACGTAAATACTGGGCAACGTTTCGCTTGGCGACATCCGATCCATCGAGACTCGTGGCGAAGATCACCAACGGCGCGTGCTCGGTGAACTGATACGTCGCGCAGTGCTCGGCGCCGCACGTTGAACTCAGGTAGTCCATCAGCCTTCGGTCGAAGCTCATCGAACCCAAGGATTCGATCAACCAGGATAGACCACTGGTTTGACCAGTGGCACCTCCGCCTTCCATCCCCTTCTCTCCTACAGCGCCGCCTCTTGGTCTTTGCGCCAAGATTTCATAGGCCCGAGTAGATGACCACGTCAACGAGAACGCTGCGCTGTCCCTACCGGAGGTTACGCGAGCTCTCCAGGCGGTAGGATAGTGTTGGCAGTGTGGCAATGGCTACGAGGCAGTTATTGCACGTGGCTGAAGAACATCCATTGCGTTGAACAGGACGGCGTGGCTGTAACTTGAACCGGATGTTTATATAAACAAGTTCGGGACATGGCGGCACGGACGAAGCGAGGTAGCAGGCTCCATGGTTCCCGATGAGACTCATGATCCATCCCTATCGAGCTGGGTGGAGAGCGCGAATGGCCATGCCATGTTTCCGGTGCAGAACCTCCCCTACGGCGTTTTCACGCCGCCGTCGGGCGACCTGCCACGTCCCGGCGTCGCCATAGGCGACCAGATCCTGGATCTGGCGGCCATCATCCCCTTGTTGCCTGAGGCGGCGGCCCGTGCGGCGAGTGGAACCAGCCTCAACCCGTTGTTCAGCCTTGCTCCGGCTGATCGGTTGGAGCTGCGCAAGCGGTTGTCCGCCCTTCTGTCCAGGCAGATCCATCGCGAGCAGGTGCAACCGCTGCTGTTGAACGCTTCCGACTGCACCCTGCACATGCCGGTGACGATCGGCGATTACTCCGACTTCTATACCGGCATCAACCATGCCAACAACGTCGGCCGTCTGTTCCGTCCCGACACGCCGCTACTGCCCAATTACAAGTGGGTGCCGGTCGGCTACCATGGTCGCGCCTCCTCGGTACGGCTATCGGGCGAGCCGATCGTTCGGCCCAACGGGCAGATCCGCGCCAACGAAGGTGAACCGCGGCTGGCACCGTCGGCCCGGCTCGATTTCGAGTTGGAGATGGCGATATGGGTCGGGCCGGGCAGCACGCTGGGCCGTCCGGTTCCCATAGGGGAAGCCTCCGACCACATCGTCGGCTTCGGACTGCTCAACGATTGGTCGGCACGTGACATCCAGTACTGGGAGTATCAGCCGCTCGGCCCGTTCCTGGGCAAGAGCTTCCACTCGACGGTGTCGCCGTGGGTCGTCACGCTGGAAGCGATGGCGCCGTTCCGGGTTCCTGCCGCGCCGCGCCCGGCCGGCGACCCCGAGCCGCTTCCCTATCTGCGGGACGACGAGGATCAACGCTCGGGCGGATTCAAGGTCGACCTGGAGGTTCACGTCTCGACCCCCGCCATGCGCGCGCAGAGCCTGGCGCCGCATTGTCTCAGCCGCAGCGAGATGTCCGCCAACATGTACTGGACGGCGGCCCAGGTCGTGACCCATCAGGCCTCGAACGGGTGCGACCTGAACCCGGGCGACCTGATCGGCTCCGGCACGCTGTCCAGCGTCGACGACGAGGGACTGGGAAGCCTTCTGGAGATCACCCTCGGCGGCAAGCGGCCGGTGCAGCTGCCCTCCGGAGAAACGCGCTTCTTCCTTGAGGATGGGGACGAAGTGCGGCTTTCGGGCACCGCCCGCGCCGACGGCTTCGTTTCGATCGGCTTCGGCGAGTGCCTCGGCCGGGTGCTGCCTTCGCCGGCAGCGTAGCGATGCGGCTCTACGGCTACTGGCGGTCCGGCACCTCCTACCGGGTCCGCATCGCGCTGAACATGAAGGGCCTGCGCTACACGCAGCACACGCTCGACCTGCGCACCGGGATGCATCGCGGGTCGGCCTACCTGGCGTTGAACCCGCAGGGCCTGGTGCCGGCCCTGCACAGCGGCGACACGGTGTTGACGCAGAGCCCGGCGATCATCGAGTGGCTCGAGGAGCGCTTTCCCGACCCCCCGCTTCTCCCAGCCGACCCAGATGAAAAGGCGGTCGTCCGCGCCATGGCGGCGCTGGTCGCCTGCGACATCCATCCGCTCAACAACGCCCGCGTGCTGGCCGCACTGCGCGACGACGTTGCCGCAGACGACGCCGCGGTGCGGCGCTGGGCGGTACGTTGGATCGAGGAAGGCTTCGCGGCGCTCGAGGTCCTGGTCGCGCGGCACGGACGCGGATACGTGTTCGGCGACCAGCCGACGCTGGCCGACTGCCACGTCGTCCCGCAGGTTTATTCCGCGGCACGCTTCGGCGTTTCCCTGGCCGCCTATCCTCACCTGTCTTCTGCCGTGGATCGTGCGTCGGCGTTGGCGCCGTTCGCGGCGGCGCATCCTGACCGGCAGCCGGACGCGGACGCCGCGACGGGTGGATGACGGCATCTGCTTTTGTTTGTGATGGTGTCCCTTGTTGGAGGGACTGTCATGG
>CAXTMS010000104.1:0-12491 GCA_964245345.1 uncultured Acetobacteraceae bacterium | reverse complement strand
TCCTGCGGCCCGGTGGCGCAGTTCAACCCGATCAGCGGCACGTCGAGCGCGTGGATGGCGGTGGCGGCGGCGGCGATGTCGGGACCGACCAGAAGGGTGCCGGTGGTTTCCACCGTCACCTGCACGAAGATCGGCGTGTCGGTGCCGGCCGCCGCCCGGGCGATCTTGGCGCCGTTGACCGCGGCCTTGATCTGCAGCGTGTCCTGGCAGGTCTCGATCAGCAAGGCGTCCACGCCGCCGGCGATGAGGCCGGTGCACTGCTCGGCCAGCGCCGCTTCCAGCGGGTCGTAGCCGACATTGCCGAGCGAGGGCAGCTTGGTGCCTGGGCCGATCGAGCCGACCACGTAGCGGTGCCGCCCGTCGGAAAAGCTGTCCGCCGCTTCGCGCGCGAGCTCGGCGGCGACCTTGTTGATCTCGTGGGTGCGGTCCTGGAGGTCGAACTCGCCCAGGGTGATCGGCGAGCCGCCGAAGCTGTTGGTTTCCACCATGTCGGCGCCGGCGGCGAAGTAGCCGCGATGGATCTCGCGCACCAGCTCGGGCCGGGACAGGTTCAGCACCTCGGTGCAGTTCTCCCGGTTCCAATAATCGCGCTCGACCTGGAGATCGAGCATCTGCACCCGCGAGCCCATGCCGCCGTCGCACAGTAGGACCCCGTCGGCCAGGGCGTCGAGAAGGTGGGGACGGGTCATCAACGATCCTGTCGGCGCCGGGGCCGCGCCGCCCGGGAACGGGTGGCTGTCGGAGCGGGCGCACGTCCATATGTAAGGTGGCGACGCTTCTCACAAAGCCGGTCGCCGCTGTCCAGCGGCGCCGTTTCGGAGTTGGAGACCGGTTCATGCGCCTCGATGCCCGCATCCCGGTGCATGTCGTATCGTCCGGCACCACGCTGCCGGACGCCGACCCGCAGGCCCTGCTCGTGGTGGCGGAGCCAAGCCTGCTAGCCGGCGTTGCAGGCGGGACGGGCTGGATGGCGGTCCGGCAGGTCGCGGCGGAGGGTCTCGTTGCGGCGTGCCACCCCGTGGGCTGCGCCTGCTGCGCGGCGCGCAGCCCGCTCGCCCTGCTCTTGTCGTCCTCGTTCGAGCAACGCGCCCGCGGCACGCTCGGCCTGTTCCGGTGCGTCTGGCTGATGGCGCCGGCCGCCCTGGTCGAGGCGGTTCCGGCGCTGCTCGCCTCGGACCCGGTGGTTTCCGGGCGCTACCGCATCGGAGAAAACTAGCCCTCCCCGAGCTTTTACATGCTATGGTTGTCCTGAGAGGCCGTTCAAGCGGTAGCCATGTCTTGCGCTCGGGGGGTGAGGTCGGAACCCTGAAGCGTCCTGGTGAAGGAAATCCTGTGGATCAACGCAACGACGCCGGCTACGGTAGCTCGCCGGACAGCCACGCCGCCGGACCCGCAAAGGCGCCCGACCCGATGACCATCCGGTTGCGGGCGGCCATGGCGGCCGCGAAGTACCATGGCATCGAGCTCGACCCGAAGACCTTCCAGGCCGAGGCGAGCGAGCGCTCGCCGTCGCCTGCCACGCTGGTGCGCTGGATGGACGACCAGGGCCTGGTCGCCAAGGGCATGCACCTGAAGTGGCGCTACCTGGTGCGGATGCACAACACGCCCCCGATCGTGCTGATGTTCAAGGACGGCTCGGCCGGCCTGTTCATGTCGGCCGACAGCAACCGCGGCGTCGTCTGGCTGCGCGACCCGATGGGCGGGGAAAGCGACCCGCTGGTCGCGGTGGACGAGCTGCGCTTGTCCCAGGTCTGGACCGGCGACGTGCTGCTGCTTCGCCGCGCCCGCGCCGGCGTGGAGGCGGAGGCGCCGGTCGACATACGCTGGCTCAGCCGCGTGGTGCTGCGCGAGAAGAGCGCGCTGCGCGACATCACCCTGTCCTCCATGGTGCTGTCGATCCTGACCATCCTGCCGGCGCTGATCATCATGCAGGTGATCAACAAGGTGGTGGGCCAGCATTCGCTCGCCACCTTGTTCTCCATCACCATGATCCTGGTGGTGCTCACCTTCTACGAGACCCTGCTGAGCTATGCCCGGCGCGAGCTGGTGCTGGTGATGACGGCACGCATCGACAGCCGCATCAGCATCCACGTGTTCAACCGGCTGCTGGCCCTGCCGCTGGAATATTTCGAGCGGCAGCAGGCCGGCAACGTGATCGGCCGGGTGATGCAGATCTACAAGGTGCGCGACTTCATGACCGGGTCGCTGCTGCGCACCTTTCTGGACATGTTCACCCTGGTGATGATCCTGCCGCTGTTGTTCTTCCTGAGCTCCACCCTGGCCTGGATGACGCTCGCCGGTGCCGGCGCGATCGGCCTGATCGTGGTCATCTTCATGGGTCCGGTCAGCTACTATATCGGCCGGGTCACCGCGGCCGAGATGGCGCGCGGCTCGGTGCTCTACGAGTCGATCGCCGGCATCCGCACGCTCAAGACCCTGGCGCTGGAGCCCGCCCGCAAGCAGGAATGGGACGAGAAGACCGCCGAGGTCACGCGCTGGAAGCTCGCCGCCGGGCGGATGAGCAACTGGCCGCAGACCATCATCATGCCGATCGAGATGTTCATCAGCCGCGGCGTGCTGCTGGTGGGCGCCTACCTCGCCGTGACCGACACCACCGGAACCGGCTCGGTCGGCGCAGGCGGGCTGGTCGCGTTCATGATGCTGGGCGGACGCGTCGCGTCGCCGCTGGTCGGCTTCGCCAAGCTGCTGGAGGACTTCACCGAGGTGCGCGCCTCGCTCAGCGAGGTCGGCTCGGTGCTGAACAACCCGACCGAGACCAGGGCGCTGACCACTGGCATGCGCCCCAAGATCGTCGGCGGCCTGTCCTTCGTGGACGTGAACTTCTCCTATCCGGGTGCTCCCACCAAGGCGCTTGACGGGGTCGACTTCCAGATCCCGCCCGGCACCATGCTTGGCGTGGTGGGACGCTCCGGCTCGGGCAAGTCGACCTTGACCCGCCTGCTGCAGGGCGTCAGCCGCAACTACACCGGCTACCTGAAGCTCGACGGCATCGACATGCGCGAGATCAACCTCAACCACCTGCGTCGCTCGTTCGGCGTGGTGCTGCAGGACAACTTCCTGTTCCGCGGCACCGTGCGCGACAACATCACCGCCGGCCGTCCCGGCCTGACCCTGGACGACGTGGTGCGCGCCGCCCGGCTCGCCGGCGCGGAAGAGTTCATCGAGCGCATGCCGGCCGGCTACGAAACCTTTATCGAGGAAGGCTCGACCAACATTTCCGGCGGCCAGAAGCAGCGCCTGGCGATCGCGCGCGCGCTGATCTCCGACCCGAAGCTTCTGATCCTGGACGAGGCCACCTCGGCGCTCGATCCAGAATCCGAGGCGCTGGTCAACGCCAACCTGGCCCGGATCGGCAAGGGCCGCACCATGGTCATCGTGTCGCACCGCCTGTCCTCGCTGGTCGATTGCGACCAGATCCTGGTGATGGAGCAGGGCAAGGTGGACGACATCGGGCCGCACAACGTCCTGGTTGAGCGCTGCGCGATCTACCGCCAGCTCTGGCTGCAGCAGAACCGGCACATGAACGCCGACCGCAACGCCGGTCCGGCGCCGATGCTGGCCGAAGGAGACTGAACCATGAGCGGTTCGAACGAGATCGTCCCGCAGGGCTCCGCGGGCAAGCCGGTCGCGCTGCGCCGGCCGAACAACGACGACATGCCGATGGCGCTGCTCGAGTTCCATTCGCCGAGCGCCGCCATGTCGGCCATGCCGCCGACCGCGACCGCGCTCTACACCACCTGGATCGTGTCCTCCATGGCACTGGCCAGCCTGATGGTGATGGCGCTGTTCCCGATCGACCGGGTGGTGACGGCAAGCGGCGCGCTGGTGCCGACGGTGCCGATGGTGGTGGTGCAGCCGCTGGAAACCTCCATCATCCGCTCCATCGACGTCCACGAGGGCGACGTGGTGCACAAGGGACAGGTGCTGGCGCATCTCGACCCCACCGCCACCAATGCCGACGTCAGCAGCCTCGGGCTGCAGACCAGGAGCCTGCAGGCGGAAGTCGACCGGCTGACCGCCGAGGTCACCGGCAAGGACTACGTCGCCAATCCGTCCGACCCGGCTTCCACGCAGCAGGCAGCGATCTTTCTGCGCCGCAAGTCCGACTACGAAGCCAAGATCCAGGACTACGACCAGCAGATCGCCGGGCTCAAGAGCGACGTGGTCGGCTACGAGGCCAGTGCCGCACTCTATGCCGGACGGGTCAAGGTGGCGTCCGACGTGCACAACATGCGCGTGCAGCTGCAGCGCGACCAGGTCGGCAGCCGCCTGAACTCCCTGTCTGCTCAGGACGACCTGATGGAGATCGAGCGCTCGCAGATCACCTCGCAGCAAAGCGCCACCAGCGCCCGAAACAAGCTGAACGCCATGATCGCCGAGCGGGAAAGCTACATCCAGAACAGCAAGGCGGAGACCTACCAGTCCCTGACCGACGCGCAGCGCAAGCTGTACGAGGCGACCGGCCAGTACGAGAAGGCCAAGCTGCAGAAGAGCCTGCTGGTGATGCGCGCCGATCGCGACGCGGTGGTGCTGAACATCGCCCACGTGTCGGTCGGCTCGGTGATCACCTCCGCGCAGGAGTTCATGACTCTGACCCCGACCGACGCGCCGTTGCAGATCGAGGCGCGTCTGCCGGCCGCCCAGGCCGGCTACGTGCAGCTGGGCGACAAGGCGCAGGTCAAGTTTTCCAGCTTCAACTATGTCCAGTACGGCGGCGCCGAGGCCGTCGTGACCAACATCAGCTCGGCCACCTTCTCGACCGAGGACTATCAGGCCGCGGCGGCGAGCGCGCCGGCCAACGGCCTGGCCACGCCTGGGGGCGGGGACTCGTTCTACCGCATCCGGCTGCGCATCGACCGCTACACGCTGCGCAACGTGCCGAGCTACTTCAAGCCGACCGCCGGCATGGTCGTGACCTCGGACATCAACATCGGCAAGCGGACCATCCTGCAATACCTGCTGAGCACGGTCATCCCGACGGCGACCGAAGGGATGCGCGACCCGTCCTGATGCAGGCGGCTTTGGCGGGAGATGCGTCCCGCCAGGCCGCTTGCCGCCGCCGCGACCGTTCCACCATCCGCCCAGACCATATCCAGGAGTGTTGCAGGACCTGATGGCGAACTTCCTGAAGCAGCGCGCGGCGTCCTTGTTCTCGCCGCAGGGCAAGCTGCGTTATGCGCTCAGCCTGATCGAGGCAGGCGAAGTGGGCCGCGCCTTCGCTCCGCTCAGTGCCGCCGCCACCGCCGGGATCCCGGAAGCGCAGTTCCGGGTCGGACGTGCCTATCTCGATGGGGCAGGGGTTCCGGTCAGCCGGGAAGAAGGCGCGCGCTGGATCGAGCGTGCCGCCGAGGCCGGCTGGGTCGAGGCGCAGGTCGTGCTGGCCACCCTGCACCTGTTTGGGCTGGTCGCCAGCGGCGTCGGCAGCGCCGTGTTCTCGACCGGGCCCAGCCAGCAGGACGCCAAGCCCGACTACGAGCGTGCCGCGCACTGGGCGTCGCGCGCCGCCGAGGCCGGGTCGCCGGACGGGCAGGCGCTGCTCGGCTACATCCTCACCTCCGGCCCGTCGGAGATGCGCGACCTCGACACCGCCGACCGCTGGTATGCCCGCTCCGCCGAGGCCGGCTGCCCGCAGGGCCATCTTGGCGTGGCGCTGGCGCAGCTGCGCAACGCCCTCGACGCCGAAGGCCAGCAGAAGGCTGCGGCCAGTCTCGCCAAGGCGGCAGAAGGCGGCCTCGGCACCGCCCTTTACCTGCTCGGCGTGATGACCGAGCGCGGCGCCGGCGTGAAGCAGGACGTCGCCGCCGCGACCGAGCTTTACCGCCAGGCGGCGGAACGGCGGGTGCGGTCTGGCGAGGCGCGCTACGGCCTGGCGCTGATGGAAGGGCGCGGGGTGGAGCGCAACACCGCCCGCGGCGAGTCCTGGCTCCGTCGCGCCGCCCTGGCCGGCGACGCGGAAGCGGCGGCGCTGGTCGGCGACCTGTATTCCCGCGGCGGCGACCTGCCGCCGAACTACGCGGAAGCGGCGAGCTGGTATGGCCGCGCCGCCGCCGCAGGCCATGCGGCGTCCGCCCGCGCGCTCGGCCTGCTCTACCTGACCGGGGCCGGCGTGCAGCGCGATCCCGAGGAGGCGGCACGCTGGTTCCGCCATTCCGCCGAGCGCGGTGACCAGCTCGCCCATGTCGATCTCGGCAACCTGGTGCTCGGCGGCGGCGGCAGCGAGGCCGACCGCACCGCGGCGCGCGAGCGCTTCGAGCAGGCGGCCGAGACCGGCGACCTGGTGGCGGCGTTCAACTTCGGCGTGTGTCTGGCCGAAGGCGTGGGCGTCGAGCGCAACGACCGGCAGGCGGCGCTGTGGCTGCGACGCGCCGCCGACGGGGTGGTGAACGCCCAGTACTGGTACGGTCGCATGCTCACCGAAGGCCGCGGCGTCGAGATCGACCTCAAGGAAGGCCGGTTCTGGATCTCCAAGGCCGCCGAGGCCGGGCTGCCGGATGCCGAGATGGCCTATGCCGAGCTGCTGCTGAGCGGGCGGGGCGGGGTGCGTGACCACGCCGCGGCGCTGGACATGTTCGAGCGCGCCGCCAGGCAGGGCCACATCAACGCGATCTTCTCGGTTGCCGCGATGCATGGCGGCGGCCACGAGGTGCCGGAGAACCGTGCCCTGGCGCAGGTGCACTTCCGACAGGCCGCCGAGCGCGGCCACGCGATGGCGCAGCTGATGCTCGGCCGCTACCTCGCGCGCGGGCTTGCCTCCGAGACCAATCCGGCCGAGGCCAGGCTGTGGCTGCAGCGTGCCCGGGCGCAGGGTTTGGTGGAGGCCGATGCCGAGCTGGCCCGTCTCGGCGCCCGCCCGCAGCCGCCAGCGGCACCCGTCGCCCGTGCCGCCAGCCAGAACTAGGCCACCCTCGCACCCTTCTTCCGGGCCGATGCCGTTCCGACCGGGCCTGGACCTGTTGTCGCCGCACCGGGTCACCGAGGAGGACCGGGCCCGGTGGCGGGAATGGGCGCGGCAGCGGGCACAGGACTCGTTCCGGCACGGCCGGATCGCGGCCGAGCGCGGCGAGCCGGTGCAGGCCTTGCGTTGGCTGGAGCGGGCGCACCGACTGGCGCCGGAAGCGGCCACGGTCAGCTTTCCCCTGGCGATGGCGCGGATGAGCTGCGGCGATCCGCACGGCGCGATCAGCCTGCTGCTGCCGCTCGTGCAGCAGCACGACTTCCGGGACGGCTGGGTGGCGCTCGCCGCCGCGCGCCGCGCCGCCGGCTCCCACGACGAGGCCGCCGCGGCGATCGGCGAAGCGTTGTCCCGCAACGCCCCGGACGAGGCGGTGCGCGCCCTGCTGGGCCAGGTCGCCCGCGCCGCCGGTTGGCCAGGCTGGTGCGGCCTGTCCGGCGACGGCACCCTGCACCTCGACCGTCCGCCGGCACCCGGCTCCGGCAGGACCGGACGCGACGCCTTGTCCGTCCGGCTGGACGGGGCGCCGATCCGGCTGCGCACCCGGAAAAGCCGGATCGTCCTGGACGGCGCCTGGTCGCAGGGGCGTCGCCTGGAGGTGTGTCGCGGCGGCCAACCGTTGCTGGGCAGCCCGATCGACGTCCAGGCAATCGGCCGCATCGAGGGCTTCGTGGAGGTGCAGGACGGCCGCCTCCACGGCTGGGTGTGGCATCCCGGCGAGCCGGAGCGCATCCCGTCGCTGACCCTGGTGCCGGCTTCCGGACCTCCGATCGTGGCCTCGATGGAGCGGTTCGCCGACACCGTGTCGCCGGACGTGCCGCTGGCCCGGCCCCGGCTGCTGCGGTTCGCGGACGCCGCCGCGGCACAGCTCGACGGGGTCGTGCAGGTGCGCGGCGGAAACGGCCAGGCCCTGATGGGCAGCCCGCTCGATCCCGGGCTGGAGCTGCGCGCGGCTGCGGCGGCGGCATCGTTGCAGGCACGGTTCAGCAGGCGCGCCCGGGACGGCAACGCGCGCAACGGCGCCGATCAGGCGCCCGTCCCGATGCAGGAGCTGCCGCCGTTCCTGCCGGTGTCCGCCTTTATCGTCGGCCGGTCGCCGCGAATCGGCCCCTCCCGCCCGGCCAGCGTGGTGGTACCGGTCTACCGCCACCTGCGCCGCACCCTGGACTGCCTCGACAGCGTGCTCGCCAGCGTTCCGGCCGGCACGGAGGTGGTGGCGGTGGAGGACGCGTCGCCGGACCAGGCCCTGGTCGAGGCGCTGCAGGCGATGGCGCAGGCGGGATGGATCCGTCTGCTCCGGCGCGCGCGCAACGGCGGGTTCCCGGCCAGCGCCAATGACGGCATCGCCGCCTGCCCGGACCGCGACGTGGTGCTGCTCAACAGCGACACCCTGGTCGCGCCCGGCTGGCTGGACGCGCTGCGACGTGCCGCCTATCACGCCCCGGAGGTCGGCACCGCGACGCCGCTGTCCAACGACGCCAGCATCCTGAGCTATCCCGACCACCGCGCCCGCAACAAGGCACCGGACCTGTCCGGCACCAAGCGCCTGATGGCGCTGGCGGCCGCCGCCAACGGCGACGCGGTGCACGACATCCCGACCGGCAACGGGTACTGCCTTTACCTCCGGCGCGACTGCCTCGACCAGGTCGGGCTGCTGCGCGAGGACCTGTTCGCGCAGGGCTACGGCGAGGAGAACGACTGGTGCCTGCGCGCCCGCCACCTCGGCTGGCGCCACGTCGCGGCACTCGGCGTCTTCGTCGCCCATGTCGGCAACGTGTCGTTCGGCGCCGCGCGCACCGAGCTGATGCGGCGCAACCTCCAGATCCTGAACCGCCTGCACCCCGGCTACGACGAGATGGTGCTGGCCCACATCGACGCCGATCCGCTGGCGCCGGCGCGTCGTCGGCTGGACCTCGCGCGCTGGGTGCAGGCGCGTCGCGCCCGCGCCAACCGCGACATGGCGCCGCGTGCGGTGCTTTTGATCACCCACGCTCAGGGCGGAGGCGTGGAGCGGGTGGTGGGGGAGCGGGCGCGTCTGCTGCGCGCGCAAGGCATCCGCCCGATCGTGCTTCGGCCGGATCCGGACGGGGTGGCGCTGTCCGACGCCGCGTCCGAGGAGGCGTTTCCCAACCTGCGCTACGCCCTGCCGTCGGAGCTGGACGCGCTGGTGGCGCTGCTCGGCGCGGAAGGGGTGCTGCACGCGGAATGGCACCACCTGCTCGGCCACCACCCGCAGGTCCGCGCCTTGTGCGCCCGGCTGGGCATCCCGTTCGACGCCTATGTCCACGACTACGCCTGGTTCTGCCAGCGCATCGCCCTGGTCGGCCCCAACGGCCGGTATTGCGGCGAGCCGGACGTGGCGGGCTGCGAAGCGTGCATCGCGGTGCAGGGCAGCAACCTGCTGGAGGACATCTCCATGCCGGCGCTGCTGGCCCGTTCCGCCGCCGAGCTGAAGGCGGCGCGCCGTGTGGTGGCGCCGTCGCAGGACGCGGCGAACCGGATGGCAAGGCATTTCCCCCGCCTGCGTGCCGAGGTGGTGCCGTGGGAGGACGACCGCCCGGACCTGTCCCTGGAACGGCTCGCCGCGGTGTCGTCGCTGGCCCCCAGGCCGGGCGGCGCGTCCGGCCGCACCGCCGCCGCCGCCGCCGGGCAGTCCCGGACCGCCAGGATCGTGGTGGTCGGCGGCATCGGGCGCGAAAAGGGCTTCGAGGTGCTGCAGGCCTGCCTGGCCGACGCGCGCGCCCGGCAGCTGCCGATCGAGTTCGTGGTGGTCGGCCACACGCCGGACGACATGGCGCTGATGGACGCGGGCTGCGCGTTCGTGACCGGCGAGTACCTCGAGGAGGAGGCGGTGGCGCTGGTCCGCGCGCAGGATGCGGACCTGGCGCTGCTGCCCTCAGTGTGGCCCGAAACCTGGTGCTTCACCCTGAGCCTTGCCTGGCGGGCGGGCCTGGCCGTCGCCGCGTTCGACCTGGGCGCGCCGGCGGAGCGCATACGCCGCACCGGCCGCGGCGCGCTGCTTCCGCTCGGGCTGCCGGTCCCGGAGCTGAACCTCCTGCTCCTGCGCCTGTGCCAGCGTCATTCTGCCGTCATTCCGCCACCGTCTGCTGCCACGCAGCCCATTGCGGCGCGGCCTTTGCCGTCGCACCATCGCACGCCAGCACGCTGAGCCTGCCCGTGTCGGGCAGGCAGAAACGGAAACACCGCCGATGTCGCAGACCAGTCCGACACCGAACCAGACGATGGTGACGGAGCTCAAGGTATCCGCGCACCTGATGCTGCTCGACCCCGGGCTGTTCTGCGTGTTCCACAGCCCGGGCGGGGCGCCGGCCGATCCGCAGACCGGGCTTCCCGGGGTGCGCATCACCCGGCCGCCCGCCGCCGATTCGGCCGGGCTGTCGATCAGCACCTTTAACGCCGACGGGTGGCTGGGCGGGGAAGGCAACGCCGCCCTGGTGCGTGTCAGCGGGGTGCCGTCCCAGGTGCTGGTGACGATCTACCAGACGGTGAACAGCGCGGTCGAGGCGCCGAAGCTCCAGGTGCTGCGGTTGAGCGAGGCACCGCCGGCCGCTCCGGCGCAGGCGAACGCGCCGGCAGCGACGGTTGCGCCGCCCCCGGAGGCGGCGCCCGCGGAGCCGCCGGCCAAGCCCGAGGTTGCAGCCCACGTGCAGCGACGCGGCGACGTGCTGACCCGGCTCGGCGACTGGATGGGCGTGCGCGGCAGCCAGAACTGGATCGAGGGCTTCGCGATCGCGCCGAGCCGCTTCGTGGAGCCTGCCGACATCGAGTACCAGGCCGTGCTCGGCAAGGGCTGGTTGTCGCCATGGGCCGAAGGCGGCACCTATTGCGGCTCCCGTGGCATGGCGCTGCCGATCCTGGGGCTTCGCGTCCGCCTGAAGAACGACGCGCCGGAGCGCTACGAGGTTCGCCTCAGCGCCACCTTCACCGACGGCACCGCGATCGGTCCGGTGGACGGCACGGAAACGGCCGAAGCGCCGAGCCTGGCGCCGCTCGAGGCCTTTCTGGTGGAGATCCTGCCGCTCGACGGCGCCGACGCTTCGGGCGCAGCCGCCGCAACCGACGCTCCGTCCGAGCCGCAGCCGCCGATACGGGCCAAGGCGGCGCGCCGCCAGCCTCGCCCCGAACCGGCCCGTCCCGAGCCGGCGCGGCCGGTTGCCGCCGCGAAGGGAAAGGCCGAGAAGCCGCTTCCTCCCGCGCCGCCCGTGCGTGGCGTGCCGGCCCGTTCCCCCGGCCGAAGCGCGCCGGCAGCCAAGGCGGGTGGCAAGGGGCGGCGCTGAGATCGTGCGCCGCGCCGGCACCTATGCGACAAAACCGTTATAGGTTCATAAAGCTGCGTATGTGCCTCATGCGGTGTCGAGCGGCCGTTTGATCCCCCGGATGCCGCGTTTCCTGTCGGTGCGCGGCGGCATCGCCGTCGCCATCGAATGAGTGTCAGGCTGCGTCTTGCGATATCTGTTCGTCCACCAGAACTTCCCGGGCCAGTTCCTGCATTTGGTCCGCCACCTCACCCGGCAGGGCGAGCACGAGGTGGTGTTCATCAGCGAGCCGAACAGCAACGTGCTGCCCGGGGTGCGGCGCGCCTTCTACAAGCTGCCGCGCGGCGTCACGCCCGGCACCCATCCGGCGGCGCAGGAGTTCGAGCTTGCGGTCCTGCGTGCCGAGATGGTGGCGCAGACCGCGGGCAGCCTGAAGAACCTCGGCTTCGAGCCGGACATCATCATCGGCCATCACGGCTGGGGCGAGCTGCTCAACCTGTCCGACGTGTACCCGAACACGCCGATGCTGGGCTATCTCGAGTTCTACTACCACACCGACAAGTTCGACGTCGGCTTCGACCCCGAATTCCCTGACGACCCGGCGATGTTCCCCCGCGTGCGGGCCAAGAACGCGGTGAACCTGCTGGCGCTGAACAACATCGGCCACGGGCAGACCCCAACCCTGTTCCAGAAGTCCACCTATCCGGACTGGGCGCAGGACCGCATCTCGGTGCTGAAGGAAGGCGTCGACCTCGCCGCCTGCGCGCCCGACCCGGCCCTGGCCAAGAAGGACTTCCTGCTCCGCAACGTTTTGGTGTCGCCCGGCGACAAGCTCGTCACCTACGTGGCGCGCGACCTGGAGCCGTATCGCGGCTTCCACAGCTTCATGCGCGCCCTGCCGCGCATCCTCGACCACCGTTCGGACGCGCGGGTGATCGTGGTCGGCGGCGACGGCGTCAGCTACGGCGCCAGGCTGGCCTCGGGATGCTGGCGCGAGATCCTCACGGCACAGCTGGGCGCCCGGCTCGACCTGTCGCGCGTGCACTTCGTCGGCAAGCTGGACTACCTCAGCTACGCCGACCTGCTGAAGCGCTCGGACGCGCACGTCTACCTGACCTACCCGTTCGTCGCGTCCTGGTCGTTGCGCGAGGCGCTGGCCTCGGGCTGCGCCATCGTCGGCAGCGATACCGGGCCGGTGCAGGAGTTCATCCGGCACAACAAGAACGGTTTGCTGGTCCCGT
>CAXTMS010000103.1:6915-12493 GCA_964245345.1 uncultured Acetobacteraceae bacterium | reverse complement strand
AAGCTAGGAACCGCGCCACGTCCGATGGCCGTGCTGCTGTAGCTCAGTGGTAGAGCACTCCCTTGGTAAGGGAGAGGTCCAGGGTTCGAGTCCCTGCAGCAGCACCAGCCGACGCAGATCCGCTCCAGGCTCTACGACGCTGCCCCCCCCACGCCTCCACAGGGGATCGCCATGACCAAGCCGTCCGGATGCGGTCCGATCCCGACTAGCCGCCAGGAGGCCGAGCGTCAGGCACGCGTTGCGCGCGAGGCCGCCGCCCTTCGGGACAATCTTCATCGCCGCAAGCAGCAGGCGCGTGCACGTGCGGACGCCGCGGCGACGCCTGGACACCTGGACCCGGTAGACGATGGCGAGGGTTCCCCCGGCGGTGATTGCCCATCGGACTAAAGCCGGGCTAGTGGTCCTGCGTGAGGTCCGCTTCCGGTCCGTGTCGGACGCCGAGGGCCGCTCCGACGAGGATCGCGTCCATGCCGGTCATGCCCGATAGCTGGATCCGCCGGATGGCGACGGAACGGGCGATGATCGAGCCGTTCGTCGAAACCCAGAAGCGCGACGGCGTCATCAGCTACGGGCTGTCCTCCTACGGCTATGACGCGCGCGTCGCCTCGGAGTTCAAGGTCTTCACCAACGTCGACAGCGTCACCGTGGACCCGAAGAACTTCAGCGAGCAGAGCTTCGTGTCCCGCAACGTTCCGGTGTGCATCATCCCGCCCAACAGCTTCGCGCTGGCGCACACGATCGAGGTGTTCCGCATCCCGCGCGACGTGCTGGTGGTGTGCCTGGGCAAGTCGACCTATGCCCGATGCGGCATCATCGTGAACGTGACGCCGCTCGAGCCGGAATGGGAAGGACAGGTGACGATCGAGATCAGCAACACCACGCCGTTGCCCGCCCGCGTCTATGCCAACGAGGGCATCTGCCAGTTCCTGTTCCTGCAGGGTGCCGGGCCGTGCGAGGTGAGCTATGCCGACAAGGCTGGCAAGTACATGGGCCAGCGCGGCGTCGCCACGCCGCGGATGTGACGGAGAAGCGCGCGATGGACCGGTTCCTGATACGAGGCGGACGTCCGCTGCATGGCGAGATCCCGATCGGAGGCGCCAAGAACTCGGCGCTCAAGCTCATGGTGGCCGGGCTGCTGACGTCGGAGCGGCTGATACTGTCCAACGTGCCGCGCATCGACGACATCGCGACCATGCGCCTGCTCCTGGCGCAGCACGGGATCGCCGTCGAGGATGTCGACGGTCCGGGCGCCGCTGCGGCAGCGGGCCAGGTGCTGTCGGTCGGCGGCGACATCACCAACACCGAGGCGCCCTACGACATCGTGTCCAAGATGCGCGCCTCGATCCTGGTGCTGGGGCCGCTGCTGGCGCGTGCCCGCGAGGCGCGTGTGTCGCTTCCGGGCGGCTGCGCCATCGGCACGCGGCCGGTCGACCTTCACCTCAAGGGGCTGGAGGCACTCGGCGCGGAGATCAGGCTGGAAGCGGGCTACATCGACGCGCGCGCGCCGTCCGGCCTGACCGGCGCCCGGATCGTGCTGCCGTTCGCATCCGTCGGCGCCACCGAGAACCTGCTGATGGCGGCGACCCTGGCCTCCGGCCGCACCGAGATCGTCAACGCCGCGCGCGAGCCGGAGATCGACGACCTGGCCGCGTGCCTGAACGCGATGGGCGCGCAGGTGAGCGGGGCGGGCACAGGCATCCTGGTCATCGACGGCGTCGACCGGCTGCACGGGGCGCGCCACGCCGTGGTGTCGGACCGGATCGAGTGCGGCACCTACGCCTGCGCCGTCGGCATCGCCGGCGGCGACGTGCGTCTGGTGGGCGGGCAGGTGTGCCATCTCCGCGCGGTGGTGCGCACGCTGGAGGAGGCCGGCATCGAGGTCGAGGAGGAGGAAAACGCCATGCGCGTCCGCCGTTCCGGCCGGCTGCGCGGCGTGGACGTGATGACGGAGCCGTATCCGGGCTTTCCGACCGACATGCAGGCGCAGTTCATGGCGCTGTTCTCCGTGGCCGAGGGCGCCTCGATGATGACCGAGACGATCTTCGAGAACCGGTTCATGCACGTGCCGGAGCTGAACCGGATGGGAGCCCGCATCAACGTGCACGGCGCGTCGGCGATCATACGCGGCGTCGACTCCCTGTCTGGTGCCCAGGTGATGGCGACCGACCTGCGCGCCTCGTTCTCGCTGATCCTGGCCGGACTCGCGGCCGCGGGAGAAACCATGCTGAGCCGGGTGTATCATCTCGACCGCGGCTACGAGGCGGTCGAGCGCAAGCTGTCCGGCTGCGGCGCCGTGATCGAGCGCGTGTCCGGCTGACGGCCGCCTGCGTTGGTCCTGCGTCGGCCTTCCGTTCCGGCCGTCCTGATGCTAACGCCCACCGCGTTGCCCGCGAGGCGCGTTCCGGAGAGGTCATGTCCGCGCTGTCCAGAGCCGCTGTTCTCGCGCCGGAGAGCGCCGCCCCGTTGGTTCTGGCCTTGCCGAAGGGACGCATCCTGACCGAATGCGGGCCGCTGCTGGCGGCGGCCGGCGTGGTGCCGGCGGCCGATTGTCTCGACGAGAACAGCCGCCGCCTCCGCTTTCCCACCGACGACCCCCTGCTCGACGTGGTGCGCGTGCGCCCGTTCGACGTGGCGACCTTTGTCGCCTTTGGCGCGGCACAGATCGGCATCTGCGGCGCCGACGTGCTGATGGAGTTCGATTATCCCGAGATCTACGCCCCGCTCGACCTGCGCATCGGCGGCTGCCGGGTGTCGGTGGCGGAGCCGGTCGAGGCGGCGACCGGGGACGATCCGGCGCGCTGGTCGCAGGTGCGGGTGGCGACCAAGTATCCCAACATCGCCCGGCGCCACTTCGCGGCGCGCGGGGTGCATGCCGACATCGTGCACCTGAACGGGGCGATGGAGCTGGCGCCCGGTCTCGGCCTGTGCCGCCTGATCGTCGACCTGGTGCAGACCGGCTCGACGCTGAAGGCGAACGGGCTGCAGGAGGTGCAGGTGATCGCCGAGGTGACCAGCCGGCTGATCGTCAACCGCACCGCGCTCAAAACAAGACCGGAAGCGATCGGCGCCTGGATCAGGCGGTTCCGCGCCGCGCTTGACGGGTCCGGTCCGGGCGACGACGCGTGAGGCGTTTGTTCACCGGCGACCCCGGCTTCGCGTCGGCGTTCACGAAGCTGGTCGGCGAGGTGCGCGACGGCGGAACCCGGGTCGAGGCGCCGGTGCGGGCGATCCTGCAGTCGGTGCGCGACGAGGGCGACAGGGCGGTGTGCGCATATACCGACCGGTTCGACCGGCACGAGCAGCCGGCATCCGCCGACAGGCTGCGCATCACGGCCGCCGAGGTCGACGAGGCGGTGGCACGGGTCGAGCCGGCGCTGGCCGAGGCGCTCGGCCTGGCCGCCCGACGCATCGAGGCGTTCCACCGCGCCCAGTTGCCGCGCGACTTCTGCTTCGCCGACGAGGCCGGGCTCACCCTGGGCCTGCGCTGGACGGCGCTGGACGCGGTCGGGATCTATGTGCCGGGCGGCAAGGCGGCCTATCCGTCCTCGGTGCTGATGAATGCCGTTCCGGCCCGGGTTGCCGGGGTTGGCCGGATCGCCATGTGCGTCCCCTGCCCCGGCGGCCACCTGAACCCGCTGGTTCTGGCGGCGGCCCGGCTGGCCGGGGTGGACGAGATCTACCGCATCGGAGGGGCGCAGGCGGTCGGCGCCATGGCGTACGGCACCGCGACGATCCCGGCGGTGGACCGGATCGTCGGCCCGGGCAACGCGTATGTCGCGGAAGCCAAGCGGCAGGTGTTCGGCCATGTCGGCATCGACAGCATCGCCGGGCCGTCGGAGGTGGTCGTCGTCGCGGACCGCGACAACGATCCGGAGCACGTGGCTTTTGACCTGCTGGCGCAGGCCGAGCACGACGAGCTGGCGCAGTCGATCCTGATCACCGACGACGCAGGCTTTGCCGATGCCGTCGCGTCCGCCGTCGACCAGGCGCTGGAAACCCTGCCGCGTGCCGCGATCGCTCGGGCGAGCTGGGACAGCTACGGCGCCGTCATCGTCGCGGACCGGCAGGACGAGATCTGGCCGCTGGTGAACCGGCTGGCGCCGGAACACCTGCAGCTCATGCTGGCCGACGACGCGGACGCGTTCCGCTGCATCCGCCATGCCGGCGCGATCTTCCGCGGCAGGCATTGTCCGGAAGCGATCGGCGATTATGTCGGCGGTCCCAACCACGTGCTGCCGACCAGCCGGACCGCACGGTTCGCCTCTGGGTTGTCGGTGTACGACTTCCTGAAGCGCACCACCTGGATCGCGTCGGACGGCGACGGGCTGGCGCGGATCGGTCCGGCCGCGGTCGCGCTTGCGGAGGCAGAGGGGCTGCAGGCGCACGCCCGCAGCGTGGCGCTCCGGCTCGGGCGCGCTTGACCCGGAACGAGGCAGTCCTCATGTTCCGGCCCGAAAACCCGCGCGAACGGGCCGTCGGCATGGGCTCGTGCCGCGTTCCCGGGGTCCGGATTCCTTCCACACGGTTCAGGAGGCGCCTGATGCGTCGATGCCCCATGCTTCAACGACAAGACCGGCCCGATGTCTAAGGAAGACATGATCGAGTTCAGCGGCACCGTCCAGGAGCTGCTGCCCAATGCCATGTTCCGGGTGAAGCTCGACAACGAGCACACCATCCTTGCCCATACCAGCGGCAAGATGCGCAAGAACCGCATCCGCGTGCTCGCCGGCGACCGCGTCAACGTCGAGATGACGCCCTACGACCTGTCCAAGGGTCGGATCACCTTCCGATTCAAGTAGAACCCGTCCTGGCTGAGCGCCTGGCTGAGTTCGAGGCAGCTCCACGCGCCAGGCTCTTCCTCGCTTCGGCGAGCCCGCGCCGGCGGGACCTGTTGGCGCAGATCGGCATCGTTCCGGACGCCATCCTTCATCCCGACATCGACGAGGCGCCGAGGCCGCGCGAGCTGCCGCGTGCCTATGTCGCGCGCCTGGCCGAGGCCAAGGCGACCGCGGCCGCTTCCATGGCGCCCGGACCGGGACTGTTGCTGGCGGCGGATACCGCGGTCGCTCTCGGGCGCCGCATCCTGCCCAAGGCGGAGGACGAAGGATCCGCCCGGCGCTGCTTGGCCCTGCTGTCCGGCCGCCGCCACACGGTTCTCACCGCAGTGGTACTGCGCCTGCCGGACGGCGGCCGCTCCAGCCGGATCGTGGAAAGCGTGGTCGGCCTGTCCCGCCTGACCGAGCGGCAGGTCGACTCGCTGATCAGGGCCGGAGACTGGCACGGCAAGGCGGGCGGCTATGCGCTGCAGGGCCACATGGCGGCCTTCGTGCGCTTCCTGTCCGGCAGCCACTCCAACGTGGTCGGGCTGCCGTTGTTCGAGACCGCGCAGCTGCTCCGGGGACGCGGCTGGCTGCCGTGACCGGCCGGTGACGATCCGACTGCTGGCCGCTTCCAGTCCTGGGGAGATCCGCGTCGCCGTGGTGGACGGCGAGCACCTGCTCGACTACGCGCTGTGGCGGCCGGGGGCACCGGACGGCGTGGGCGACCTTTACCGCGGCAGGATCGAGGCGGTGCTGCC
>CAXTMS010000103.1:0-6815 GCA_964245345.1 uncultured Acetobacteraceae bacterium | reverse complement strand
GGCTCAGGCTCAGGCTTCCTGCCGCTTCGCGACAACGAGCGTCACCTGGGCGACGGCGACCCGGTGCTGGTGCGGGTGGTCCGCAGCGCGCAGGGCGGCAAGGGGCCCCGGCTGCGGTTGTTCGACGAGCCGGGCTTTGCTCGCGCCGGAGCGCCCGCCCTGCTGGCACCGGGACCCGATCCGCTGGTCCGGCTCGCCACTGCCTACCCGGACGCGTCGATCACCAGCGACGATCCGGCCATCGCCGGCGAGCTGGCGCCGGGTCTGCGTCCCCGCATGGGGTCCGCCATGGCGATGCCGGCGGCCGTGGAAGAACAGATCGACGCGCTGTCTACGGCAACGATCGGTCTTCCGGGCGGCATGCAGGCCAGCATCCATCCGACCCCGGCGCTGGTGGCGATCGACCTCGACGGCGCCGCCACCAGTGCCGGCCGGCAGAACAAGCAGGCGGCGCAGTTCGCCGCCAACCGCGCGGCGATCGGGCCGCTGCTGCACCAGCTGCGGCTGCGCAACCTGTCCGGCGCGATCCTGATCGACCTGGCCGGGCTGGCGGCGCGCAAGCGGGCGGCGCTTCGGCCGGAGATCGAGGCGGCTCTGGCGCTGGATCCGCTGCAGCCGAAGCTGCTGGGCTTCACCGCGCTCGGGCTGGCGGAGATCCTTCGGCCGCGCATTCACCCACCGCTGCACGAGCTGCTGGCTGGACCGCACGCCGCCGCCCTCGCCGCCCTGCGTGCCGCCGACCGGGTCGCGGCCCTGCCGCCGCACCGCCTGCCCGGGCTGGTGGTCGGGTTGGACGTGGGCACGGCGCTGGACCGCGACGGTGCGGCACGCGACGCCCTGGCGCGGCGTGCGGGGCGACCCATCTCGATCCGTATGGACCCGTCCCTTCCCGTTCTCGCCTGGAGGCTCGACCATGGCTGAACCGACCCATCCAGGCATGGCTGCCGATCCCACCAGACCAGGCGCGCCCTGCCCGATCTGCGGACGGCCCGCGGAGGCGAGGCACCGGCCGTTCTGCTCGATCCGCTGCGCCGATGCCGATCTCGGACGCTGGCTCACCGGCCAGTATCGCGTCCCCGGGCCGCCGGCCGATCCGGACGACGAGGCCGGCGGTCGGCTTGATCCGGAGGAAGGCATGGGCTAAAGCCTGCGCCACCAACGGTCTGGCGCTGCGCCACGTCCAGCAGGGCAGGAGCCCGGGTAGCTCAGTTGGTAGAGCATGCGACTGAAAATCGCAGTGTCGGTGGTTCGAATCCGCCCCCGGGCACCATGTCCCGCCCAGCGGTCCTGTTCTTGTTCCCGGTCCCGTCCTTGTTCCCGGAAGGCTCTCCCATGACGGCGCCGAGTTCCGCTGCCGCCGCCGAGCCGCTCCTCGACCTCCAGCCCGAGGACCGCCGGGCACGCCTGCGCCACGTGTTGCGCGACCTCGGCGAGACCGGCCGGCTTTGGCGCCTGTGCTGGACCCTGGGCTGGCTGGACGTGAAGCTGCGCTACCGCGGCTCGGTGCTGGGCCCGTTCTGGCTGACCGCGTCCACGGCGGTGATGGTGGGGGCGATGAGCCTGCTCTACACCACGTTGTTCAGGATCGACCTGCGCACCTACATGCCGTTCCTGTCGCTGTCGCTGGTGTTGTGGGGCTTCATTGGCGGGGTGGTGAACGAGGGCGCCAGCTGCTTCACGCAGGCGGAGGGCATGATCCGCTCCATGCGGCTGCCCTTCGCGCTGCATGCGGCGCGGTGCATCATCCGAAACATCCTGGTGCTGCTGCACAACGTGCTGGTGATCGTGGTGGTGTTCGCGATCTTCCGCGTCTGGCCCGGCGCGCACGCGCTGTGGGCGCTGCCCGGTGCGGTGCTGTGGCTGCTCGACGCCGTCGCCGCCTGCCTGCTGCTCGGCACGCTGGGGGCGCGCTACCGCGACATCCCGCCGGTCATCTCCAGCCTGATGCAGATCTTCTTCTTCATCAGCCCGATCATCTGGCGGCCGGAGCTGATCACGCACGGTCATGCCTGGCTGCAGCTGAACCCGTTCTATGCCCTGATCGAGATCGTGCGGCGCCCGCTGCTGGGCGAGCAGGCGAGCGCGCATCTGTGGCGGCTGTCGGTCTACGACAGCGTGCTGCTGTGGGGGGGCGCCTTGCTTCTGTTCATGCGCGTGCGTGCCCGCCTCGCCTACTGGATCTGAGGCGGTGGGCGCAGCCTCGGCCCGGTCGGGCGCCGGAGTCCTGGTGCAGGACCTGCACGTCACCTTTCCGCTGTACCACGGCAGCGCGCGCACCCTGCGCAAGACCCTGGCCAAGGTGGCGTCCAGCCGCTTCGAGCAGGACCAGCAGCAGCGCATGGTGGTGCAGGCGCTGCGGGGCGTGTCCTTTTCGCTTCGCCCCGGTGATCGGCTCGGGCTGGTCGGCGGCAACGGCGCGGGCAAGACCACGCTGCTTCGGGCGCTCGCCGGCATCTACGAGCCTGTGGCGGGACGGGTCACGGTGCGCGGCGAGATCAACGCCCTGCTCGACACCAATCTCGGCATGAACGCGGAGCTGACGGGGCGCGAGAACATCGCGTTGCGCGGGCTGCATGCCGGGCTGACGCCGCGCCGGATCCGCGCCATCGAGGACGACGTGCAGGACTTCGCCGATCTCGGCAGCTTCCTCGACATGCCGGTGCGCACCTACAGCTCGGGCATGGTGGTGCGCCTGGGCTTCGCGCTCGCCACCTCGATCCGGCCGCGCGTGCTGCTGATGGACGAGTGGTTCCTGGCCGGCGACACCAACTTCATGATCAAGGCGCAGAACCGCCTGGAGCAGCTGGTGCGTCAGGCGGAGATCCTGGTGATCTCCACCCACCAGCTCGACGTGGTGGCGGCCTGGTGCACGCAGGTGCTGTGGATGGACGGGGGCAGGATCCGCCTGCAGGGATCGCCGGAGGAGGTGCTTCCGGCCTACATGGCGGACGAGCCTGCCGTTGCAGGCAGCTTCGCCGGGGATGCAGCCGAAGCCGGCTGAAATGGTGTGGTGGGCCGGGTGGGGTTCGAACCCACGGCCATTCGATTAAAAGTCGAATGCTCTACCGCTGAGCTACCGGCCCTTGGCGCGGGCGAGCCGGACCAGGCCGGCCGCACCGAAACTGTCGCCGCGATCAGGCGGCGGGCGCGGAGGCGGGACGCATGGTCACGATCCGGTCGGGATCGGTCACCATGCCGCTTCCGCCGGCACCGCGCTTGATCTGGTCGACCAGCTCCATTCCTTCAATGACTTCGCCGAAGATGGTGTACTGGCCATCCAGGCTTGGCGCCGGTGCGAACATGATGAAGAACTGGCTGTTGGCGCTGTGCGGGTGCGCGGTGCGCGCGGCCCCCAGCGTGCCGCGGACGAACTTCACCTCCTTGGTGAACTCCGACTTCAGGTCCGGCAGCTGGCTGCCGCCGGTGCCGGTGCCGGTCGGGTCGCCGCCCTGGGCCATGAAGCCCTCGATCACCCGGTGGAACGGCACGTTGTCGTAGAACCCTTCCGCGGACAGGGAGCGGAACCGCTCGGCATGCGCCGGTGCCAGGTCGGGTCGCAGCCGGATCACGACGCGGCCGGTCTTGAGCTCGAGGTGGATGAGATCCGCGTCGGGTGCGGCACTCGTGTCGGACATGTTGGCTTCCTTGGGAAACGGCGGATCAGCGCAGCTTGGCCATGATCCGGGCATGCGTGAAGGTCGGCACGAAGGAGGAGATCTCGCCACCGAGCCGGGCGATCTCCTTCACCAGGCGGGAGGAGATGAACTGGTAGCGCTCGGTCGCCATGAGGAACAGCGTCTCGATCCCGGGATCGAGGCGGTGGTTCATACCGAACATCTGCGTCTCGTAGTCGTAGTCGGTGACGACGCGAAGCCCGCGTATGATCACGTTTGCGCCGTTCTGCCGCGCGCACTGCACCAGCAGGTTGTCGAAGCCGATCACCTCGATCGCGGTGCCGGTGTCGGCGGCGATCGGTGCCACCTCGTGCGCGACGCACTCGACCCGTTCCTCCAGGTCCATCAGGGGCTGCTTGCCGACATTGGCCGCGACCCCCACCACCAGACGCTCCACCAGCCGCGCACCGCGGGCGATGACGTCGAGATGGCCGCGGGTGATCGGGTCGAAGGTGCCGGGGTAGAGGCCCACATGCGCTCGCGGATCAGACATCGGGATCCTCCTGCAGGTCGGCCGGGTCGGGATCCGCAGGTCCCGCCTCGAACGGATCGCCCAGCGTCGGCTCCAACGGGCTGGGCTCCAGCGCCGCGGCTTCCGGATCGGCAACGGTGACCGGAAGGCTGTCGACAGGCACCTCGTCCGCTTCCGGCACCTCACCCTCCAGCACCGGGAACACGCTGGTCACGTGCTCGGCGCCGCCAAGGCGGAACAAGGTCACGCCCATCGACTGCCGGGCGGTGACGCGCACCTGGTCGACCGGCACGCGGATCAAGCGTCCGGCATCCGTCACCAGCATCACGTCCGTGCCGTGCAGCACCGGCAGCGTCGCCACCACCGCGGAGCCGTTGCGGCGCGGCGACAGGGTCACGTTGGCGATGCCCAGGCCGCCCCGGCCGCTGACCCGGTAGTCGTAGGCGGACGAACGCTTGCCGAAGCCGCCATTGGTGACGGTGAGCAGGATCTCCTCCGAGCCTTCCAGCTCCGCGAACCGTTCCGGCGACAGGATGGCGGCGGCGACCGGCTCCTCGCCGTCCGCGTCCGTCGCCTCGGCCTCGATCTCGGCGACCGCCGCCTCGGTGTCGGCCGTGGTGGTCTCGGTGCGGCGCTTGGCGATCGCCATGCGCATGTAGCCGGCGCGTTCCGACACCTCGGCCCCGACGTGGTTGAGCACGGCCAGGCTGTTGACCTCGTCGCCCTGGCCGAGCCGGATGCCGCGCACGCCTGAGCTGTCGCGCCCGGCGAACACGCGCAGGGTGTCCTCGGTGATCTGGAACCGGATGCAGCGGCCGAGCCGGGTCGCCAGCATCACGTCCTGGCCTTCGCGGCAGGTGGCGACGCCGATCAGCCGGTCGCCGCCCTCGCCCCACTCCTCGTCCAGCTTCATGGCGATCAGGCCGGAGGCGCGGACGTTGCGGAAGTCGCTCAGCCGGTTGCGCCGGATGCTGCCGCTGGCGGTGGCGAACACCAGGTGCAGGTTTTCCCACAGGGTCTCGTCCTGCGGCAGCGGCAGCACGGTGGTGATGGAGTCGCCGCCGAGCTCGGGCAGCAGGTTCACCAGCGCCCGGCCCTTGGCGGTCGGGCTGGCCTCGGGCAGCCGCCACACCTTCTCTCGGTAGGCCTTGCCGCCCGAGGAGAAGAACAGCACCCACTGGTGGGTGTGGGCGTTGAAGGATCGGGTGATGATGTCGTCGCCGCGGCGGCCGGCGGCGGTGCGGGCGCGGCCGCCGCGGTTCTGCTGGCGGAAGGTTTCCAGCGGCGTGCGCTTGATGAAGCCGTCCCGGGTGATGGTGACCACCATCTGCCCGGGCTCGATCAGGCTTTCATCGGTCTGGTCGCCCGCGACGTCGGAGATCTCGGTCAGGCGCGGGCTGGCGATCTCTGCCCTGACCTGCACCAGCTCGTCGCGCATCACCTCCAGCCGGCGCGGCCGGCTGCCGATGATCTCCAGCAGCTCGTTGATCCGCGTGCCGACCTCAGTCAGCTCGGCATGGATCTTGTCGCGCTCCAGCCCGGTCAGGCGGGCCAGGCGCAGCTCCAGGATGCCGCGCGCCTGCGCTTCCGTCAGGTGCACGCGCCCGTCCACCACGACGTTGCCCTCGTCGTGGATCAGGCTCAGCAGCGGCTCGATCTCGTCCGCGTCCCAGGCGCGCGCCATCAGCGCCTCGCGGGCGCTGGACGAGTCCGGTGCGGCGCGGATCAGCCCGATCACCGCGTCGATGTTGGCCACCGCGATCACCAGCCCGACCAGCAGGTGGCCGCGGTCGCGCGCCTTGTTCAGCTCGAACCGGGCGCGGCGAAGGATCACCTCCTCGCGGAAGCTGATGAAGGCGGCCAGCACCTCCTTCAGCCCCATCAGCTTCGGCTGCCCCTCGTTCAAGGCCAGCATGTTCACCCCGAACGAGGTTTGCAGCTGGGTGAAGCGGTAGAGCTGGTTCAACACCACCTCTGGGGTGGCGTCGTTCTTGATCTCGATCACCAGACGCATGCCGGAGCGGTCGCTCTCGTCGCGTATGTTGGAGATGCCCTCGACCTGCTTGGCGCGGACCAGGTCGGCGATCTTCTCCTGCAGGGTGGACTTGTTCACCTGGTACGGGATCTCGGTAACCACGATCGCCTTGCGGTCGCGGCGGATGTCCTCGATGTCTGCGCGCGCGCGCACCAGCACCGAGCCGCGTCCGGTTTCGAACGCCGAGCGGATGCCGGAGCGGCCGAGAATGATGCCCCCGGTGGGGAAGTCCGGCCCGGGCACGATCTTCATCAGCTCGTCGAGCGACAGGCCCGGGTCGGCGATCAGCGCCAGGGTGGCGTCGATCACCTCGCCCGGGTTGTGGGTCGGGATGTTGGTCGCCATGCCGACGGCGATGCCGGCGGCGCCGTTGATCAGCAGGTTCGGGAAGGCGGCGGGAAGGACCTTGGGCTCGTCCTCGCTTTCGTCGTAGTTCGGGCCGAAATCCACCGTGTCGCGGTCGATGTCGTCGAGCAGGAACATGGCTGGCCGGCCGAGCCGCGCCTCGGTGTAGCGCATCGCCGCCGGGCTGTCGCCGTCCACCGAGCCGAAGTTGCCCTGCCCGTCGATCAGCCTGAGCCGCATCGACCAGGACTGCGCCATGCGCACCATGGCGTCGTAGATCGAGGCGTCG
>CAXTMS010000102.1:6242-12606 GCA_964245345.1 uncultured Acetobacteraceae bacterium | reverse complement strand
CCGGCGATCGTCGCCATGATCGGCTGCTCGGCGGCGCTGACCCTGTCCGGCATCCCGTTCTTCGGCCCGATCGGCGGCTGCCGCGTCGGCTACGCGAACGGTGACTACGTGCTGAACCCGACGCTTGCCGAGATCAAGGACAGCCAGCTCGACCTGGTGATCGCCGGCACCGCCGAGGGCGTGCTGATGGTGGAGTCCGAGGCGGCCGAGCTGTCCGAGGAGGTCATGCTGGGGGCGGTGGAGTTCGGCCACAAGGCGTTCCAGCCGGTGATCGACGCCATCATCGCCCTGGCCGAGCACGCCGCGAAGCAGCCCTGGACCCTGGCCGAGCCGAGTGCGGACGAGATCGCGCTCAAGGGCCGGATCGACGCGCTCGGCCGCGCCGGCATCGCCGAGGCCTATGGCGAGCGGGTCAAGCAGGCGCGCTACGAGAAGGTGGGCGCGGCCAAGAAGGCGGTGGCCGAGGCGCTCAAGGCGGAAGGGCTCGACGCGGACAAGGCCAAGCCGCTGCTCAAGGAGCTGGAAGCCGACGTGGTGCGCAGCGCCATCCTCGAGACCGGCATGCGCATCGACGGCCGCGACACCAAGACGGTGCGCCCGATCGTGTCGGAGGTCGGCATCCTGCCGCGCGCGCACGGCTCGGCGCTGTTCACCCGGGGCGAGACGCAGGCGCTGGTGGTCACCACGCTCGGCACCGGCCAGGACGAGCAGGTGATCGACGCGCTGGAAGGCGAGCACCGCTCCAACTTCATGCTGCACTACAACTTCCCGCCGTATTCGGTGGGCGAGGCCGGCCGCATGGGCTCGCCCGGCCGTCGCGAGATCGGCCACGGCAAGCTGGCCTGGCGTGCGGTGCGCCCGCTGCTGCCGGCCAAGGACGCGTTCCCCTACACGCTGCGGGTGGTGTCGGAGATCACGGAGTCCAACGGGTCCTCGTCCATGGCCACCGTGTGCGGCACCAGCCTGGCGCTGATGGACGCGGGCGTGCCGTTGAAGCGTCCGGTGGCCGGCATCGCCATGGGGCTGATCAAGGAGGATCGCGGCTACGCGGTGCTGTCCGACATCCTGGGCGACGAGGACCATCTCGGCGACATGGACTTCAAGGTGGCGGGCACCGAGGCCGGCATCACCGCGCTGCAGATGGACATCAAGATCACGTCCATCACCTTCGAGATCATGCGCATCGCCCTGGGCCAGGCGCATGACGGCCGCCTGCACATCCTGGGCGAGATGGCGCGCGCGCTGACCGAGAACCGCGGCGGGGTGGCGGCCAACGCGCCCAAGATCACCGTGATCAACGTGCCCAAGGAGAAGATCCGCGACGTGATCGGCACCGGCGGCAAGGTGATCCGCGAGATCGTCGAGTTCTCCGGCGCCAAGATCGACATCGGCGACGACGGCACCATCAAGATCGCCGCCACCTCCGAGGAGCAGGCCAACAAGGCGATCAGCCGCATACGCGGCATCGTCGCCGAGCCGGAGCTGGGGGCGATCTATGACGGCAAGGTGGTCAAGACCGCCGATTTCGGCGCGTTCGTGAACTTCCTCGGCGCCCGCGACGGCCTCGTGCACATCTCCGAGCTGACCCAGGGCCGCGTCAACAAGACCACCGACGTGGTCAACAACGGCGACTCGGTGAAGGTGAAGGTGCTGGGCTTCGACGACCGCGGCAAGGTCAAGCTGTCGATGCGGGTGGTGGACCAGGCCACCGGCGCCGACATCTCCGAGCAGGTCGGCGCCAAGTCCGGCGGCGGCGACCGTGAGGGCGGCGGCGAGCGTCGCGAGCGCGGCCCGCGCCGCGAGCGAAGCGACGCCGCCGACTGACGGCAAAGAAACGGCCCGGGGTTGTCGACCCGGGCCGTCCTTACAATCTGTAACTCTGGGCGGCGTGATCCTGCCCGATTCGTGCAGCTTGCACCGCGCGGGCGGATCGTGCAGGGAACGCCGCTCGGGCCGGCGTGATGCCAGGTCCGGTGGCTGAAGGCGAAGACGTCAGGCGATGAAGACGATCAACGCGATCCGGATGGGCGGCACGGAGCTCCTCCCGCTGGTCGAAGGCGGAAAAGGCGTTTCGGTCTCAACCGGGACCTGTTCCGGACACTGGGCTGCCTCCGGCGGGGCCGGCACCATCAGCGTCGTCAACGCGGACAGCTACGACAGCGACGGACGGATCATTCCCCAGCTCTACACCGGCCGCACCCGGCGCGAGCGCCACGAGGAGATGGTCGACTTCGCCATCGCCGGCGGCATCACCCAGGCCCGGGAAGCGCACGAGCTGTCCGGCGGACGAGGACGGCTGCACGCCAACATCCTGTGGGAGATGGGGGCGGCCGAGCGCGTCATCACCGGGGTGCTGGAAGGGGCCCGCGGCCTGATCCAGGGCCTGACCTGCGGCGCCGGCATGCCGTATCGCTTGTCCGACATCGCCGCCCGGTTCGGCATCCACTACTACCCGATCGTGTCCTCGGCCCGGGCGTTCAACGCCCTGTGGCGCCGGGCCTATTCCAAGACCGCCGAGCTGCTCGGCGGGGTGGTGTACGAGGACCCCTGGCTGGCGGGCGGCCATAACGGCCTGTCCAACGGCGAGGCGCCGGACCGTCCGGAGCCGCCGCTGCCGCGCGTGCTGGAGCTGCGCCGCCTGATGCGCACCTTCGGGCTCGGCGACACCCCCATCATCATGGCCGGTGGCGTGTGGTGGCTGGAGGACTGGGAGGACTGGATCGACAACCCCGATCTTGGCCCGGTGGCGTTCCAGTTCGGCACCCGTCCGCTGCTGACCCGGGAAAGCCCGATCCCGGAGGCCTGGAAGCAGCGCCTGATGGCCCTGCGCGAAGGCGACGTCTTTCTCAACAAGTTCAGCCCGACCGGCTTCTACTCGTCCGCGGTCAGCAACACCTTTCTGCGTGAGCTGCGCGAGCGCAGCGAGCGCCAGGTGGCGTTCAGCCCCGAGCCGGTGGGCGAGCACTCGGCGGAGTACTACATCAGCGGCCGCAGGCTGGTGTACCTGACCCGACTGGACCGGGAGCGTGCCCAGACCTGGGAGCGCGACGGCTTCACCGAGGCGCTGCGCACCCCGGACGGCACCCTGGTGTTCGAGACCCGCGCCGCGGCGGCGCAGATCAACGCCGACCAGACCGCCTGCATGGGCTGCCTGTCGGAATGCCGGTTCTCCTCCTGGAGCCAGAAGGGCCCGAGCTACAGCAACGGCCACAAGGCGGACCCGCGCTCGTTCTGCATCCAGAAAACGTTGCAGTCGATCAGCCACGCCGCCGACGACGACGTGGAGGCCACCGAGCGCAACCTGATGTTCAGCGGCCACAACGCGTACCGCTTCGCCACCGACCCGTTCTACTCGAACAACTTCGTGCCGACGGTGAAGCAGCTGGTGGAGCGCATCCTCACCGGCCGCTGAGGCGGCGCTCGGGCCCGGTCACGACGGCAGGCAGGCCTCGCGGAACAGCTTGAAGGCGCGGGCGCGGTGGCTCAGCGCGTTCTTTTCCGCCTCGAGCATCTCCGCGAAGCTGCGGGCGTCGCCGTTGGGCACGAACACCGGGTCATAGCCGTGCCCTCCGCTGCCGCGCGGCGGCCACACGAACTGCCCGTCGATGCGACCCTCGAAGGAGGCGTGCCCCCCGTCCGGCAGCGCCAGGCACAAGGCGGCGACGAACCATGCCGACGGGTCGGCTTGCAGCGCGGCACTGCCCTCGTCGTGCACCCGCTGCATGGCGAGCCGGAAGTCGCGCCCGGGGCCGCCCCAGCGCGCGGACAGGATGCCGGGCGCGCCGCCCAGCGCCGCGACGCAGAAGCCGGAATCGTCGGCCAGTGCCGGCAGCCCGGACGCCGTGGCGGCCGCTTCCGCCTTGAGCCGGGCGTTGCCGGCGAAGCTGTCCGCGGTTTCCTCCGGCTCGGGAAGGCCGAGCATGGAAACGGACACCAGGGCGATGCCGGTGCCGTCCAGCAGCGCCTCGAACTCGGCGAGCTTGCCGGGGTTGTGGCTGGCCAGCACCAGCTGGTCGCCGGGGGACAGGCGGATCATCGTGTCTGCTCCAGGGCATGTCGTTGTGCTTCGAACAGCGCGGCCACGCCGCCGCGTGCCAGCCCCAGCAGGGCCGCGAACTGTTCCTCCCCGAACGGCGCCTGCTCGGCCGCCGCCTGGATCTCGACGATCCCGCCGCCATCGGTCAGCACGAAGTTGGCGTCCGCGCTCGCGGCGCTGTCCTCGGCATAGTCGAGGTCGAGCACCGCGCCTTCCTCGGTCAGCCCGCACGACACCGCGGCCACCTGGCCGGTCAGCGGCACCGCCGGCAGCACCCGGTTGCGCACCAGGGTGTCGAACGCCAGGCGCAGCGCCACCCAGGCGCCGGTGATGGCGGCGCAGCGGGTGCCGCCGTCGGCGTTCAGCACGTCGCAGTCCAGCACCATGCCGATCTCGCCCATGGCGCGCCGGTCGGTGACGGCGCGCAGCGAGCGGCCGATCAGGCGCTGGATCTCCTGGGTGCGGCCGGACTGCTTGCCGCGCGCCGCTTCCCGGTCGCCGCGCTTGTGGGTGGCGCGCGGCAGCATGCCGTACTCGGCGGTGATCCAGCCCAGCCCCTGGCCGCGCAGGAAGCCCGGCACGCGCGGCTCCACGGTGGCGGTGCACAGCACCTCCGTGCGTCCGGCCCGGATCAGCACCGAGCCTTCGGCGTGGTGGGAGAAGCCCGGCTCGATGGACAAGGAGCGGAGCGCGTCGGCGGCGCGGCCGGATGGGCGCATGAAAAGGTCCTCACGGGGGCTGATGCGGCAGATAGCCCGGAGCCGGGGATCACCGCCAGCCGGTGTTTTGGTTGCCGTGTGGCCGCTCGCTTCCTACCCTGGGGGCTGTGGAGCATCCATGATCGATCGACCCCTGCCGGCCCGGCCGCTGCCGCCCCTCCTGGATCCCAGGTCGGCGGCGATCCTGCGCGAGATCGTGGAGCAGTACGTCGAAACCGGCGATCCGGTCGGCAGCCGCACCTTGTCGCGCCGCCTGCCGGTGCCGTTGTCGCCGGCGACGATCCGCAACGTGATGGCCGACCTGACCGAGGCCGGCCTCTTGTTCGCGCCGCATTCCTCCGCCGGACGCATGCCGACCGAGAAGGGGCTGCGCTTGTTCGTGGACGGGCTGCTGCAGTTCGGCAGCCTGTCGGAGGACGAGCGCGACACCATCGTGCGCACCCTGGAAACCCGCGGCCGCTCGCTGCAGGACACGCTGGCGGACGCATCGACGATGCTGTCGGGCTTGTCCGCCGCCGCCGGGCTGGTGTTGGCGCCCAAGGGCGACGGGCAGATCAAGCACATCGAGTTCGTGGCGCTGGGCTCCGGCCGGGCGCTGGTGATCCTGGTCGGCGCCGACGGGCAGGTGGAAAACCGGGTGATCGAGACCCCGCCCGGCCTGCCGCCCTCGGCGCTGGTGGAAGCCGGCAACTACCTCAACGGGCGCCTGGCCGGCTTGTCGCTGGCCGAGCTGCGCCGCCACGTGGACGAGGAGCGGGCCGCCAACCGCACCGAGCTCGACCAGCTCGCCGCCGGCGTGGTGGAGTCCGGGCTGGCGATCTGGGGCGGCGAGGGCAGGGGTGGCTCCTTGTTCTTGCGCGGCCAATCGCGGCTGCTGTCCGACGTCACGCAGATCGAGCGGCTCGGCACCATCCAGATGCTGTTCGACCGGCTGGAGTCGCAGGAAACCATGCTGCAGCTGCTCGACCTGGCCGAGCGCAGCGACGGGGTGCGGATCTTCATCGGCGCCGAGTCCGGGCTGTTCGGTGCGTCGGGGGTGTCCATGGTGGTGGCGCCGGCGCGCAACGAGGCCAACCGCATCGTCGGCGCGATCGGCGTGATCGGCCCGCAGCGCATCAACTACGGCCGCATCATCCCGGTGGTGGACTACACGGCGCGGGTGATCGGGCGGTTGCTGGGCTGACCGGCCGGGCTAGTACCGCCGGTGTCCTGGTCCGGAACGGGTCACGGTCGTGTCAGCGGGAAAGCGTTTCCGAAAGATTTAGGTGAAGCGACGACGTCGGTCGGCAACGACCGGTCGGCCATCAGCCGTTGTCCTCGAAGCCCGGATACAGCGTCATGCCCCCGTCGACGTAGAGCGTGGCACCGGTGATGTAGTCGGCCATGTCGGAGACCAGGAACACCGCGGCGTTGGCCACATCCACCGCATCGCCAATGCGCTTGTAGGGGATCAGCTCCAGCAGCTTCTCGCCGGGCGATCCTTGTGTTTCCTCGCGGTTGATGTTGGTGGCGATGGCGCCGGGCGAGATGGCGTTGACGCGGATGCGCTTCGGCCCGACCTCCTGCGCCAGGGTGCGCATCAGCATGGCGACGCCGCCCTTGGAGGCGG
>CAXTMS010000102.1:0-6142 GCA_964245345.1 uncultured Acetobacteraceae bacterium | reverse complement strand
CCGACCTCCTGCGCCAGGGTGCGCATCAGCATGGCGACGCCGCCCTTGGAGGCGGCGTAGTTCACGTGCCCGGCCCAGGGGATCACGTCGTGCACCGAACTCATGTGCAGGATCTTGCCCTGTGCCCGCGACACGCCGCGGTCGCCCTGCCGCGCGAACTGCCGGATGGCGGCGCGCGCGGTGAGGAACTGGCCGGACAGGTTGACGTCGATCACCCGCTTCCAGTCGGCAAGGCTCATCTCCGCCGAAGGGGCGTCCTTCTGCATGCCCGAATTCGCCACCACAATGTCCACCGCGCCGAAGCGGTGCAGCGTCGCGGCGAACAGGTGCTCGACCGCGTCCTCGTCCGACACGTCGGCGCCGACCGCCAGCGCTTGGCCGCCGGCCGCCTCGATCTCAGCCACCAGCGCGTCCGCCGGCTCGGCGTGGCTGTTGTAGTTCACCACCACAGCGGCGCCGGCTTCGGCCAGCCCGCGCGCCACGGCACGGCCGATGCCGGAACTGGCGCCGGTGACGATCGCGACCTGCCGGTCGAGACGGCACTCCATCGGTCCGATGCTCCTGGTCGTTGGGCGGCGCGCAGGGAACGCGCACGGCCGGGACCGGTTTATTGCCTTGGCCCGCTCCGGCTCGGATGGCGGGCGCATCAGCAGGAAGCGGGATCATGGCCGACGCCGACGCGACGCAATCGGGCAGCTTCACCCTGGGCGGCGACCTTTCCGTCACGCGGCTCGGCTTCGGGGCGATGCGGATCACCGGAGCCGGGATCTGGGGACCGCCCGCCGACCTCGACGCCGCCCGGGCGACCCTGCGCCGGGTGGTCGAGCTCGGCATCGACTTCATCGACACCGCCGACAGCTATGGGCCGTTCGTGAGCGAGGACCTCATCGCCGAGGTGCTGCGGCCATACGCCGGGCTGGTGATCGCCACCAAGGGCGGCCTGACCCGTCACGGCCCCAACATTTGGCGCCCGGTCGGCCGGCCCGAGTACCTGCGGCAATGCGTGCTGATGAGCCTGCGCCGGCTCGGGATCGAGCGCATCGACCTGTGGCAGCTGCATCGGGTGGATCCCCGGGTGCCGGCCGAGGAACAGTTCGGCGAGATCGCCCGCATGCAGGCGGAGGGGCTGATCCGGCACGTGGGCCTGAGCGAGGTGGACGTGCCCACCATCGAGGCGGCCGGCCGGCACTTCCGCGTGGTCAGCGTGCAGAACCGGTTCAACCTGGTGGACCGCAAGAGCGAGGACGTCCTGGAGCATTGCGCGGCGCACGGGATCGGCTTCATCCCCTGGGCACCGCTCGCCGGCGGCAGCCTGGCGCGGGACCGCTCGGCGCTGACCGGGATCGCCGAACGTCGCGGGGCGTCGCCCGGGCAGGTGGCGCTGGCCTGGATGCTGCGCCGGTCCCCGGCGATGCTACCGATCCCGGGCACCGGCAGTCCGTCGCACCTGGAGGAGAACGTGGCGGGTGCGGCGCTGGTGCTCGACGACGAGGAGGCGTCGGCGCTCGATGTCCAGGGTCGGGCGGCTTGGCAGGCCGGCTGAGCCGGGGCACGAACACGGCTGCCTGCCTGCCGGTCGTCGCTCGGCATCGTGCGAAGGGGCGACGACCGCACGAGCCGGTGGTAAACACCCAGGCATGAACGGCCCCACCGACCACCCGTCCGGACCGCGCCTGACGGCCGGGCGTCCCCTTGTCGCAAGCGAAACCACCATCCGTCCCGGCCCGGCGTCCGGTCCGGGCAGGCCCGGCCCAGGCCGCTTCGGTCCGAGGGGCCGCGGTCCTGGTTCCGGCCGGCCACGCTTCCGCGTCGTGCGCACTCTGGCCGGCGCCCTGCTGGCGGTGGTGCTGCTTGTAGGCGGGACCGCTGCGCTGGTGGTGTGGCGCAAGTACGAGGTGCTCACCGCCGACCTGCCGACGGTGGGCGTGCTGCGTACCTACCAGCCGCCGGTGATGAGCCGGATCTATGCCGGCGACGGCCGGGTGATCGCCGAGCTCGCCTCCGAGCGACGCCTGTTCGTCCCGTACAGCGCGATCCCGGACAAGGTGAAGGCGGCGTTCCTGTCGGCCGAGGACCAGAACTTCTACACCCATGGCGGCGTGGACCCGCTGGCGATCCTGCGCGCCGCCGTCACCGATGTGGAAACCTTCCACAAGCGTCGTCCGATCGGCGCGTCCACCATCACCCAGCAGGTGGCCCGCATCATGCTGCTGGGCTCCAACGCCCGCACCTTCGACCGCAAGGCCAAGGAAGCGATCCTGGCGATCCGCATCGAGCAGACGCTCAGCAAGGAGCGGATCCTTGAGATCTACCTGAACGAGATTTATCTCGGTGCCGGCGCCTACGGCATCACCGCGGCGGCGCAGACCTACTTCAACAAGCCGCTCGACCAGCTGGACGCGGCGCAGGCCGCCTTTCTCGGCGCGCTGCCGAAGTCGCCCACCAACTACAATCCGTACCGCTATCCGGACGCCGCCAAGGGTCGGCGCGACTGGGTGCTGGACCGCATGGCCGACACCCATGCCATCACCGAAGCGGACGCGCAGGCCGCCAAGGCGGAGCCGCTGGTGCCGACCGCCTTCACCCGTCCCGGCCCCGTTCCGGGCTCGGAATGGTTTTCGGAGGAGGTGCGCCGCGAGCTGATCGACCGCTACGGCCAGAACCAGACCATGCAGGGCGGGCTGGTGGTGCAGACCAGCCTGGATCCGAAGCTGCAGGACGAGGCGACGCGTGACCTGCGCGACGGGCTGATGCATTACGACCGCCTCCATGGCGGCTGGCGCGGCGCGGTCGCGCATCTCGACGGGGTCGGCAACCTTCGGCGCGGCCATACGCCGCGCGGCGCTCCGCTGGCTCCGCCCGCCACCAGCTGGCAGGCGGCGCTGGCCACCGTTCCCCGTCCCGCCGGAATGCTGCCGGACTGGCGCCTGGCGGTGGTGCTGTCGCCGGCACTCGGTACGGTCGGCTGGCTCGACGACGACGCCGGCCCGGGTGGGTTCGGCACGCCGCACGAGGCGGTGCTGAGGAACGAGGACCTGTCCTGGGTCCACACCTATCGCTCGCTCCACGCCGGCGACGTGCTGATGGTGCAGCCCGACCGCGATCCCGACGGCCGCGCCCCCGGCCCGGTGGCGCTGCGCCAGATTCCGCAGGTCGAGGGCGCGCTGGTCAGCCTGGACCCGACCACCGGCCGGGTGCTGGCCCTGGTCGGCGGCTGGAGCTTCGAGAACAGCCAGTTCAACCGCGCCACCCAGGCGCTGCGCCAGCCCGGCTCCTCGTTCAAGCCGATCGTCTACCTCGCCGGCATGATGCAGGGGATCTCGCCCAGCCAGAAGTTCGAGGACGAGCCGTATTCCAACGGCTCCTGGCATCCCAACAACTACGAGAAGACCTTCGGCGGCCCGACCACGCTGCACGACGCCCTGCGCAAGTCGCTCAACCTGGTGACGATCCGGCTGGCGGCGCATATCGGCATGAGCAGCGTCGCCAAGCTGGCGATCGACCTGCACGAGGTCGACGCCATGCCCAAGGTGCTGCCGGCGGTGCTGGGGGCGGTGGAAACCACCGTGCTGCGCGAGGCGGGCGCCTATGCCTCCATCGAGGATGGCGGCAAGGAGGTGCTGCCCAGCCTGATCGACGACGTGCAGGACCGCGACGGCCACGTGATCTGGCGCCCGGCCGGGCTCGGGGTGCAGGCGGGGTCGGATCCGAACCAGCCGCCCACCCTGACCGACACCCGCCGCCAGGTCGCCGATCCGGCCTCCGCCTTCCAGGTGGTGCAGATGATGAAGGCGGTGCTGCAGCCGGGCGGCACTGGGCGCCAGGCGGGAGCAGGCATCGACTTCCCCATCGCAGGCAAGACCGGCACCAGCCAGGACTTCCACGACGCCTGGTTCGCCGGCTTCTCGCCCAGCCTGCTGACGGTGGTGTGGGTGGGCTTCGACAACCCGCAATCCCTTGGCGAGAAGGAGGACGGCGACACCGTGGCCGGCCCGATCTGGAACCGGTACATGAAGGCGGTGCTGGCGGACCGTCCGAAGGTCGAGTTCCGGGTGCCGGATGGCGTGGCGGTGGTGCGCTACGGCGAGGCGGTGGACGCGTTCAAGCCGGGCCAGGAGCCGGGCATCAGCCACAACCTCAACCCGGTGACGGAGAACCAGGTGCTCAGCGCCGCCGACACCGGCGCCGAGAACCTGCCCGACGCCGAGTCCGAGATGGGCAGTGCGGACGCGGCCGTGCCGGCCGGGTCCAGCACCTCCGTGGACGCGTCCGGCCCGGGTGTCGCGGCGCCGGGAACCGCAGGCCACGCCAGCGCCCTGGCTGCGGCGCCGCCGCCCAAGCCCGCCGGGGGTGACATCGGCATGGGCGGATTGTATTGACCGGGCCCTCCGTTCCGACCCTTCCCTGGATCACCAGCCGCCATGTCCGCCGAGACCGACGCCCTCAACGAGCAGATCAAGCAGTCGGTGGCGCTGCTGAGGAGGCATCTTTGACTGGGATGTCGCCCAGGGCCGCCTCGCGGAGCTGAACGCCCAGGTCGAGGACCCGGGGCTTTGGAACGACGCCGCCGCGGCGCAGAAGCTGATGCGCGAGCGGACCACGCTGGCCGGGCAGATGGACGGCGTGCTGCACCTGGAGGCGGAGGTGCGCGACGCCCTGGAGCTGGCCGAGCTGGCGGAGGCCGAGAGCGACGCCGCCATGGTCGCGGATGCGGTGGCGACCCTTAAGGCGCTGGCGGCGGATGCCAAGCGGCGCGAGATCGAAAGCCTGTTGTCCGGCGAGGCCGACAACAACGACGCCTATCTGGAGGTCAACGCCGGCGCCGGCGGCACCGAGGCGCAGGACTGGGCCGAGATGCTGCTGCGCATGTACTCGCGCTGGTCGGAGCAGCACGGCTACCGGATCACCCTGATGGAAAGCTCCGAAGGCGAGCAGGCCGGGCTCAAGTCGGCGACGCTGCAGGTGTCGGGTCCCAACGCGTATGGCTGGCTCAAGACCGAGGCCGGGGTGCACCGGCTGGTGCGGATCAGCCCGTTCGACAGCGCGGCACGCCGGCAGACCTCGTTCGCCAGCGTCTGGGTGTATCCGGTGGTCGACGACAGCATCGAGATCGAGGTCAACGACGCCGACCTCAAGGTGGACACCTTCCGCGCGTCCGGCGCCGGCGGCCAGCACGTCAACAAGACCGAGTCCGCGATCCGCATCACCCACGTGCCGTCCGGGATCATCGTCGCCTGCCAGACCGACCGCTCGCAGCACCGCAACCGCGCCACGGCGATGAACATGCTGAAGGCGCGGCTGTACGAGGCCGAGCTGCAGAAGCGCGAAGCGGCGGCGGCGCTGACCGAGGCCGGCAAGACCGACATCGGCTGGGGCCACCAGATCCGCTCCTACGTGCTGGCGCCTTATCAGCTGGTGAAGGACCTGCGCACCGGGGTGGAGAAGGGCAATCCGGACGCGGTGCTGGACGGCAACCTCGACGAGTTCATGGCGGCTTCGCTCGCATCCCGTGTCGGCGCCACCCGCAGCGAGGCCAGCGCGTCGGCGCAGTAGCCGCTTCTCAAGCGCGTTCCAGGCGACCCGACGCCATTCCTGGCCGCGGCGTGTGACGCCCAACCCTGGGAAAGCGCCTTTTTTGAGACGATGGCACAGGTCCTTGCTGCCCAAGATCTAGGCACCTGATCATCATCCTGCCGTCTTCCTCCAGACCCGATCCGTAAAATACTCTGTTGCGGCAGGGGCCGATGGCAACTCCCCGACGCTGGTCAGATCTTCGGCAAATGCTTCAAGGGAAGCCCTTGGCGAATGGCTGGATAACGTTCTTGACATGACAGCCGTGAAAACCTTTCTGTGTCGCACAAAGACCCGCCGCTGGTGGCACGCCGACCGCCCTCCGGGTGCGGGCCGGCTCGACCTGCGCTGAAACGGCGGCAGGTAAAGGTCTCCTCGGGACGCTGGGAGTTTGGGAATGGACTACGCGCAACAGCAACGAAGCCCGACCCGCCACATCGTTGGCTTTGGCATCGTCGTCCTGCTGCACGTGCTGCTGATCTATGCGCTGTTGAACGGCCTCGGCCGCGCCGTGATCGATGTGATCAAGCCACCGATCACCACCAAGATCGTCAAGGAGGTGCCGCCGCCC